>BBFS01000033.1 GCA_001313365.1 Paenarthrobacter nitroguajacolicus JCM 14115
CCTTGTCCTCCTTCAGCAACCGCTCCAACCAATCAGGAGAACGACGACGAACCTTCAAACCCCCCCGGGCAACACACCCTCACGCTTCAGACTCGTTTCAACACAGGCCTCCATCACGGACCAAATATGCAGCAAACCCTCCCGGATCTCCTCCTCGGACCGGGACGCACGCTCATTGATGAACATGATGTCGCTGATCCCAAGGCCCTTCGAAGAGCACCGGCCCAGCAACTCCGCCGCCGTCCTGAACGGCAACGGCAACTCCTTCTTCGACTCTTCGAGTTCCTCCCGGGCCGCATCTTCCTCACCCTCCCGGACAATGAACCCACCACCGACCGAAAAGAACGTCGCCTCCCGCAGCACATTCCCACCAGCATCAGAGACAGCAAACTTCATCCCATTCGTATGCCGCGGCAACACCGTCAACGGATGCAGGATCATGTCCTCAACCGCGTACGGCAGCTCCACGCCTTCGCCGGAGGCGCCGGCCAGGTTCAGGACACCTGTCTCAGCGATCGTCGCGAGCCGCTCCTCCACCTCTTCGGGCAGGATCAGCTCAGGGTGATACCCCCCCTCCAAGCCCAGCAGCGTGGCCGTCATGGTGCCATGCCCACGACCGGTGGCAGCCAATGAGCCATAGAGGTCAACCCGCAGCGACGCCACCGAGCCCAGGACGCCGGCGTCCTTGAGCTCACCAGCGAACACCGCAGCAGCCCGCATGGGCCCCCCCACAGTATGAGAACTCGACGGGCCAATACCCACAGAAAACAGATCGAAAACGCCAACAGCCATGGTCGGGATTCCTTAACAAAGCTTGAAAACGGTCCGGCAGATGGTCCTGCCGGAGGGCCGCCCCCTGCTTATGGCGGAGGTCGACCGAAGCACGACGCCGGATGGCCCCCCCAAAGGCGGCAACCCGGCGTCGCAATTTTATTCAGTTCTACAATCCCACGCTACGCCGATGGGCTCCATTTCGGGGGGGTTTGGCTGCCGAACATGCCGTGCGCACGGCACACTCCGCAGCTAACCCACGAAACGGACTGGCAATACTTCACCGGCGTTCTCGCGACCGAGCACGCAGAGGACGTTGGCCCCCCCGACGGGCCACCCCCCCGGCGGACTAGGAGAGGTCTCCGCCATTCTTGGAGGCGTACTCCTCGGCGAGAGCAGCGGGCCCTCGGACTCGGCAGCAACCTTGAACAACCAACCGGCGCCGTAGGGGTCGTTGTTGATCAGGGCGGGGTCGGAAACAACGGCGTCGTTGATCTCCGTGACCTCACCGGTCACGGGTGAGTACAGGTCCGAAACCGATTTGGTGGACTCAACCTCACCGCAGGTCTCGCCTGCAGTAACTGTCGAACCGACCTCGGGAAGGTCAACGTACACAATGTCACCCAGTGCGTCAGTGGCAACCTCGGAGATACCAACGGACACCGAGTTCCCGTCTCCGCGGGAAACCCACTCGTGTTCGTCGGAGTACTGAAGTTCGGGCGCTACTTTGGGCATTCTGTTTCCTTACTGTGGTTGATCAAAAACTATGGCTGGTGGGCTGCGCGGACAGGCGCTCATGCGGCAGGTTGCCACTCCCCCAGCACCTTAGCGGTTCGAGGGGGGGCGCAAGAGCAGCCGCGCGTCCTGGTGAGGTGCGCAGCCCCATCGGGCCCGGTATCCGGAAGCGGGCGTCCAAGGGAGCCTCGCGTCCGCCCAACGGCGCTTAGGCGACCGAGCCCGCGGAGGATGGCGGACCCGACGGGCCAAGGCGGCCCGACGGGACAACTACCGCTTACTTTTGGCGCTTGTAGAACGGCAGTGCGACGACTTCAAAGGGCTCACTCTTACCCCCCCGAAGGTCGATGTCCAGGGCGGTGCCCGGCTCAGCAAAAGCGACGTCGACATACGCCAACGCTACCGGGTAGCCAAGCGTCGGGCTGGGCTGGCCGGAGGTGACTTCACCGACCGTTGCGCCGTCCTTGAGGACCGGGTAGTGGCCGCGTCCGGCCCTGCGGCCCAAGCCCTTAAGGCCCACGAGCTTGCGTCCGCTGGTGGAACCGGCACCGTCTGTTTTGAGGGCAGCGAGTGCCTCTTTGCCGACGAAGTCGCTTTCCTTGGACAGTGCCACCACGGGACCGAGTCCTGCTGCGAAGGGGGGGTTGCCTTCGCGGGAGAGCTCGTTGCCGTAGAGGGGGGGCATGCCTGCTTCGAGGCGCAGTGAGTCGCGGCAAGCAAGGCCGGCGGGGGGGTGAGCTCGCCTTCTTCTGCTGCGTCGGCGATTGCCTGCCAGAGAGCTGCTGCGGACTCGTTGGCCACAAAAATTTCGAAGCCATCTTCACCGGTGTAACCGGTGCGGGCCAGCAGCAGGTCCTGTGTGCCGCCGTCGAACGTGAACGGAACTTCAACCGCCGCGTAGTACTTGAGCTCAGTGACCAGGGCGTGCTGTTCGGCCGGGACCAGGCGGAGGAGGATCGCTTCAGCAAGCGGCCCCCTGAACAGCGATCAGCGAAGTCTCAGCGGAAGCGTCCTCAACAACAACGTCGAAACCGGCGGCGCGCTCCAGCAGCGCAGCGGCAACAACCTTGGCGTTGCCGGCGTTCGGAACCACAAGGAATTTGTCGGTGCCTTCTTGGGTAGAGGGCCGACGGTAGGTGATGAGGTCGTCGATGATGCCGCCGTCTTCCTGGCAGATCAGCGAGTACTTGGCCTTGCCGACGGCCATAGCGGAGATCTTGCCCACCAGTGCGTAGTCCAGGAAGCAGCTGCCTCGGGACCGGTGACCCAGACTTCACCCATGTGGGAGAGGTCGAACAGTCCGGCGGACTTGCGGACGGCGTGGTGCTCGGCCAACTCGGACGAGTACTTGAGCGGCATTTGCCAGCCACCGAAGTCGGTGAAGGACGCGCCGAGCTTCTTGTGCTCTTCGTAAAGGGCTGTGTAGTTCTCAGTCATGACCAGTCCTTAGTTTTCGAAGTCTTCGATCGGCGGGCAGGAGCACACCAGGTTACGGTCTCCGGCCGCGCCATCAATGCGGCCCACGGGCGGGAAGTATTTGTCCTGCTTGAGGTGGTGGACCGGGAAGGCGGCCTGCTCGCGCGGGTACGCACGGTCCCAGTCAGAACTTACGACGCGGCAGCCGTGTGGGGTGCCTTGCGCAGCGGCGAGTTCTCCACGGCGAAGTCGCCGTTGGCTACCTGGTCGATTTCCTTGCGGATGGTGATCATGGCTTCGATGAAGCGGTCGATCTCCACAAGGTCTTCGGACTCGGTGGGCTCTACCATCAGAGTTCCGGCAACCGGGAACGCGAGTGGGGGGGCGTGGAAGCCGAAGTCGATGAGGCGCTTGGCCACGTCCTCCGCGGTGACGCCGGTCTTGGCCGTCAGTTCCCGGAGGTCCAGGATGCATTCGTGGGCCACGAGTCCGCCCTCGCCGGTGTAGAGGACCGGGAAGTGCTCGTTGAGGCGGGATGCGATGTAGTTCGCGGCCAGCAGAGCAGACTTGGTTGCTTCGGTGAGGCCCTGGCCGCCCATGAGCTTCACATAAGCCAGGAGATCGGGAGGACACCGGCGGAACCGAAGCGGGACGCGAGATCGGGACGTCGTTGCCTTCGGTCCATGATGCAGCGTCGCCGGGCATGAACGGTGCGAGGTGCGCCTTTGCAGCAACCGGACCAACGCCGGGTCCACCGCCACCGTGGGGGGGATGCAGAAGGTCTTGTGCAGGTTCAGGTGGGAGACGTCGCCGCCGAACTTGCCCGGCTGCGCGAGTCCGACGAGGGCGTTGAGGTTGGCGCCGTCGATGTACACCTGGCCGCCGGCCTCGTGGATGGCGTCGCATACTTCGCGGACGTCGGCGTCGTACACACCGTGAGTGGACGGGTAGGTGATCATGATGGCCGAGAGCGCGTCGCGGTGGGCTCGATCTTGTTTTTGAGGTCTACGTGGTCGATGGTGCCATCGGGAGCAGTGGCCACCACAACAACCTTCATGCCCGCCAGCACTGCCGAGGCTGCGTTGGTGCCATGGGCAGAGGCGGGGGATCAGGCAGACGTTGCGCTGCTCGTCGCCGCGCGACAGGTGGTAGCCGCGGATCGCCAGCAGACCGGCGAGCTCGCCCTGGGAACCGGCATTCGGCTGGATGGAGACTTGGTCGTAACCGGTGATCTCGGTCAGCTGGGATTCGAGGTCGGCGATGAGTTCGCGCCAGCCTCAGTCTGGTGGTCCGGTGCGAACGGGTGGATCGAGGCGAACTCCGGCCAGGAAATCGCCTCCATCTCGGCCGTGGCGTTCAGCTTCATGGTGCAGGAACCCAATGGATCATGGTGCGGTCCAGCGCGAGGTCGCGGTCCGAGAGCTTACGGATGTAGCGGAGGAGCTGGGTTTCTGAGCGGTGGGTGTTGAACACCGGGTGCTGCATAAAGTCGCTCGTACGTTCCACGGAAGCCTCAAGCGCGAAGCTTCAGCAGACTCAAGTACAGGAGCGCCAAAGACATCAAGGAGACGACCGACAATCTCGGAAGTAGTGGTTTCATCAACAGAGATGCCAACCGTGTCAGCGTCGATGCCACGGAGGTTGATGCCCTTGGCCTCGGCACCGGCGACGATTTCAGCAGCCTTGCCGGGAACGCGGACGGTGATGGTGTCGAAGAAGGAACCGTGGAGGACCTCGACGCCGGCAGCTTCAGGGACGCTGCAAGCGTGCGGGCGTGGCCATGGGCGGTTTCGGCGATCGCCTTGAGGCCCTCAGGGCCGTGGTAAACGGCGTACATCGAGGCCACGATGGCCAGCAGTGCTTGCGCTGTACAGATGTTGGACGTGGCCTTCTCGCGGCGGATGTGCTGCTCGCGGGTCTGCAGCGCCAAGCGGTAGGCGGGGACACCGGCGTCGTCCTTGGAAACGCCCACCAAACGGCCGGGCATGGAACGCTCCAGTCCCTTTTGGACGGCCATGTAGGCGGCGTGCGGGCCACCGAAGAAGAGCGGAACGCCCAAGCGCTGTGCCGAACCGACGGCGATGTCGGCGCCTGCTCGCCTGGAGGGGTGATGAGGGTCAGGGACAGGAGGTCGGCAGCAACGGTAACCAGCGCACCGCGCTCCTTGGCGTCCGCAATCACGGCAGAGTGATCGAACACGCGGCCGGAAACGCCGGGCTGCTGGAGGACGACGCCGTTGATGGCACCTTCCGGGAGACCCAAGGAAAGGTCAGCGACCTCGACTTCGAAGCCGAGCGCCTCGGCACGGCCCTTGACGATGGCAATGGTCTGCGGGAGGCAGTCTGCGTCGAGGACGGTCTTGCCATCCTGGACAGCCTTGTTCTTGTTGGCTCGGCGCATCATGAGGACGGCTTCGGCCACTGCGGTTGCTTCATCCAGTAGGGACGCGTTGGCGATCGGCAGCCCAACCAGGTCCTGGACCATGGTCTGGAAGTTCAGGAGCGCCTCGAGGCGGCCCTGCGAGATTTCCGGCTGGTAAGGGGGTGTAAGCCGTGTACCAAGCCGGGGGGGATTCGAGGATATTCCGACGGATCACGGGCGGCGTCACGGTGTCGTAGTAGCCCTGGCCGATCATCTGAACGGCCGTCTTGTTCTTGGACGCGAGCTTGCGCAGCTCGGCCAGAACTTCAACTTCACTCAACGCGTTCTGCAGGGTGAGGGCAACTTCCTGGCGGATGTCGTTCGGGACGGCGGTGTCGACCAGCGAATCAACAGTGTCGTAGCCGACGGACTTGAGCATGGTCTCAATGTCGGCCTGGCGGCGGGCGCCGATATGCCGATCGACGAAGGTGGTGGAGGCAGAACTAACCGTCACGAAGGAACTCCATTACTTGGGCAGCGTTTGGGTACGCCACAGCGGCTGGGTTCCTCCCCCCCGCTCTGTATTGGACCTGAGAGTTTCCGCGCGTTGCCTGAGCAACCATCGCTTGCACCGTCGGTGAGCACAACACTCTTTGACCCGAAGGTGGGCTGAGTGCCTGCTGCTTTCCAGAGTTGCCTAGCCGCGGCGGTGCGTGGGCCTGAGAGATTCCTGGGGGAGGGTTTGCTCCTACGGCGCCTGCATCACTTGCTTGCAGGACTCTCCCGCCGCAGATCAAAAGGCATGTTCAGTTGTGTGTGGTCACCGCGTACGGCACGCCACGAGGTTAATTGTCCTACGTCCCGCGCCCCGCAGCAAATGGAAGACCCGCTACTTCCGCAACCGTTCAAGGACTCCCAACAGAATTTCGACGTCGGCCTCCCGCCCGGCGTTGCCGCCCTCCTGCCCGCCTTCAAAAATCGCGTTGAAATAGAGGCCGTCGCCCATGTAGCTGACGGCCTTGGCAACCTCCGGCCCGACGTCCTCAGCCAGCACGTCCAGCCACCGTTGCTGGATCGCGGCGAACCTGCGGCGGGTTTCCTCGTGGGCAACTTCGGCCAATCTTGTGGCAGCGACGAAGGCCCGGTCCATGGGCGTATCCGCCCAGAGCGAGGAGCGGATGAAGTAGGCGGCCGAACCATCGGGGGGCAGCCTTCATCAGCTCGGTATCTTCATCGGCGAGCAGGTCCAGGCGCTCCAAAAGGGCCGTGATCAGCGCTTCCTTATTCGGGAAGTGGTAGAGCAGACCGCCCTTGGACACGCCTGCCCGCTTGGCAACGGCGTCGAGCGTGGCGGCACGCTCCCCCCTACCTCGATAAGGAGGGCTTCAAAGGCATCCAGGACGGCGTCCCGGGCAACTGGTTTTCGTGGCATGTGTCCATCATTCCCTAAAGGCTTACGGCTTCTACTTGAAACTGTACCGTCTGGACGGTACAGTGAGTTACATGTTCTCGCCGTCATCAACCAAGCACCCCCGTTCCGCTCAGCCCGTTAAGGGTCAGGCAGCACCGTGGCGCGACTGGACGGCCCTGGCACTCCTGATGTTTCCGGTGCTGCTGGTGGCCGTCGACAACACCGCGCTCACGTTTGCACTGCCCGAGATCGCCCGTTCGTTGGACGTGGGCGGCGTCCAATTGCTGTGGATTGTTGACGCTACCCGTTGGTCCTCGCAGCATTGTTGGTGTCCATGGGTAACTTGGGCGACAGGATCGGACGACGGCGGCTGCTCCTGCTCGGCAGCACGGGCTTCGCAGCGGTTTCGGCTGCTACAGCTTTCGCGCCTTCCGCTGAATGGCTCATCGCCGGCCGCGCGGGCCTGGGCGTCTTCGGAGCCATGCTGATGCCCTCAACCCTGTCCCTGATCCGGAACATCTTCACCGATCCCAACCGGCGTCGGCTCGCGATCGCCGTCTGGGCCGCCGGTTTCTCCGGTGGTGCCGCCCTTGGCCCGATCTTCGGTGGCTGGTTGGTGGAGCACTTCTGGTGGGGGGGTGCCGTGTTCCTGGTGGCGGCTTTCCTGCTCCTGCCGCTACTTGCTTTCGGCCGGGTCTTGATTCCTGAATCGAAGGACGCCAATCCCGGCCGGGTGGACGTGCCCAGCATTCTCCTGTCCGTGGTCACCATGGCGCCGTTCGTTTACGGCATCAAGGAATTCGCGGTTCACGGCTTCGGGGCGTCCGCGGCTGCCTTCATGGGGGTTCGGCGTGGTGATGGGCATTATCTTCGTCCGCCGCCAGCAGCGGATCGAGAGCCCCATGCTGGACGTCTCATTGTTCAAGAACAAGGTGTTCAGTACCGCAATCGTGGCGAACGTCCTGTCCCTCTTCTCCATGACGGGCTTCATCTACTTCTTCGCCCAGCACCTGCAACTTGTTGAGGGCCAGTCCCCCTATGGAGGCCGGCATCGCAATGATTCCTGCTCTCCTGGCTACGGTCATCGCCGGCCTGCTGGTAGTGCCGCTGGTCAAGCGCGTACAGCCTGGGTTCGTTGTGGCTGCGGGACTAACTCTCAGCGGAGTGGGATACCTGATTGTGGTGGTGGGTGACCATGGCAGCGGACCCGTGTTCCTGTTGTCGGCCCTGACCGTACTCGCAATAGGTGTTGGTGCTGCGGAGACCATCTCCAACGACCTCATCCTGGCCTCCGTTCCGGCCGACAAATCCGGCGCCGCCTCGGCCATTTCCGAGACCGGCTATGAGTTGGGCTCGCTCTTGGGAACGGCAGTGCTTGGCTCGATCCTCACTGCTTCCTACCAGCACAACCTCGTCATTCCGGACGGTGTATCCACGCAAGCGGCCGGTAAGTCCACTGAAACGCTTGCTGGTGCGGTTGATGCAGCGGCTGCCTTCCGGCCCCATTGTCGGAGGCGCTGACGGTCGCCGCCCGGACAGCTTTCGAGTCCGGCGTCCACATCACTGCGGCGATTGGGTTGGTACTGATGGCTGGTGCGGCAGTCCTCGCCGCCGTCGTACTCCGGCGTGTGCCGAAGGCGCAGTAGTTGGGCACGGCGCCGAAGGCGCAGTAGTTGGGCACGGCGCCGAAGGCGCAGTAGTTGGGCACGGCGCCGAAGGCGCAGTAGTTGGGCACGGCGCCGGCTGAAGCTACATGGCTTCGGTCGGCGCCGCTTTTTTGTCGACGCCGGCGGTCAGTTCGTCGATCCTGTCGAGGGCGGCACTGAGCCGGCTGACCGTGTTCCATAGCTCCGGGTGCTGTTCCCGGACTTCCTCGAGTTTGGCGCCTGCGGAGGTCAAGGATGCGAGGTCGAAACTCACGTTGGTTCGGGCTCCGGCTATGGCTGCGCGGAGGCTCCGAAGCCCACCACGACGTCAGCGATAAGCGCTGAATTGCCGTTTGAAGCGAGCCAGCCGAGGTCTTCAACTGCGTTAATAGCCCGCTCCCCCAGAACTGCTGATGCCTTGGCAGCATCGACGGATGCTTGATGTATTGCGTCGTCGCGCTCCGGACCGGGGGTCGAGGCGGAAGGCGGCTCCGAAGGCGTTCGAGGCGGACGCGTCGTCGTCGGCCAACTGAAGGGCAGTTCGTCGGAGTTCGTGCGCCCGGGAGTGGATGCCGGCCAGCTGTTCGCGCTGGGCCTCCTCGGCCTCGGTATATCCGGCCACCATGGACGTCAACGAGGCCGCGATGGAGAGCATGACCCCGGTTCCGGCACCCCCCCCGCCTGGCGAGCCGGTGGATTCCGCCAAGGCTTTGGTCCATTCCTCAACCGTGGATTGCTGCGTGGTGACTGATTCAGAATCGTTCATGCCATCCAGTGTGCCGGGGGGGCTTCCCGGTCTTTGCAGATTCGGGCTGGATACACTGGCCAGACATAGGCGTCGAATAAAAGGGCAGACTCATGACCATTGACCTCGAAGAGCTTTATAAGGACCTGCACGCCCATCCGGAGTTGTCGTTCCAGGAGACCCGAACAGCCGGAATCGCCGCGGGCTATCTCGAAGATCTTGGCTTTACCGTTCATCGCAACATCGGAAAGACCGGGGGGGTTGTGGGCGTTCTGGACAACGGACCCGGACCGGTTGTGATGCTCAGGGCCGACATGGATGCCTTGCCGGTCAAGGAAGCAACGGGTTTGGATTACGCAAGCACCGCTGTGGGTGTTGATCATGAGGGCAAGGACATGCCCGTTATGCATGCTTGCGGCCACGATGTGCACGTGAGCTGCCTCGTCGGCGCTGTGGATGTCCTGGCGGCGCAGCGTCATGAGTGGCAGGGCACCCTGATCGCGCTCTTCCAGCCGGCTGAAGAATGGGGGCGGCGGGGCCGAAACCATGGTTGCCGATGGGCTGTACGACGCAGTGCCCAAACCGGACGTCGTCCTGGGCCAACATGTGGCACCTTTTCCCGCCGGGTGGTTCGGTATCCGTCCCGGCGTCACCATGGCATCCGCAGACTCCCTCAACATCACCTTGCATGGGCGGGGAGGCCACGGATCACGTCCGGAGACCACTATTGACCCCGTGCTGATGGCTGCTGCAACCACTGTCCGGTTGCAGGGTATTGTGTCGCGTGAGCTCGCCCCCCCCAGTGACTCCGCAGTGGTGACTGGCGGGCAGATTCACTCAGGGACCAAGAACAACATCATTCCCGAGACGGCAACCTTGGGCCTCAGCGTCCGTACATTCAGTGATGCCATCAGGGACAAAATCCTCGCCTCAATTGAACGTATAGCCAAGGGTGAATCCACAGCTTCAGGTGCACCCAAGGACCCTGAGATTCATTTCGAAGAGCATTTCCCGCTGACCGTCAACGACCGAGCTGCGACCGAGAGGGTGTCTGCAGCTTTCAGGGCAAAGTTTGGCGAAACACAGATCATCGACCCCGGCCCTGTGTCAGGAAGCGAAGACGTTGGAGCTTGGCAAACGCTGCCGGAGCTCCCCCCCTGGTCTTCTGGTTCCTGGGTGGTGCCGAGCCTTCCTTGTTCAAAGAGTGGGCAACCACGGGCCGCCTTCCCGAGGACATACCGTCGAATCATTCGCCGTACTTTGCGCCCGTCATCCAGCCGACGCTGGCGCGTGGAACGGAAGCGCTAGTGACAGCTGCCCGGGAATACTTGGCCACCAAGTCCTAGGCTGGTTCTCCTACAGATAGCCACAAGGAAAGGCGCTGCGTGTGCAGCGCCTTTCCTTTGCTTACTTCTGCGAGCGTGTCCAGCTTCCAGGATCGGATCCGGGGCATGCCTAGACTTTCTCGCGGATGCGGTCGATCCTCGGTTCGGGAACCTCGGATTCCCTGCGACGGCGGGCCAGGAAAGTCCACAGCGTTCCTTCCGTCCGCGGACGGTTCTGTGCGGGTTCCTGGTCCTTGGGTGCCTCAGTCGTGTGCGCTTCAGGCATGCGCGCGGAGTCCTTCTTCGTGCGCCGCTCAAAGTCGTCATAGTACGCGTAGCACATTGTCCAACCTCCTCAGTGGCTGTCCCTTAATCGTCCTCGGACTGGGCCCTCACGTCGATGGTTTTGTGCGTTCTGATCAGCTGGGTTAATGGGCCAGAGCTGCTTGGCGAGCTTCCTCCACAGCCACCCTGGTCTCCTCCATCATGAGATCGGCATTGATTGAAGCGCCCGCCATGACACCTGCGGCGGCCGAGGCCATCACCTGACCCGTAAGATCCGTGACGTTCCCGGCGGCCCATACTCCGGGCACCGAGGTTGCCCCGCCCATGGGATTCACTTCAACATGGGTCCCGACGCCCATCGGGTGCTCTACAGCGCGGACGCCGAGGGCTTCCAGCACGTCCGATCTCGCCTCCAATCGTGGGCCGGTAACCACAGCGTCCACAGGAATCACAGTTCCCGCTGCCAGGACAACACCGGTCAGTGCGTCGTCAGTTACCTCCAGCGCCTGGACTTTGCCGTCCACCACCGTGATAAAGCGGGCAGCCAATTGCTCCCACTGTTCTTCCGTCGGCTCCACAACGTCATTGAGGAACAAGGTGATGTTGGGGGGGCTCCATTGGCGGAACAGTAACGCCTGGTGCAACGCCATCGGCACTGAACCCAGGATTCCGATCGCTTTGTTCCGTACCTCCCAGCCGTGGCAATACGGGCAGTGCAGGACGTCAAGGCCCCCCCAGCGTTCGCGGATGCCCTCAACGTCGGGCAGGACGTCGACCAGGCCTGTGGTGACAAGCAGACGCCGGCCCTTACTGTTTGGCCATCTGCCAGGTCCACCTCGAAGGTGAGCCCGGAACCGTTCGTTGGGTCAGCCGTCGAACGTGCCCCAACCGCGACGCCGGCCAAGATATTCGCCCCCGTACTGGAGAGCCTCCGCTCGTCCCATTTCCAGCAGTTCTTTGGGATTGATCCCGTCGCGGGACAGGAAACCGTGCACCCCCGGCTGCGGGCGCATTCCGGGGGGGCTCTCCGGCGTCGATAACCAGGACGGACCGCAAGGCCCTGCCCAAGGTAACAGCAGCACTTAACCCAGCTGCGCCACCTCCCACGACCACGACGTCGTACTCCTCCACCACTCGGTTGTTCAGTTTTTCCACAATCACGATGCCTCCACACGTATTCAACGGCCCCCATGCCGCTCCTTCCATGGTTGGTCAGCACCCGCAGAATCAGCAAGGAAGTTTGCCAATATGGCAAAATGAAAGGCATGACTACCGATTTCAGCACAATGCTCGACGCCGTCGGCCCTCGGCTGCGTGCCATGCGGACCCAACGCAATGTGACCCTTGCGGAAGCCTCGGAAGGGACGGGCATCTCTGTCAGTACGCTCTCAAGGCTTGAATCAGGCCAGCGCAAGCCAACACTGGAACTCCTCCTTCCCATTGCCAGGTTGCATCAGGTGCCGCTGGAAGAATTGATCGACGCACCGGAAACGGGCGATCCCCCCCGCATTCACCTCAAACCGCACGTTCACGAGTGGGGAACCGCACTTCCCCTAACCCGCCGCCCCCCCGGCGGCATCCAGGCCTTCAAAATGGTGCTGAAGAGCGGAACCGGAAAGGAGATTCCACAGCCCCAATCCCATGAGGGGGGGTACGACTGGATGTACATCCTCAACGGCAAGCTGCGTTGGTGTTGGGCGAGAATGACTTTGTCCTGAAACCCGGTGAGGTTGCGGAATTTGATACGCGCACACCGCACTGGTTTGCCAGCGCCACCGCAGAACCAGTGGAGTTGCTAACCCTCTTCGGGCAGCAGGGTGAACGCCTTCACGTGCGGGCACGGCCCAAGCGCTGAGGCTACGAAGCCAACCATTCGCGCGCACTCCGACGCGAGCTGCCTGACTCAACACCGTGCTCGGGCAAGTTAATTTCTGCCCACACCTCATCGAGGGAGAGTCCGAGCACATCGGCAATGGCAGCAACGGTAGGGAAAGCCGGCGTCGCAACCCGGCCCGACTCTATCTTTCGGAGCGTCTCGGGCGAGACGCGGGCGTCGAGTGCCGTCTCCAGCATGGAGCGCTCACCCCCCCGGGCGCGACGCAGAAGAGCACCGAGGCGCTGTCCACGCTCGGCCTCTGCGTGTGTAAGCGGCAACCTGACCATGGCTCCAATTGTAATACCGGGATAATATGGCCGGGATAGTTATTGGTTTTCACACGAGAGGCCCCCCCGCATGATTGAGATCCTTAGCCGCACAGAGCTAGGCCGCGCGAAGGAGGCCGGCGCCCTGGTCGCCAACATTTTGCACACGCTAAAGGGCCGCGCAACTGTAGGCACCAACCTCCTGGACATAGACCGGTGGGCAAAGAGCATGATCCTGGAAGCCGGGGGGGCCGGCTCCTGCTACGTCGATTACGCTCCTTCCTTTGGACGCGGGCCATTCGGCCACTACATCTGCACGGGCGTCAACGACGCGTCCTCCACGGATTGCCCACGGATTACAAACTGGCCGACGGCGACCTCCTGACCTCGACCTGGCCGTTCTCAAGGACGGAATCGCAGCAGACTCGGCCATCAGCTTCATCGTGGGCGAGTCGAAGCCGGCGGAAAGTGTCGCGATGATCGAAGCGACCGAACGGGCATTGCGCGCAGGCATAGCGGCAGCCCGGCCCGGCGCCCGCATTGGGGGGGACCTGTCCTACGCCATCGGCTCGGTCCTCAGCGAGGCTGGCTACCCCCGTCAATACCGAGTTCGGAGGCCACGGCATTGGCTCCACCATGCACCAGGAGCCTCATGTGCCGAACATGGGACGCCCCCCCGGCCGCGGTTACAAGCTGCGCCCCGGCCTGCTGCTCGCCCTGGAACCATGGGTCATGGCCGACACCGCCCAGCTCGTCACGGACGCCGACGGATGGACGCTCCGCAGCGCCACAGGATGCCGGACCGCACACAGTGAGCACACCATCGCCATCACCAACGACGGAGCAGAGATCCTCACTCTGCCGACGCTCGTCAGTTAATTACCGACGGGCTTGAGCGTGCAGCTGGCGACGGGGCTTGGTCGTGCAGCAGGTTCGGGCAGCTCCGACGACGGCGCTGAGCCACGGAAGTAGCCTGGCAGGCTCGGCGCCTTGGAGCGATAGGTGTGCCCTGTGGGCGTGCGGAGTTCCAGAGTGTGCACATCTTCGGCAAGCGGCCTACTCTTCCAGCCGGGGGGGTTTTCCTTGGTATGGTTGCACGCTTCGCAGAGCCCGGCGCCGTTCTCCATGGTGGTGGTTCCACCTGAACGCCAGGAGACGATGTGATCGATGTGGCGGATGGGCGCGTCGCAGTAAGGGGGTTCGGCAGGTGTTGTCGCGGGTTTCGATAAAGCGCCGCATCCGTCCGGGGAAGAGCCTTGCCTTGGAGTCCATGGTCAGGAGTTCTCCCGTGGCCGGCGCTGTGTAGAGTCGGCGAAGCAGGACCTTGAAGTCGCTGCGTTCCGAGGATGGCTCCTCCACACGGTCCTGACCTTCGAGCTCAGTTTGGCCTCCAGTGAGCAGGCTCCTCGCCCATTCTCCGGGGGGGACGATTCCGTAGCCCTTGAGCCGGGCCGGTTCGCTGTCGCCTTGGAACAGGGTGCGGTCAGTTATGACAAGGTCCAGGTTAATTCCTGAAATCCCGCCAGGTGTGCCCGTGACGCATTCGACCAAGGTGTCGGCCATGACCTGGTTACGGTCCGGACAACGCCAGACCCGGCAAATCCGCTAGACCCTGCGCCACCACCGGATCCGGCATCACCGCCGAAACGGCCCGAATCAGCAGCACGACAGAGAGCCGCGTAAACAGCCACGCCTTGTGCCACGGGCAGCAGGGCGGTCAGGTAGGTCATCGCGTCCTCCGCCGGGCGCAGGCTCACGGTACGCTCGGCTGCTGCACGGCTGGCACGCCCAGCCACCGACCGGGGGGGATCCCGCCGATACGCCGCAGCTTTCGCCGCCGCAACGATCACATTATCCCCCCCGGCACCATCGAAGATCCCGGTATCAGGGGCGAGCTCTTCATCACCGCGCACCGGTCCTCAGCAGAGAGGCACGCGGTCTCCTTCACCAGCAGCGTGGCCCGCCACTCATTCAACTGGCCCGACTCCAACGCAGCCAAAGTCCGCGGCATCTCCCTCACGAGGCTTTAGCCAAACCCAGCAGCCGGGACCGCGGTTCGGTGACTCCCTCCGGGCCAACGCGACCTGGGTACCCGACCCGTTGCCACGCTCGGACGCAGGAACACCGGCCTCGGCTTGCTCGGCGCGCTGGGCGAGATCAAAAGCCACGGCCGCCCGGGCCTGCACGGCCACAATTGCCGATTTCAGGTTTTCCAGCCCGCGGATTTGGTCGATCAGCCCGGCGCTATCCGTCCCCAAGCGGACCATGCCCAGGAGTGAGAGGAGATCGGAAACCCGGGCTCATCCGGGGGGGAGCCTCCAACGCCCGGAGCGCGACGAAGCGAGACTGCATCAATCGCTTCATCCTCCCGCACTTGCTCCATACGCCCACTCTTCCAGCGAGCAAGAAGCACCATAAGGCGGCAATACTCCTATGTGGAAAACCAGCCAGCCCACCCCCCCGCTCCGGGTGACGCACGCCGGTCACAAAAGAGCGGCCGCCACTCGCGTCTTGCGCTGAAGGGTGACTCCCGTCATACTAAATGAACGCTATTCATTTAGTGACAGTCGTCTCACGGAGTAAAGCCCCCCCCATGATTGAAATCAGACACCTGGAAGCCCCAACTTCCATCGCTACCCGCCCGGCAACGCATGTCCGCCCGGCCCGGTTGGTCCATCCCAACGTCAAACCCGCCGCAAAACCAACCCAGGCAGCTACCGCGTGAGCGCCTGGCGCATGCCGTCGGAAACGGCTCCGCAGGACCGCGTCTGGATGGCCTTCCCCCCCACGGGCGGATACACCCTGGGTGACACCGAAGAAGAGGCCCTTGCAGCACGTTCTACTTGGGCAGCCGTGCTAACGCCATCATTGAATTCGAGCCCGTAACCATGGTGGTATCGCCCGACGACGTCGACACGGCTGCACGCTATCTGGACCCTCGCGTCGAGGTAATAACCGCAGACCTCAACGATGCTTGGATGCGGGACATCGGACCGTCGTTCGTACTGGATTCCAACAAGCAACTGGGCGCGGTGGACTGGATATTCAACGGCTGGGGCGCTCAGGACTGGGCGGAGTGGGACAAGGACTCGCTCATTGCCGAGGACATCAGCGGCCGCGCCAACGCACGGCACCTCCCGTCGGGGGATTGTCAACGAGGGCGGTGGCATTCAAGTTGACGGCGAAGGCACCGTCCTGGTCACTGAGACTGTGCAGCTCGATCAGGTCGAAATCCCGGCCTGACCAAGGCAGACATCGAGCAGGAACTTGCCCGCACCATCGGCGCCACCCACGTGGTGTGGCTTCCTCGCGGCCTCACCCGTGACTCCGAAAAGTTCGGCACCCGCGGCCATGTGGACATCGTGGCCGCGATTCCGGCCCCGGGCACCCTTCTGGTCCATTCCCAGCAGAACCCCCGAGCACCCCCGATTACAAGGTCTCCCGCGAGATCATCGACTTCCTGCGCACCACCCATGACGCAGCCGGCCGGGACTGGAACATCATCGAAGTTCCCGCCCCCGGAAACCCTTCGCGACGATGAGGGGGTTTGTGGACTACAGCTACATCAACCACCTCGTGGTCAACGGCGGTATTATCGCCTGCACTTTCAACGACCCCCATGGACGAGAAAGCACTCCGCATTCTCGCCGACGCCTACCCCGGACGCCGCGTGGTCGGTGTCGACGCGCGCGAACTCTTCGCACGGGGGGGCGGCGGTATCCACTGCATTACCCAGCAGCAGCCTTCGGCCATCTAGAAAGGGCCTCACATGAGCCAGACAATCCGCCGCAGCGGCAATGAAGCTGCAGAGTCGCACGACATTAGCGGCAAGGGACTGAAGACGGGGGCAGTTGGGGCTCCTCGCCGTCGTCGTTCTTGGCATTTCAACCATCGCCCCCCCGGCGTACACGCTGACTGGCGCCTGGGTCCAACCGTCAATGAAGTCGGGCTCCAGTTGCCCGTCATTTTCCTGATCGGGTTCATCCCGATGATCCTGGTGTCGCTGGCTTACCGGGAGCTCAACGCAGACTCCCCCCCGGACAGCGGCACCACCTTCACCTGGGTCACCAAGGCCTTCGGTCCGTGGGTGGGCTGGATGGGTGGTTGGGGGGGTTTGCTCGCAGCCAACATCATTGTCCTGTCCAACCTGGCCGGCGTCGCCGTGGACTTCTTCTACCTGTTCCTGGCACAGGCCACGGGCTCACCCGAGCTCGCCGACCTGGCCTCAAACAAGTTGCTCAACGTTGCCACATGCTTCGTTTTCGTGGCGCTTGCCGTCTGGGTGAGCTACCGCGGACTGCACACCACCAAGATCGTCCAGTACGGCTGGTGGGATTCCAGTTGCTGGTACTCGGAATGTTCGTCGCCATGGCGTTCGCCAACTGGTCCACGTCCGAAACCGCTGTTCCGTTCAGCTGGGACTGGTTCGACGTCACCAAGATCGAAACCTTCGGCCAGATCGCGGCCGGCATCTCGTTGTCGATCTTTGTCTATTGGGGCTGGGACGTATGCCTCACGGTCAACGAGGAAACCGCCAACGGCAAGAAAACCGCCGGTCTCGCCGGAACCTGACGGCCGTGATCGTCCTGGGCATCTACCTCCTGGTCACTATCGCGACGTTGATGTTCGCAGGAGTCGGAGACACCGGAATCGGCCTGAACAACGAGGAAAACCACGCCAACGTCTTCACTGCACTCGCGTCACCGGTCATGGGTCCGTTCGCGATCCTCATGTCCCTCGCAGTACTCTCCAGCTCTGCGGCATCCCTGCAGTCCACGTTCACCTCGCCTTCGCGCAGCCTTTTGGCGATGGCGCACTACGGCGCCCTGCCGGAGCGCTTCAGCCACATGAGCAAGAAGTTCTCGACGCCGGGCTTCGCCACCATTGCGGCCGGCGTCCTGTCCGCGGGCTTCTACACGGTGATGCACGTGATCAGCGAGAACGTCCTGAACGACACCATCCTGGCCTTGGGCTGATGATCTGCTTCTACTACGGACTCACAGCCATCGCCTGCGTCTGGTACTTCCGAAACAGCGTGTTCTCCAGCGTCAGGAACTTCTTCCTGCGGCTCGCATGCCCGCTGATCGGTGGCGTAGGCCTGTTCGTGGTGTTCCTGCAGACCGCCGTGGACAGCTGGGCTCCTGAGTTTGGCAGTGGTTCGGAGGTCTTCGGAGTGGGGGCTCGTCTTTGTCCTGGGCATCGGGATCCTGGCCTTGGGTGCCGTGGTCATGCTGATCATGTCCCGCGTTCGGCCCGGATTCTTCCGCGGCGAGACCATCCGGAAGGATACGCCGGCCCTGGTAGTTCCGGAATAACCGCGGCCCGAGTTCGCCTTCCACCGAAAACGCAGGAAAGCGGCGAGTTCGCAGGGAAGTTTCCCGCGATCTCGCCGCTTTCCCGTGTTTTGAGGAGTAGCCGCAGCGCTTCCTACCAGCGGTGGGCGACGTCCACTACCAGGCGAGACCCGCCGTCGGGTCCGTCCAAAGTGAACACCCGGAACGGAAGCCGGGCCCGGACGCCCAGTCCGATGCTCGTGGTGCCCTCAAAACTGCCCGCAAAAACAACCTGCCGGAACGTCTGGTACCCGGAAACGTTGGACAGTTCGGCCTTGGCTGCCGGTTCGTAGGTCGGCTGGCTGTACTGGTTGTATGACGCGCCGTCACCATCACTTGAAGATCCGCATCCCCCAGCACCGGGATGGGGGGGTAGCCAGTGGCATCCTGGGTCACCACCGGAACGTACTGAACCACGAAACCGGCCACCTTGCCGGTCATATCAATCACCAGACGGTCGTAGCAGGGCTGCTGACCAGTACGAACACCAGTGACATGGGCGGAGCTCCAGTCGAGATCGGCCTTGGCCATGGAACCCCCCCACGAGATACCGCAGTATGTTGCTGCCGAGGCTGGCCCCCCCGGCGCCACCAGACCGAGCCCTGCAGCTGCCAGGACCGCTGCCAAACCCGCTCCAAATTTCCTCATTTTTTGTGCCCCCCCTTCAGGCGAAGTTGATACTTCAACAGTAGGAGTGCGCAGGGGGGGGCTTTGGATGGGTTGTGGCCGCTTCGGCGCGCAACCGTTAAACGGGGGGCCAGTGTGATCACAAGAGGGTCATTGACAGGCAGTTTTGTGGGTGTTTAGTGGGCGCTCAGGGGCTCTTCGGGCACGTGTTCGTAACCCAAGATAACGAGACCCGGGCGTTACTTAGCCTTCACAGTCCTTGCAGTACTTAAGACCGTTCTTTTCCAGCGCAATCTGGGACCTGTGGCGGACCAGGAAGCAGGAACCACACGTGAATTCGTCAGACTGCTCCGGGACCACAATGACGGTCAGTTCTTCACCGGAAAGGTCGGCGCCGGGAAGGTCGATTCCTTCAGCGGTATCGTTTTCCTCGACGTCGATGACCGCAGTCTGTGCAGTGTTCCCACGTGATGCCTGAAGGGCCTCAAGGGATTCAGCGGGAGACTCTTCTTCTGTCTTGCGCGGGGGGGCATCGTAATCAGTAGCCATTGAGGGTTCGCTTTCGTTGCTGCATAGTGCCTATCTCGGCACCTCAGTGAAGCAGTTTAGGGCATGTTACACGCGATAAACGAATGGTGTGCCCAACGCGACATTTTGCAGCTTTCCGTGCAGCTTCTAGGACCCTGTGCCCGCCCTCCCGGCGTTCGCTTGGATGGCCTGCGCACTCGCCACTGTGACACCGCTGAGGCCGGGAGCCACACCAAATTACTCATGTATCCAGGCCCCTCAGCGTCCTCCTCGACCCTGCAATCCAGGACGTAGGCTGCCTCGATCCAGGCCGCGATGGTGGTACCGACTGTGGAGGCAAGCGAGGCCAGTGATCCGATCATGCGCCAACGGTAGCCACCCCGGGTTTGGGGGGGCAGTTTCCAGTTGGTCACGAGCTTGTTAACTGTCCGGCAGCACGGTTTATCGGTCCTGCAAAGCCTGCTCCACGATGTACTCCGCTATGGCCATAGACGAAGTAGCCCCCGGGGGGACGGTGCGTTGCGCACCAAAACTGTGTCCCGTCGTCGTGCAATCACAAAGTCGTCCAGCAACGAACCGTCTCCGTTCATGGCCTGCGCGCGGACGCCGCGGGTGCCGGGAAGAATGGTGGCACCCTCAAGTGAGGGTACAAAGCGCATGGCCTCCCGGATGAACTTCTTCTTGCTCACCACGGTCTGGAATTCACGAACAGCTGAGGGCACATTTTGCCGGGCAAAGTTCCAGAATCCCGGAAAGAGCGTGTAATTCAGGACGTCGCGGACATTAATTTCGCTCCACGTATAGGACTCTCGGCCAAAGGAGATAAACGCATTGGGGCCCAGCATCATTTCACCGTCGATGCGTTTGGTGAGGTGCACTCCCAGGAACGGATGCTTGGGATCGGGTACCGGGTAAATAAGGCCGCGCACTTGATCCCGCGCTTCCTTGCCCAAGAGGAAATACTGCCCGAAGAACGGTACGATCCGTGGCGTTGCCGCCTCGCCGGCCGCCTCGGCCAAGCGGTCCGACTGGAGACCTGCGCAGGCCACGACGAGGTCATAATGTTCGCCGCCGTCCTTGGTGGTGACCACCACGCCGCTGCCCTGTTGCTCGAGCGCTATCACTTCCTGCCCCAGGCGGATGGTCCCGCCCGAGCTGCGGACGTCCTCGGCGAGCGCGTTGGTGATGGCCATGTAGTCAACGATCGCCGTTTCCGGCGAGTGCAAAGCGGAAAGCCCGACGGCGTTCGGCTCCACCTCGCGTATCTGCTCGCCATGCAGCATCCGTGCGCCGGGAACGCCGTTGGCTGTGGCGCGGGCGAAGATGTTGTCCAAGCGATCCGATTCCCCCCCGGGTGTTTGGGCGATGACCAGCTTCCCGCATGCTTCGTAGGGCAGGTTCTTCATGGCGCAGAATTCCTGCAGCAGCTCCACTCCCCCCCTGCGGCACAGCTTTGCTTTCAGCCGCCGGGTTCGTAATAGAGGCCTGCGTGGACCACACCCGAGTTGTGCCCGGTTTGGTGTGCGGCGAGCCGGTCTTCCTTTTCGTAGACGGTGACCTGGGCGTCGTCTAGTTTGTTGGCAAGTTCCCTCGCCACCGCAACACCGATGATGCCGCCACCCACCACGGCGCAACGCTTGATGGTCCTCATCTGTGGAGGGTTGGGCATGGCACTCCTCGTCATTGGGGTCGGTCCGTGTCACTCACAGCATTTCACAGCGCGTGGAGCGGGCCTGGAGATGGCACGCAAAAGGGGCGGCACTGGAAGTGCCGCCCCCCCTTTTTTTGATGCGTGAAGGACTAGGCAGCCGCGGGCTTGTCGAAACGCTGACCGGCCGGGTTGGACGGCAGGAGCGAGAGGACGAATACTGCGAGGACGCCAAGGAACGGCACCAGGACAAGCAGGGCAAGCCAGCCAGTGAAGTTGCCATCATGCAGGCGGCGAACCAGCAGCGCCAGGGACGGGACGAGTGTTGCCAGGCCCCCCCAGATGCCCAGGATGACGTAGAACGCAATGGCTCCGCCGCCGAGAGTGACAACGCCGGAATCGCTGACGGTTGCTCCTGCTGAGCCGACGACTGTTGCGAGGGTGTTGAGGATGGTGGTTACGATGGCGGAAACCAAGGTCCACCACCAGTATTCGCTACGGCTCGCACGGCCGGAGAAGTCGGCGTACTTCTTGAAGAAACGCTTTACAGCGGCGCCAATCGGGGGGGCACCGTAGTAAGGGGGCCCACAGCGGCGGCTCGCCGGTCTGTGCGCCGTACTGTTCGGTCTGTTGCGGTTGTTGCGGGTAAGTGCTCATTTTTATATCCCCCCGGGTTAGGTGTGAGTTGTGACGAAGCGTCTTACTCAGAGTGAGTCGTGCTTATCGTAATGCCCCAACAGCGAATTAGGCAGTTCGATGGAGGAAATTAACCCGGATTTAGCTTGGTAACGGAATATTTCGTCCCGGAGCGCTTTTCTGGAACAGCATCTTCCATTGCTCTAGCCGACTGTGAAGACGTCGATTTCCACCGCATCCGGGCGGCGGCGCCCCGTTCCCACCGCGATCGTGTGATTCAGCCAGGCCCACTCCGGTGCGGCAGTGGAAAACCGCGGGGTGCACCGGAAGTAGATCAGTCCGGGGGTCCACATCTTCTCCCCTGTTAAGCCGGGCAATGTCCTCCGCGGCCCCGCGGCGGAGAGCCAGGTTATGCACGTAAACCACGGCTCCACCATCGAGCTCCAGGGCGTACCTGGCATCCAGCTCCGTCAGTTCGGCACTTCTGAGAATTTGGTAGTCAGCCCCCCCGCCGGCATTACACGCCCTTGTAACTGTGGCCCGGTTACTGTGCCCCCCCGATAATGGGCACGATCCGCCGGTGTCCCTCCGGAGTAATACCGGCATCAATAGGTTCGCCTACGTCGACTCTCAAGGTGGCAAGGAACGTCAAGGCGGGCGGTTCCGGAATGGTCCTCACCGGGCGTATTGCTGTCGAAGGTCCGTCTTCCGGATTTTCCCGCTGGCGGTTCGCGGCATCTCCTCGACGAACACCACCGACTTGGGAATCTTGTACCGCGCCAGCCGGCCCTCAAGATGCGAGCGCAGTTGCTCCCCCCCGGTCAGGGATTCGCCGTCCCGCAAAGTGACGATCGCCCGGGGCACTTCTCCCCCCCATTTCTCGTCATCAACTCCGATCACGCTACGCTCCCCCCCACAGCGGGCAGCTCCGCAATGGCAGCCTCCACCTCGGCCGGGTAAATGTTCTCGCCACCGGAAATGATCATGTCTTTCATGCGGTCCGAGACGAACAGGAAACCTTCGTCATCCTGGTAGCCCATGTCGCCGGAGCGGAACCACGATGAACCGGAATAGCTTTCACCCGTGGCTTCTGGCCGGTTCCAGTACTCCTTGATCACGTTGGGTCCGGAGATTTGGATCTCGCCCACCTCACCGACGCGGCAACGCCGCCCAGTGGATCGGCTATCCGCACGTCCGTAAAGAAGTGTGGAAGCCCGGCAGACCCAGCCTTCTCCTTGGATGCGGAGACCGGCAACATGGTGGCCCCGGGCGCGGTTTCAGTCATGCCGTAGCAGCTGGTGAATCCGATGCCGCGCTGCTCGTACGCGTCCAGCACTCTCTGCGGAACCGCGGAGCCGCCGCAGGTGAGCTTGTCCAGTGATGTGAGGTCCGCCGTCGACCACCAGGGATGGTCACAGAGCATCTGGAACGTGGTTGGGACGCCGTTGAGCGTGGTGACCTTGTGCTGCCCCCCCACCAGTTCCAGTACGCGGCCGGCGTCGAACTTGGATTCAAGCACCACCGTTGCGCCCTTGAGCAGCATCGGAAGCAGGCCCATGTCCAGGGACGCTACGTGGAACAGCGGCGAAATCATGAGCGCCACATCGTTGCGGTTCAGGTCCATGTCCACCACCGTGTTGATGCAGTTCCAGGTGATGTTGCCGTGCGTAAGGAGCGCCCCCTTGGGCTTGCCGGTGGTCCCTGAGGTGTAGAGAATCATGGCGGCGTCGTCCAGCGTTACCGCTTCATCCAGCGGCGCCGCAGATGCGGCGTCAAGCACCTCGCCATAGTGCTCGACGCCGGATGGCAGCTTGAGAGCGGACGCCTCAGTAACGTCGTCGGACGCGACCACAAGACGGTGGGTTACCTCTGTGTCGAGGGAGGATGCGGCGGCGGCAACCTCCAAAGATGCTGAACTGACCATGAGCCGCGCGCTGAGTCCTGCAGTTGAAACTGCAGCTCAGGGGCCGCCAACCGGGTGTTGAGCGGGACGAAGATCGCGCCCAGCAGTCCGCAGGCGAAGAACGTCTCCACAAAAGATGGGTGATTCTCGCGAGGTAAGCCACTCTGTCCCCCTTGGCCACTCCCCTGTCCTTGAGGGCGTGGGCCAAACGGTCGGTCCTGTCTGCAAGGTCCGCGTAGCTCAAAGTCTTCCCACCGGAAATGACAGCCGTTTTGGTCCCGGACTTGATCCGGCGCCGGTGCAGCCAGGATCCAACTCCGTTGTTGTCCATGGTGCCGTACTCCTAACTGACCGTAGAGAGGTCGTTGTTCTTAGACTCCCGCTTCAGCAGGATGAAGACAATCGATACCAGCGACATGACGGACAGGAACACCACCACCGGGACGATGCTCTGGCCGGCGTCCTTGTAGAGTCCGGCAACGATTCCCGGGGGTGAAACCAGCACCGATCAGCGTCGCCAACTGGTAACCGACGGCAGCACCGGTATAGCGGTTAGTGGTGCCGAACTGCTCGGAAACGAACGCTGCCAGCGGTCCGTAGAGGGAAGAATGCAGGATCAGCGCCACCGTGAAGGCCAGGAAGACCAAGGGGGATGCTGCCGGAGCTGAGCATCCCGAACATCGGGAACAGGTAAAGGATGAACAACGCCAGGCCGGTGACCATGACGGGACGGCGTCCGAAGCGATCAGAGAGCCTGCCACCCAGCAGGACGAACAGGATGGAGATGGCCGAGGCGCCTGCAAAGGCATAGAGCACGCCTTGCTGGGGGTGCGCCCTTTGATACTGCATAGGTCACTGAGAACGTGGGCAGCACTACCTGCAGGCCGAATCCGGCGGCACCGGCAAACATGATCATGATGAGCGCTTGGGACGCTTCAGCACTTCCAGCAGCGGGATCTTGCGTTTGGTACCTTGTGCGCTTTCCTTGGCGACGGCTTCGGCGAAGATGGGGCTCTCGGAAACCCGCAGCCTGACGAACATGCCCACGATCAAGAGCACGAAGGACAACAGGAACGGCACACGCCAACCCCAGGCCAAGAACGCGTCCTGGGGAAGGGCCGAGAAGATGCCCATGACCAGGGTGCCGAGAACTGCGCCTGTCGGGGCACCGGCGTTCACGAACGACGCCGCGAAACCGCGCCGCTTGGGATCCGAATGTTCCAAAGCCATGAGTGCGGCCCCACCCCATTCACCGCCGACGGCGATTCCCTGGCAGACGCGCAGGACCACCAGAATCACGGCACCCCAAGGACCGATGACGCTGGCTCCAGGAATCAGGCCGATCAACGTGGAGGCAATACCCATCATCGCCATGGAGATGATGAGCATGCCCTTGCGGCCGATTCTGTCGCCGAAGTGCCCGAAGATGATGCCACCCAAAGGGCGGGCAACATAGCCGGCAGCGAACGTGGCATACGCGGCCACTACGCCCACCCACTCATCAGTACCGGCGAAAAACACCTTGGGGAAGGCAACCGCTGCAGCCGTTGCGTACAGCAGGAAGTCGTAGAACTCTATGGTGCTGCCAGATAGCTGGACATGATGACCGTGCGCGCCTCTTTGCGCTTTGCGGCCGTGCTCGACGCGCGAGCGCCGTGTGTCCTGACATGGCTGTTCCTTGGGAGAGGAGGGAAGGGAATGATTTTTACTTGTAGAGACGGTTCCTACTTGTAGAAACGGGCGAGGAACTCGGCAACGACGGCTGGCCGTTCCTGGCCTTCAATTTCGATGGTGGCGTTGACCTTGATCTGGCGCCGCCTTTGACTTCGGTGACTTCGGCGATGGAGCTTCATGCGGACTTTGGAGCGACTTTCACCGGGGGAGGTGAAGCGGACTTTGTCCAGGCCGTAGTTGACCTTGGTGGTCACGCCTTCGACGTCGAACAGCTCGCCCCCCCAGAACGGGATGATCAGGGACAGGGTGAGGAAGCCATGTGCGATCGGGCTCCAAAGGGGGGGCCGTCCTTGGCGCGTTCAGGATCGGTGTGGATCCACTGCTGGTCATCCGTGGCATCGGCGAACAGGTTGATCTGCTGCTGGGTGATCTCACGGTAATCGGTGGTGCCAAGGTCCTTGCCGGACATGGTGAGCAGGGTGTCGAAATCGACGACGAGATTGGGCATCTTTGCCTCCTGGTAGTTGTTGACTGAAAAGCAGGTGTTTAGCGGGTGAACGCGCTCTCGTCTGTGAGGGCGCGGCCGATGATGAGGGCGTTGATCTCGTGGGTGCCTTCGTAGGAATAGACGGCTTCCGCATCGGCATGGAAACGCGCGACGTCGGCGGCGAGAGTGATGCCGTTACCGCCTAGCACTTCGCGGGCAAGGGCGACGGTTTCGCGCATCATGAGGCTGGTCTGCATCTTGGCCAGGGCCGAATCCTGGTCCCTATAGATCCCCCCCAGCCCTGCTGTTCGGTGAGCCGAACCACCAGGGAGAGTGACGCGGTGATGTTTCCCAGCATCCGCGCCAGCTTTTCCTGCACCAACTGGAAGGAACCCAGCGACCGGCCGAACTGCCGGCGTTCTTTGACGTACGCCAACGCAACCTCGAACGCGCCTGCTTGGATGCCGGTAGCGATCCATGCAACGTCCGAGCGCATCGCGCGCAGCATCGCGGCGACGTCCTTGAAGGAATCCACGTTATGCAGGCGCATGGCCTCGGGAACCCGGACATTGTTCAACGTGATGTGGGCGTTCTGCATCATCCGCAGCGAGGTCTTCCCCTGGATTTTCTCCAGGCTGACACCGGCAGCAGTTCGGTCCACCAGGAACGCCTTGACCTGGCCATCGGCGACCTCCCGGGCGAACACACACAACACATCCGCCGTGGAAGCACCCCCGATCCACCGCTTCGCACCATCCAAAACCCAAGTGCCGCCGTCGGAATCTTTTTCAAAGCGAGCGGTGGTGGACAGTCCGCCGGCGATGTCCGAGCCGTGCTCGGGTTCAGTCAGTGAGAAGACGCCCTTGAGCGAGAAATCGATGACCTTGGGCATCCACTCCTTTTGCTGCTCCTCGGAAGCCCCCACCCGGATCGCGGTCCGGAACAGCCCTGCCTGCGCTGTGTACCACGTGGCCAACGACGCGTCCGTACGGGCGAGTTCGAAGATCCGGAAGCCGTGGTAAATCCCCCCCTTGCGGGTGCCTCGACGGTGAGATCAGCCGGTTCCATCAGGTCAAGGCCGACCAATGGTTGAGCGAGTTGTTCCGGGAACTCGCCACGCTCCCAGTACTCGGCCAGCAAGGGTTTCGCCTGGGTGTCAAGGAAGTTCCGGAGCCGGCCAAGAGCTTGGCGTTCCCCCCCGGTGGTCAGCAGCGCTTCGGCGTCGTACCAGTCCGCTACGGAGTACAGTCGCTGATCCACGCTGCCGCCGCGCTCGCCGTGGTGGTCACTTCAACCACCCAGCCCGAGTAGCCGGACGGCGTTGTCCTTGAGGATCTTGGGCCGCACTTCGTCCTTCAGTGGCAGGTCAGCGAACGCACCCAGCCACTTCTGCGGCGTGATCAGCGGGAAGTCCGTTCCGAACAGCACTTTGTCCTGCAGCACCGAATTGGATAGACGAACCAGCGACTCCGGGAAGTACTTGGGCGACCATCCGGACAGGTCAATGAAGACGTTGGATTTGTGCGTCGCGATGGAGTTCGCTTCGTCCTGCCACGGTACAGAAGGGTGGGCCATGATGATCTGCAGCCCAGGGAAGTCAGCGGCCACGGCGTCCAGTAACAACGGGTTTGAGTAAGCCAGCTTGATCCCATATCCGCCCGGAAGACCGGCACCCATACCGTTCTGGCCTGTGTGGAAGATGCACGGAAGTCCCAGTTCCTGGAGGGTTTCCCACAGTGGATAGAACGTCTCGTTGGAGGGGGGGTCGAAACCCTGCAGCGACGGGTGGAACTTGAAACCACGGGCACCGAGCTCCACGGCCTGGTGCTTCGCCCCCCCGGCGATCGCTTCCTCCCCCCCGTCCGCGGGTCCACGCTGCCGAACGGGATCAGCACATCGTTGTTCCGGGCAGCCCCCCCGGCAATCAGTTCCGGAATGCTGTTCGGTTCGTGCTTGAGCTGGGTCCGGGCGTCAACAGTGAAGACGACGGCGGCCATGTTCAGCTCGCGGTACACCTCGGCGATCCGGTCCAGCGACGGTGTTCGATCTTCGGCTTTGAAATACTTTGCCGAAGCCTCGGTCAGGGCCTCAGGGAGTGAGCCATGACCACAGCTGTCCACTTCGAGGTGGACGTGCATGTCGATCGCATCGAGCGCGGAAGCATCGATGCCCAGTTCGTAGCGGTCGGCCATGATCAGCGTGCCTGGGCTGCTTCCGGCTTAGCCCCCTTCAGGCCTAGCCGGTTCGGGTTGCAGGTCCTCGGGAAGCGGCAGGAAGTCCTCACCGAAGCTTTGCAAAGCATCCGCACCGAACAGTGATCCGGCGCTTTCCTTCAGTGCCTCGTAGCTCCAGCCGCCCTCACGGTATTCGGTGCTCGCCGCCGTCGGGTGCGTCCAAACCTGCAGCCGGTCACCGCCGGCACCGATCGCCTGGCCGGTGATCCCGCCAGCTGCATCTGAGGCAAGGAACGCGATCAGCCCGGCGACGTCGTCGGCCGTTCCAAAACCGAGGTCGTGACGGAAGAAGGACGGCATCGCCTCACCCCGTTCCTCCGCCTCAACAGCCTTCTGGAAGTACGGAACAGTCTTGGTCATGGCCGTGGCGGCCACCGGGATCACGGAGTTGACGGTCACGCCAGCCTTTTTCATCTCCTGCGCCCATGTCCGAACCATGCCCACAATCCCGGCCTTTGCTGCAGCGTAGTTTGTCTGCCCGAAGTTGCCGCGCTGGCCGGTCGGCGAACCGATGGTGATGATCCGGCCGGCGATGTTGTTTTCCTTGAAGTACGCGAAGGCCTCACGGACGCACGTGAACGTGCCCTTCAAGTGCACGTTGATGACCAGGTCAAAGTCCTCATCGGTCATCTTCAGCAGGCTCTTGTCCCGCAGGATCCCGGCGTTCGTCACCAGAATGTCCAAGCGGCCAAACGCGGCAACAGCGCCGGCCACCAAAGCTTGGCAGCATCCGTGTTCCCCCCACCGGAACCACCACGGCGGTGGCCCGGCCGCCGTCGGCCTCAATCAGTGCAACAGCCTGTGCGGCGTCTCAGCGTTCACGTCGTTGATCACGACGGCGGCACCATGGCTGGCGAGCTCCCTCGCGTAAGCGAGTCCAAGACCCTGTCCACTTCCAGTGACGATTGCAACCTTGCCGTTCAAGCTCATGGCGTGCTCCTTCGCATGCAGTAACCGGCTGGAGCCGGTGAGGCCGATCCCACTGCGTCGTGAGATCCTTGTCATGATCAATGAGAATACGGATCATTGAAAAAGTCAACGATTGTTTTTCATTACTATTGGAGTTGTCATGGGCCCGCAAAGCACCGAAGTGGAAACCCCCCCGCGCCTGGCCGGAGCAAAAATCGGCAGCGATGTGGGTCTGTTGCTGGCCAAACTGCATGCCACAGGCTCACTCCTGAACAACAAGGCCCTGGCTGATTACGGCCTCCGGGAGCGCTCTTTCTCCGTGCTGACACTCGCGTGCAGCGGGTTGGAACCCACCAACGTGAGCTCGCTGATTTCCTCAGCCTCGATCCCAGCCAAGTGGTCAGCCTTGTCGACGACCTCGAACACCGCGGGCTGGTGAAGCGAGCCCAAGGCAAGCAGGACCGCCGAGCCAAGATCATCGTCTCCACAACCGAGGGCCGACGGATCCACAACAAGGCGCGGGCAGCGCTGGAAGTGTGCGAGCAAACCCAACTCGCGGCGCTTAGCGAGGATGAGAACGCGCAGCTAAGGCGCTGCTGAAGAAAGCGCTGTGGGGGGGCTAGGCTCGCCGCCGACGGCCCGAACTTGGGGGGGCGATCGATGGACATCTGCACAGGAGCCCCCGGCTACCGTATGCACCTGTCCATATCGGCATCCTGGCTCTTCTGTCAGGATCAGAAACTATGAGCTTCCCCCCTTTTCCACGATCCCCTGCAGCGCCGTCACCGTCGACGCACCCGTTCGCGATCCTCAAGTCCACCGCCAAACCCGCGCTACCAACCGGCCGGCCCGGCAGGCAACACATGGATCAAAGCCTGTCCGCACTTCAAGCCAGCGTGAGGTAGCCAAAGTTGCCGAAGACCTCCAGGCCTTGATGGCGAGGACCAGTGGGCGGCACTAGTCTCGTGAGCCGCCCTCTGGCTTATCAACACCCCCCCCGAATTGACTTGCTTCTTTGTCTGGCGCCGTGCTAGGCTGGGTCTCATGACTGAGCTGACCTTCCAGGACATCGTCGACGACGGCGCCATCCTTTTCCTCGAAACCCACCAGATGCAGGGCGACCGTTTCGAGGAATGGGGGGATACGAGCGTTGGAACACCGACGACCAGTTCGCAAGTGTTGAATTCCACTTCCCCGGAAGAAGCTCGAAGCACCTTCACACTGCTTTTGTGGGAACCTCTGCCCCGGGTGCCAAGAGTTTCCTTTGGGCATGGGCGAATCCGAATGTCGCGGCGACGCCTGCCCAACAGGAAGTCTTTGACCAAGTAGTCGCGTTCGGCCGGCATTACGGCATTGAGGAACTGACCAATGGTGAGATTCCCTTCACTGCCATCGTTCCCGCCTACGTGGATGAGGAAGTCAGGCTCAGCGCTGAAAAGGCCGGAGCAACCCTGGTGGCCTTCAAAATCGCCACGGCAGTGAAGATGATCACGGGCAAAGCCAACCACTTCACGTCCGACATCGGCGGGGGGCTCCATGGCCGTGGTCGCCTACAACAATGGCCACTTGGAACTGGGGCCGCCCTCCGCCCTTACCTTTCAGATGCGCCTCATGGAGGCTGTGACCGGCGGCATGATCGAGGACCACCGCCGCGCCGTCGAAAGCTACGCCCGTTTCCGCCTGCAGACGCCAGTCACGGAACCGTCTCCAGGCACTGTGGAAGTAACGTTCGACGACGGTCGGGCCACCATTGCGTTCGATGAGAACAACAGGCTTACCACCATGAATGCGTCGTTGACCGGTTCCAAATAGCAAGCCGAATGTATCTGCGCGGGACACGTGACATGACCCGCCCTGCCTACCCCGGCTAGTATCACTGGTTGGAGCGTCACCAAGATGCATAGCGGAATATCGAAGGGTACAGCGATGGAACTGGGGGGGCCACACGCGTCGAAGTGTTTGCCGACGGCAGGGTAACTGTAGGCGGAGAAGCCATTTCTCCGCCCGAGGGGGGGATTGATCCCTACTCGGCTGCAATTGCGGTACTCGCGGACTATGCCAAGTCGTCCGGAGCGCCGGTTTTGGCGGATGCGATCGACCATGCCAAGGGGCAGGAAGGCCGGTTCCACGTGCATCCGGATGGTCGCGCGGAGGCGGTGGCAGGATTCCCGGGCGCGTGGACTCCCCCGCAGCAGAATCGACCCAGCCCACCGCGGAATCAGCCGACGCTGGCCCGGCAAGCCCAGGCGCTGTTCCGGCAAACCCAGGCCCCCCCGCCCAGGCAAACGCAAGCTACGGCTCCGCGCACCTCGAAACCCAATTCGTGAGGCCGGACAGGCCACGCCCCCCCACCACAGGCTTCAGGGGGCGTGCTGTATTCGGCTACGGGTGGTTTCGTGAACCTCGGCCCCAGCGCCAAGGACCAGGACGAGGCCGAGCTGGAACGGCGGATCGCCCGTCCGCTCTCCGGCAGCTTCAACACAGCGATCCTCAGCCTCAAGGGTGGCATCGGCAAGACATCCACCACGGTGGGCGTGGGCATGATCCTTGCCGAGTACCGTGGTGACCACCCGTGCGCGATCGATGCAAACCCTGACAGCGGTGACCTGGCCGAGCGGGCACTTGGCGAAATGCTCTACCAAAAGGTCAAGCCGCGCACCATTACGGACATCGTCCGGGACATCGACCAGATCACGTCCCTGACCATGCTGACCGATTACATGCACCACGCCAACCGGCTACACCTGGTGGCAGGAGAGCAGGATCCGGCGTTGTCCGATGCCCTGACGGCCGCTGAGTACCTCAAGATCAAGCAGTTGGTTTCCCAGTACTATTCGGTGACACTCACCGATTGCGGCACGGGCGTGTCCCACCCGGCCATGGCCGGCGTTCTCCCCCGAAGCAACCAACCTGGTCATCGCGTCCGGCTATGCAGTGAGCGGCGCCAAACGTGCCCGCAATACGCTTCAATGGCTGGCCGACCACGGGTATGAGGACCTGGCACGGAACGCCATTGTGGTGGTCACGGACAAGGACCAAGTGTCCAGCCGTGTCAACAAGCGTGCCATCGAAGAGCACCTCGCCGGCTTCTGCCGGCAGCTCATTACAGTGCCTCACGACCGCGGCGTGGCAGATGGCGACCGCATTTCGTTGGACAAGATCTCGGGCGGGACCCGCCGGGCCTACAAGGAAATCGCTGCAGCGATCGTGGACGGCTACGTCTAAGCCAACTACTGGCTCTGCACCGCGTTGAGTATCCGTTGCTGCGTGACGCGGGCTATGCCACCATCCCACGCGGAAACCGCGGGGGGGTACCGAATGGCCAGGTGCTGGAAGGGCGCCTGGCCAAGGACTTCCGCTGCCATCCCTTCATGCTGCATTAGCAGGGTTTCAGGAATGCTTCGGTGCAGCGACGGACCCAGTATCAGCAGCTGCGGCACCTTCAAGGCCTCCCTGCCTGCAGGGACGCTGAGCCTGAAGCCCCCGAAGTGCAGTTCCAGGCCGATTTCCTGTGCGTTCGCCCCCCCACGGCAGCGGCCTCAAGGGCAGCAGGATCGGGAAGAGCATCAACGTCGGGGGGCAGAAATCAACACATCGAAAGCCTCCACCACACCCGCTTCCGTGCGGTAGGCAGTGACTGCCCCCCCGGCGAACCCGTGACCCGACACCAGTTCAATCCCCCCCAGGGCATGTTCTCCCGAAGCCTGGCAGTCAGCACGGCCGGATCCCAAGGCTCCTGAAGCGGTTCTGCGGGTCCCATAAATTCGGGAGTACATCCCGCCGCGGCCAACATCCCGGATGTGAAGGTCCCCCCCAGCCTCAAGTCGGCCGAGGCGGCGTGCAGCACACTGCCATAAATCACGACGGCGGGACTCACCTGGGGTGCACCCGTCGTCACACCGGCATCGGTCGCCACCAATGCATCGGTCGCCACCAATGCATCGTGCAGCTGGCCGCCGGCTCCTTCCACAACCCAAGGAATTCCTGCGGCTTTGAGAAATGCCACCAGGGGATAACTCGCGGATGCGTCAGGAAGTGTCTGCAGGGCAACTACTCCGTTCCCCACCGTCGCAGCCCCGGCCTCCTGCAGATCCCTGCGCAACTTCCTGCTGAGCCACGGACGGGCCGCGGGAGTTGGGACGGGGGGGACCAAAGGTATTGACCTCATGCTCCCCATTCCGCGTTGATGACCTCATTTGACTGCGGATCAATCAGGAGTCCTTTGGTACCGATTACCGTAATCATCAGAAGGGCTCGCACGGCTTCGGCATTGTCCTTGTCATAGGGGGCAGTTGACCTCGGACACCCAGGCGTCACCGCCAAGCTGGTGGGCCACCTCCGCACCGAAGATCCGGCGCACTTCAGGGTTCGGCACCCGGGTGGGAACGCTGACAAGCCCCCCCAGGTCCTCCCCCCCGCCAGGTTCACCACAAGGTTCTCTGAGCCCTCCACGGCGTTGAGTTGGAACTTGTTCTCGAACTGCTCGCAGGCATAGGCAAAGCGGCCTTCGCGAGGGTCCTGATCGCAAATCAGGTGAAAGTCATAGCTCATGGTGGACAACCTCATGATCGTGGTGGAAGGTCTGAACCGTCACAGGCGGACGGCTGGCGCGAAGGATCCTTGCCCTCCCCGTCGGAAGCGGGACGGGGCGCTCACCGTTCGCGATCACTCCTTCTGAACGGTCTCCCGAGAACATGACAACAGGAGCGCCAGCGGCTCGAAGACTTGCGATGAAGGATCGTGCATCATCATGCCGCTACCCGTAGTCCGGCTGGTGACCATGGCGAAAAGCCCAATATCGGCCCCCCCTGAAGGCAGGTAGCTTGCGAGCGCACGCAGCGGCTGGTTTCCCGTTGCGGCCAGAATGTCGTAGTCATCCACCAACAGGACAATCCTTGGCGTTTGGACTGGTGGGCTGCCCCCCCATCGCCCAACCGGTCCCGCGCCTGGCCGGCAACGAACTCGGCCAACTGGGCCGCTCTTTGCCCATTGGAGGCATACTCCCCCAGATACGCCTCGGGGGATGAAGTCCTGCAGCTGTAGGCGTGGGTCGAACACCGCGAAGGCCAGCTCACCTGGTTCGTGCGATGCCATCAACTGGGAGGCCGCCGTCCGCAGCAAGTTGGTACGGCCTGTTTCGGGATCGCCCACCACCACTGCTCCCCTGTCCGCGCCGAACAGATCAAGGTTCTCGGTGCCGGCGTCGTGCTCCCGGATACCCAGCGCAATGCTGCCGCGGACCGGACGGTGGTCCGGCGAAAGCCGCGTCAGTGTAGGCAGGACGCGAACTGGCGGTGCCGTTGAGGCGTTGTACTGGCGCAGGACGGCGCTGAGCTCGGCTAGTTCCTGTCCGGCATTGTCCCGATCCGAGGTTGTGGACAACGACGGTAGGGAGAAATGCCCAATCGTCTTGTCCATTGTCAGGGCCCGCCCTGGCCGGTTTGCCCCCCGAGTGTTGTTGCGAGGCGACGATCGAGCGAATCGGCGGGGGTCGGCGATGTGCAGCTCGATCCTGGTTCCCAGAAGCGACTGACGGGACATCCGGACCTCCGACCAACCGCGCAGGCTGACCACCACGTGCACGCCCAGGGTGCTGCCGCGTGTCATGACGTCGTGCACCGCTTCTTCCAGTTCAGGGAATTCGGAGGTCAGGCTTCCGAAGCCGTCAATGAAAAGGAAGCGTCGGTGCATGCCAGTTCACTGAGCCCACCGCGGGACCGGAGCGCACGCATCGCTTGAAGGGAATCCAGCTTGTGCTGATCGAACACGGCTTGCCGGATGTTCAACAGGCCCTGGACTTCTTCAATGGTTCTCCGGAGCAGTTCCCGGTTGCCACGGCCGGCCACACCGCTGCAGTGCGGGAGCCCCGCCAGCCCGGCGAGCGCATTTCCGAGCAGGTCCACCGCGTAGATGTTGACGTCCTCCACCCCATGGCTCAGAGCCAGCGATGCTGCGATGGTGCGGAGCGCTGTGGATTTCCCACTCTGTGGCGCACCGATGATGGCGAGGTTCCCGCCCCGGGCGGATAAATCCAGGTGCCATGGCCCTTGCCATTGCCGGGCAGGGTCGTCCAGGATTCCGACGGCGGGGGCTCAGGTACTGCGGTTGGGCGAGTCTGGGGCCTGTGGAGGTGAGGTCGAGTGCTGCGCCGGTCCCCCCCGCCAGTGACACGGCTACGGGTAAGGGCGGAAGCCACACGGGTTGCGTTAATCGCGGCTGCGCAGCGGCAAAACCCACGACGGCGGAGAGGATAGTTGCGCTTTCTGCTTCGTCTGAGAGGCGCTTGCTTTCCAACGCACCGCTTCTCGCGGAGGCGAAATCCGGCGTTAAGGCGAAATCCGGCACTTCGGTGGCCGAATCCGCTGCCAGGCGGAAGGACTGCACGGGGACAGACTCCGCAACTGTACTTACGGCGTCGTCATCCGGTGAAGGCAACGCACCCGAAACGTAGGCCGCACGGAATCGTTTGAACACCGTGGTGTCTACTTTCAGGATGCCGTGACCGGGGGTGCTGGGCAGGTGGTAGGCATCGGGGGACATCGATGATGGTCCGGCTTTCGCTCTCCGAATTGGTGTGGAGGGCAATGCGGTAGGCCAGGTAGGTATCGAGCCGCGGAGCATCCCTTGCTCCACTTTCTGCGACGCCAGGAGCAGGTGGATGCCGATGGAACGGCCGATCCTGCCGATGGACAACAGGAGATCTATGAAGTCTGCGCGGGCGGTCAGCAGCTCCCCCGAACTCATCAATGCACACGAACAAGTAGGGCAGCGGTTCGGCGAGTGCCGGGTTGTCCGGGTTCCTGTTGCGGGCGCTCCGATAATCGTTGATGTGGGCGAAGTCGCCGCCGTTCTTCAACAACTCCTGACGGCGTTTAACCTCTCCCGCCAGGCTGGAGTAAATTCTGTCCACCAGGCTGGCGTCGCTGACCAGGTTGGTGACCAACCCCGAAACATGCGGCGCGGCTTCGAACGGAGCGAACGTCGCTCCACCTTTGTAGTCGACCAGGACCATGCTGAGGTCCTCAGGCGAATGCGTGGCAATCAGCGACAGGACAATGGTTCGCAGGAGCTCGGACTTACCCGACCCCCCCGTTGCGCCCACGCATAGCCCGTGGGGGGGACCCATGCCTTGCTGGGCGGGTTCTTTCAGGTCGAGGTGGACGGGTGTTCCGTCCTCGTCTTCTCCGATGGCAACCCTCAGGAAATCCGAGCCGCGTTGGCTCTTCCACAACCGGAGCATGGCCTCGGCCGTGTACTCGGTGAGGCCCAGGCTTCGGCGTAGCTGCGCGAAGACTTGTGCTCCCCGAATTCGTGGGACAACTCTGAAAGACGCAACGGCGCCAAGGCCCGGGCTACGGACTCGGCGACCACCGGAGGCACGTCATCAGCGACGCCCCGCATGGTTTGGCCGGTTGCCGTGGCTTCCAGCGTCAAGGCGTCAGGAGAGACCGTCAGGCGGAGGTCAACCCGTTCCGGCTCCTGTTGCTGCTCAGCCAGAACATGTATCCGGGTCACCGCGAGCCGGGACAATGGAAGGTCAGCGGGCAACCCGGGCAGCGCCACAGCGTTTTGCCCTGGCAGGTCCGTGATAATTATCAGTCGCGGAAGGGCATCTGCGGGGACCTGTTGAAAGTTACGGGCGGCGCTGTTCACTGCGGCGAGCCGGGCACCCATGGAGTTTTCCAACAGGCTAGCCAGTTCGGTCAGGGAATCAGCCTCCGCAGTGTTCCGCGCTCCTGCAGGTGCGGCAGCCATTTGGCCCACTCCCAGTCCTCCAGCTCGGCACCGGTAGCAACAATCGCAAGCTCGACGTCCTCGGGAGATTGCGCCGACGTGAGCTGGCAGAGCAGGCTGCGGCACACCATCAGTGCCGTTTCCCGATCCCCCCACGATTGAGACGTCAGACACTGCACCCAGCGCAGAGTCAGCGGCATATCCGGGTTGCTCCCAAAACGTTGGCGGAGCTGCTCAGCTTCAGAGAGCATGAAGGCATCCGGGCGTTCAACGGCGTCGCCGCTGTCCTGGATCGTGATGGGCCTTCGCGGAACGCTGCCGGTTCCCAAACGGGTGACCAGGAAGTCAGGGCTGGTCCGGCGGCGTTCCCAGAGCCGGTGGGGATCGTTGACCACGCTTTGCACCAAGCGATTCACCGGCGGATGGGCCGCATTTGCGCCAGCCGCGCGTGTTGCTCTTCAGCCTCAAAGTCTGAGCGGCGGCGCCTGAGGTAGTCCATGTACAGACGGCGCTTGGCCGCCCTTTGCCGAGTGGCCTTGCCGCGCTGTGAGAACATCAGCACCACCGAAGCGAGGACGGTGGCAACCATCATGATCGCGCCGATGCCGGCCAAGGATGATCCCCCGGAAGAGCATCATGACCGTCACCGATGTAGCAGCTCCCAGCATCGGCACCAGGGCCAGCAGGTTCATCCCGCCTGCTCCCCCCCGGCCAGCTGCGGCGGGGCGTCCAGCAGTGCAGCTTCGGGTGCCTTTTCAGGAAGTGTGGTCCGGGCAGGACGATGAACGATCCGTGTGGTCATGCGCTCAGGCCCTGTTCGCGGCCATCAAGCCTTGCCGGTGAGTTCCGTGGCCGCGATCCTGGTTCGGGAGCCCAGACGGCTGAGTTGCAGGCTGCTGCCACTGGCCAGGTGACGGTCGTAGGGCAACATGCCATCGCTCAGCGCTGCCTCATGGTTCTGCCGGGACCTGACCACTACTGATATCTGGTGACGTCCGGGAATGACTTGCCCAGCGATTCTTGAATCGAAGCGAGTTTGGCTGCCTCCGGGTTTCCCGGAGGAGAAACCAGCACCACGGCATGCGCGGTTCCCAGCAGCGCGGCTGCGTGTCGGGACAAAGGTGAGGCGCCGCCGTCGACGACTGTTACCGCCATGAAGCGCGACAGCGTGGACGAGACGTCCGTCCATTCCTGCAAAGCGATGGGCGCGTCCGCCAGAGCGGGAACGTCCGCTCTCCCGGCGGCGAAGACCTGGCTGCCGCAGGACGCGGCGTGCTTGACGGCGTCGGGCAACGTACGGACCGATTGTGTACGGAATTGCTGCATGAGCTCGGTCAAAAGGGCGGCCTGCGAGGACCCGAGGTAGCGCAGGAGGTTTCCGCTGTGATCGGTGGCATCCACGGCGATGACCGGCTCCTGCCGGATGCTGCCCAGCAACTTAGCCAATAATGCCGCCACGGTGGTGGTGGCCGCGCCGCCTGCCGTCCCCAAAACTACGATCCGCCGCCCGGTGGTGATAGGGGGGGCTTCAACCGCGGAACTCGCCCGGATCAGGCGCTCGGACAACGCCCCCCCTGAGGTCACGGCGTCGGTCACCTCGAAGCGGACGCGTTCCCACCAGGTGTCGCCACTTCTCTTGCGTGATGCGGCTTGCGGCACAGTTGCGGTGACGGGTGCGGTTTGTGGCGCAGGGGCAGGAGGGGGTCGACGGCGGTACCTCCGCGGTGGTGCCGCCCATCCCGGGAAACCCGCCCACCGGTGCGGGCGGCTGGCCAATCGGGAATCCTGAACGCGATACTTCAGCCAAAAGTCTGTCCTAGCTGTGTGTAGGCACCGGAAAGTCCGAGCACCAAGGGAATCGTGGCGAGCACGCACAGGAGTTCGAGCCGCGAGGCAATGACGCGAAGCCGGGCAGCAGTCTGCTCCCGGACCCTGACCATGCAGGCCACCAGCACCAGAACTGCCAGCGCTGCCGCGACCACAAGCCAGAGAGGCTGCTTGGATGCCAGGACAAAGACCAAGGTGGCGCCCCAGCAGGCACCAGCCGCTGCCACGTAGACACCGGCACGTTGTGCAAGCAACGGCAACGCCAGCCCCCCCTGAACGTCAGGGCCCCCCCAACAAAGCCACCGCGAGCAAGACCGCCCAGACGGGCCGGTTCTTCGCCGTCGCAACAACCACCACTGCCACGCCGGCTATGACCGCTGCAGCGAGCGTCCAGCCCGTCAGGGTGGCGTGCGCTGCGTGAACGGCATCCAGCGTCGTGTTGCGGGTGATCCGTTTGCCTTGGCGTTGATCGTCATCCAAACCGCTAAGGCCTGTCAGTATTGTGGCCAGTCGGGGCGCCACACCCAAGGCAAATATGGCCACGATACCTGTGATACCGGCCGAGAGTGGCTGGTCCCGCGTGCTGAAGCCCAGCAATGCCCACAAACCGCCCAAAGTGAGGAGCAGTCCAGCGCTTGAAAGAAAAGGTATGTATTTGGCCGTCGCGACGCCCGAGGCAGCTAACGCGAGGACCAAGGCGGCGGACAGGAGCAGAGCTCCAGTCGCGAAAGGCGTCACTATGAAAGATGTGGCCGCAGCAGTCGCCAGCCCGGCGGATACGAGCGCGAGTCCTGCCGGGATGGAACGTGCGCGGCCGGCTATGGCGCCGAACAACATGAGGCAGCCGCGATCGCGATGCCGATGAGGGCGGCGTCCCTGTTTCCTGTTCCGCGCAGGACCACCACGAACGACGAACTGGCAGCGGCCATCAACAAACCAGCTACGGTCGAGAGACCTATGGACCTCAGCTTGTCCGCCCACAGTGCCGGGAGCGTTCTGTGGATTCGGCCGTGAAGGAGGGGACGTCGTAAACGTCCGGCGCTGACGGAACATCGCGTTCGTCGCGGAGATAGAGCATGGAGCCATCGGAGATGCCTGCTTGGCGTAGCGTCAGTGAGCTTTCCAAAGTGACACCAACGCTGGTGGTCAGCACCGACGAGGTAAGGAGCGCGGTAGTGATGCCAGCGGATGTTCCGGCACTGGCGGGCTCATTCATCAGGTCCAGGATCTGGGGGCATTAGCGATGCTATGGGCTCATCGGAAGGGAGCCTCACATCAAGGTGCCGGTGGGCCGCAATAACTGTGACCCGGCTCAAGGCTGTGCTCATGGGGTTCCTTCGATGAGAGTTGCTGATGCTGAAGGCCCTGCTTGTTTGGCAGCCTGTTCGTTGAGCAGATGCTGGACAAAACTGAAACCAACACAAATGGCAGCGATGAGGCCGCAATCAGAAGTGATTGCATCAACCGCGCTGTCGCCGTCTTATAGTTGCGTTCATGCGGGTTCTGCCCGAACAACAGTGAATCGTCGAGTCTATGCTTCCTTACCCGGGCAGACTCAAGCAGCCGGGAATCGTAATCTTCAGCCATGTGCGGCCACCCCCCATCAGGCTCCTGTACGGCGTCATAGTGCCATCAACCCTAATCCATGGGTGGGTTTCAGTACGGTCCAGACCTTAGCATCCGGTCTGTGACGGGGGGGCTGTCATAAAAAATTCAGCTCCTTGTTACTGCATCGACTGGACTTATCATGTCGTATTCGCAATGCTGGTTAAGCTTGTTCCTGTCCTTCGGGGCCGGTACTGACCTTTTATCTTCTACTGGGGGAACCAATGGCCATCTTTGATATGGGTGCCGAGACACTCGGTAACCTGACCAAACAAACCGACGCATCCCATCAGGACCTCGGCGCTTGGTGCGCCGGTTCGTGGACGCCGTCACCCCGCTGGAAGGAAAATTCAGCGGCGCCGGCAAAGCCGCGTTCGACGCGTTCAAGAACCGCTCGGACCTGGTCGCCTCCGAACTGAACACCGCCCTGGCCGGGATCGTCCAAGGCCAGTCCGGAATGAACACCGCCTTCACCCAAGGCGACCTGTCCGCATCGGACAACGCCCGCCGCTCCGAAGGAGCCGCGAACTTCGACGCCGCACGATTCCAAGGCAGGGCATAACCATGACCAGCAACCGCATCGCCTACGACACCAACGTCTCCGCCCAGGTCCAGTCCGACATCCAAGCCCTCGCCGCGCAACTGGAAACCCTCATCGCCGCCCGCCAGTCCGACGTGAACCAGGCCATGGCCGACTTCCGCGCCGACGGCGTCGACGCCGAATACCAGGCTGTCGAAGCGCGATGGACCTCCGCCGCGGACGAAGTCAAGGCCATCATCGCCCTGGTCCGGACCACCCTGGGCACCAACGACGACACCGCTACCACCGCCGCGACCTCTGCCCGCAACGCCGTGCAGAGCATCGGCTAACCGCAGCCTCTAAAGCTATGGCTGCATGGAATATAGACGTCGCCGCCTCTTCTTCGACCATCAAGCCACCGCGGCCCAGGTTGAGGGTGTCCAGCCCTCCCTTGAAGGCATGGGCAAGGCCTTGGAACAGGCCGCTGCCGCGCTTCCTGGAGACGCGGGCGTGGTCCTCGCGGCGCTGAACGATGTGGTGGCTCTCAAACTTGCGCCAGCGGCCACTGAAGTGGTGAGCCGCTCGGAAAACGTCATCACCTCGACCGCCCAGGCGCTGAACTTTTACCAACAAGGTGACCTGACCATGCTACGGCTGCTCAACGGAGCGCTGGCCAGGTAGATCAACACCCCCCCACTACTGCGCCCCCATGGCGGTCCCGCGAAACTCGTAAGGGACTAAGAAGATGTCAAACAGTTCGGACGTTGGCCCCTCCGGGTTGAACCCCACCGGCGGGTTCGCACTGCCCGACGTTGATTCCCTGGACGCTGCGGCGCAATCGCTAAGGCAGCACGCCGATGATTTCCTCTCCGGCGTAGCTACCTCCACGGCGATCTGGCGCGGACTCTCCGGTTCCTATTCCTCGGACGAGTCGCCCACCGTGCTCGCGGCGTTCGGCACCATCATGCCCTCAGCCCAGCGCGTGCAGGGAGCCGGGGGGCATCCACGTCTACGGCTTTGGCGACCTTCTCCTCGACATGCCGGGACCTGAAGCAACGCCTCGAGGCCTACGGCCGGCAGGTTCATGCACTGGATGCTGACATCGGGGCCTTTCCCACGTCGGTGGAAAAAGTCACCATGGTCAAGGGTGAACGTATAGTTCGGAATGAACAGCAGCACTGGACCGGAGAAGCCGACCTAACCGCCCGGCACGACGCGCTCGCCGCTGAGGTCAAAGCCATCCACGATGACTACCTCGCAGCACAAAACACCTGCGCAGGCGCCCTCGCCGCTGCCTCCGGCGGAGAAACATATACCGTCTCCCGCCCCGCCGCTCCAGACCTGAAAACCGGAAACTGGATGGACGAACTCCTCTGGAACGCCGGGACCTTCCTCGGAAAAGAACACCCTCAAGAGGAGCAGCCTGGGGCAAAGCAACAGTCCCTTATCGCCCCAACGGGGTTGTAGGCTCTTGCAGGCTTCGGCGCCGGATTGATCGAGACCGTTGATGGAGTCTGGTCTCTGACAGGAACGTTGAACCCGGGAAAGCGCGACCAAGCCTGGGGGGGCGGAGTGAACGCAATGGTGGGCGCAGCCGGAACACTTGCGCTGGTGCCCCTGACCTCCTTCGATGCCAAACGTCGGGAAGAGGACGCACCAAAGGTCCAAGAAGCCTTGGACCTGTTCGGTCGATAGGCCCGGCTTTCATTCACCAAGACGAAGCAGACACAAACGCAGGTTGGGCCGCCGGAGCAACCACCTTCAACGTGGCTAGCCTTTTTGTTGGTGCTGGGGGGGCTGGCGCCGGTGTGAAGGCCGGAACCCTGGCAACAAAGACTGGAATGGCGGCGGAAAGACTTAGTGTCGTCGCATCCCAGAGCACGAGGCTGAGCGGGACGTCGGCCATGCTAGGCACTACTGCTAATGCGCTGAAGGTAACTGGCATCTTCCTCGACAAGCCAGGCTCGCTCGCGTTGAAGGTCTCCGACATCCTCATGCCGAACACCACTGCCAAGGTCCAGGACACAATGACCAAGGCGAGCGTAGCCACCTGGGCTGCGATCACAGATGCGAAATCCACGGCCGTGGAGGCCGTCGGCGGTGCCAAGCGGCTGGTGGCCAGCGGGTTCGAAAAGCTCGCCGACGACGTCAGGGCTGTGGAAGCCAGTTTCCCTGGGGGGGCCCTGATTCCGGAACCCAGCGGTGTCATGACCCGCACCGGTATCCACACTGGCCTTCCGGACTTAATGGACAACAAAGCGGCCACCATCCGAGAGAACAATCCCCCCCCGCATTCGTGCCACCCAAGGCTGCCAGCACAGACGTGCCCACCCATCCGGCCGAACCAACCGTCGTGCCAGACCACTTCGTCCACCCGACCAAAGTCGAGAACACGATAGTTGTCAGGCACGGAGACCTGCACTTCCCCCGTCAGCCGGAGAGACAACTTCGCCGCCAAAACCGGGTTGGAGCCAAACACCGAGTACATCGTGGACCACCGCACCAAAATGAAGGACGCCGCCGGGGGGCCACGACGCCAATACGTTGGAGAAGTTCTACACCGACGAAAACGGCAACGTGACCATCGTCAACACCTACGCCGGCGTCAGAGGTGGCTGGTCCGTGGAGCTGAACAAGCCCATGCCCAACGTCACCTACAACGTCGTCGCCCAGGTCGACGGTGGGCTGCAGAACACCTTCACCCTCAAGATGGACAACAACGGACACCTCGCCTCAGCCAAGGGCCACATCGTCTCAACCTTGGTCGGTGACGCGAACCGCAACGGCTATCAGCAGCGCAAGGCCGGCTGGCTCGGCGGCCGGGGCTACGATGGCGGCCACGCAGCACCATCCGCCCTAGGATTCATCGGTGAGCGCGGCGGGATCTTCCCCCCCCAACACGAATGGCAGAACCGCAAGGCCGGAACACCCAACGAAATCGACGAGGCAAACAACTTCCACGACACAGAGATGGAAGTCATCGCCAGAGTAAAGAACGATTTGACCGAGGGTATGCCGGTCGATCTTCAATGGGAGATGGAACTGGTCCCCCCCGGACATCGAGCCGGGCTCCCAAACAATCTGCAATTGGAGTACAGATTTGGACACGAAGAGTGGCAGGATTTCGAGTTCAACAACCTAAATAAGGAGGGCTGAGGTATGACTGAGTATGATCTCGGCTCACAGCCGTTAGTTCTTCAAGGACTTGCACGGCTTCACGAAGAAGCGTTCGGTGCATCCGGTTTTGCTTTGGGGGGGATGGATGAGGTGGTTGACATCGTCATTAAGCGACCATCGTCGACATACAGGCGCGGGCACATGAAGTTAGGCGCTGAGATTGTGCCGCGTGAACGTGATGCCAAGTACTCAAGGGAGGCACTTAGCAAGTGGCTGGACGACTGTAGAGCCCTCGCTTATGTTCCTGGGCGAGGAACGTGGACCACAGCCGAAGCACACGTTTTCGCGACGAGCAGTGGACAGCTGAATCTCTTTGACGAGGAACATCTCGATAGGATGCCCAACGGCGACTGGTACCCCCCCGGAGCCAAACCCTCTGGAGCCGGAACCTGGGCGCAGCAGTTGCTGAGCTTTCCAAGGACTGTAGACAATATCCCTCCGTGGTTGTGGGACATCTTCCGGGCGGAGGACGTGACTCCACCGATTTACAACCCTGAGTTCAAGTCTGTTGACTGGAAGAACCGTCGCCGGCCGGTCACTGAGCGCGGAACTGACTTCACCGTCGAACCAACCGTGATTGACCCATCCTTGAACCAGGCATTTTTACCAAAATCAGCAAGAAACTCTTCGGAGCATAAGACAAACGAGATCAGTCGACCCTGTCCGGTTCACCCAGTCGGACGTCCTGCCACCGGCGAAACCCTGGCCCGCCGTCGTCGACTTTCCTCAAACCTTCAGGAGGTCTGCCGCGGTGGCATCAACCATCGTGCCAAAATGAAGGACGCCGACGGGGGGGCCACGACGTGTCCACCCTGGTAGGCGACGCCAACCGCAACGGCTATCAGCAACGTAAGGCCGGCTGGCTCGGCGACCACGCAGCACCATCCGCCCTAGGATTCCATAGGTAAGCGCGGCGGGATCGTCCCCCCCTAACACGAATGGCAGAACCGCAAGGCCGGCTGTCTGAACGACCAGTTCAATTTCCACGACTGAGAGATGCAGGCCACTGATAGCGTCAAGATCTTATGCCACCGGTGCGGTCAGGCCTGCCAGGAAGCTTCCGCTTGACATACTTCTTCGGCATAGAACGACCATACGATCAAGTATTCAGCAATGTCCCCCCCCTACGAAAATTAGGCTCCAATGGTCACATTTGACTTGAATTCAGAACCCTTTGTCGAGCTCGGATTGCTGCGCCTATCCGGCGAAGCGTTCGCCCCCCCTCAAGGCTTCGCCCAGGGAATGGACGAGGTTGTTCATGTGTTGATCCATCGCAGAACCAGCACGTTTGGGTATGGCCATATGGTTTCAGGCGAACGTCTTATCTTCACTGGACGGTCAGATGCCGATAGGTTCTCCTATGACGGCTTGAACGCCTGGCTCGATGAATGTCGATTTCTGGCGTATTCGCCGGGTGTAGGAACGTGGACTACGGCCGTCGTCCATGTCTTTCCAGATCGGCCCGGACGGCTCGACCTCTACGACGAAGAGATTTTGGAGAGAGATGCCCAAGGTAACTGGCCGCCCGGCGGGCAGCCTGCCGGGGGGGCCCAAACGTGGGCCCAGCAGCTCCTCGCTTTCCCGCGACTCCTCAACAATATCCCTGGGTCGATGTTGGAGATCTTGAGGACCGAAGGCGTTACCCCCCCTCCGATTTACAACCCGGAGTTCACTTCGGTGGACTGGAACAATCGGCGCCGGCCGGTCACTGAACGCGGAACCGACTTCACCGTCGAACCGACCGTGATTGACCCTTCACTGGAGCCGGGTGTTTTCGCCAAAATCAGCAAGAAGCTCTTCGGAGCATAAGACCAACGAGATCAGTCGACCCTGTCCGGTTCACCCAGTCGGACGTCTTGCCATCCGCTAAACCCTGGCCCGCCGTCGTCGACTTT
>BBFS01000034.1 GCA_001313365.1 Paenarthrobacter nitroguajacolicus JCM 14115
CTGCGGCCGCGGTACCGTCGGGCGTCCAGTCCCCCCCGGTGCCGGGAGTTACCTCCTGCTGACGCCGAACAGCGAGTTCTACCGCATTGATACGGCCTGAGCGTCCCTGAGATCAACATCGATGATTGGGAACTGCGGGTGCACGGAATGGTTGAGCAGGAGGTCACCCTCACCTTCCAGGACCTGCTCGACGCCGATCTGATCGAATCGCACGTCACCCTTACCTGCGTATCGAACCCGGTGAGCGGAAAGCTGGTGGGAAACGCCAAGTGGCTGGGCCTTCCCATCCGCGATGTCCTGGCCAGAGCGAAACCCAAGGAGGGCGCGGACATGGTGCTCTCAAGGTCGATTGACGGCTTCAGCGCCTCCACTCCGCTGGAGGTCCTGCAGGATGACCGCGATGCCATGCTGGCCATTGGCATGAACGATGAGCCGCTTCCTGTGGAGCATGGATTCCCCCGTGCGGATGGTGGTTCCTGGGCTGTACGGCTTCGTCTCTGCCACCAAGTGGGTGGTGGACTTGGAGGTCACCCGCTTCGCGGACAGCAAGGCTTACTGGACCGAACGCGGCTGGTCGGAGCGTGGCCCCATCAAGACCATGGCACGCGTGGACGTACCAGCGTCGTTTGCGAAAATGCCGGCAGGGAAGGTCGCCGTGGGCGGCACCGCATGGGCTCAGACTCGGGGGGGCATCACCAAGGTGGAAGTGCAGATCGACGACGGCGATTGGGTGGAAGCAACGCTTTCCGACGAAGCTCCGTGATCACTTGGCGCCAGTGGTCCTACGAATGGGACGCCACGCCCGGCATCCACTACGTCAAGGCCCGGGCCACCGACGGAACCGGCGAAACCCAGACGGACAAGCGTGCCGATCCGGTGCCGGACGGAGCCTCGGGCTGGCCGTCGGTGATGGTCACTGTGGAGTAGTTGGTTGTTCGCCAGGGATTCGGACGGTTCGCCAGGTGTCCACTGCAATGACTGCACTGAGCACGATAAGTGACAGTGACACCGACGCCACTGCATCACTGGCCCAGTGATAGCCCAGATAGAGCCGACTGACCGCCGCCAGAAAGACGCCGATGATAGCGACGGCAAAACTGAGGATGGTGGCCTTGGGGTTCCGGTGCCGTGAGAAGACCAGGAAGGTAGTGACCAGCAGGAAGTCAGAGGCTCCGAGGACATGCCCCCGAGGGAAACGAGTGTGTGTGGTCGGCGCCGAACAACATGAGGTCAACCGGTGGCCGCGGTCGTCCCACGGACCTGCCCACAAGCTGGGCCAGCCCCCCCACGCCTGTCAGCATCGCGGCGGCAAGGAGCATCGGACGCCAGGCGTGCTTGGCCAGGACGCCCCCCCATGTCACAGTGACGATGAGGACGATGATGGGCAGCGCTACTGGACCGAAGATGACGGCGAGAATGATCATCAACACGGTCAGCGTTTCCGTACGAACACTCAAGAGCCACTCTCGTGCCGTGCTATCGGCGCTGGCCAGCCCGTCGTTGTTCAGGACACCGATGAGGCTGCAAGGAATATCGCCGAGCCTGTGATGGCCAAGAGTGCTGCGGTCCGGTACAGGGCTCTTCTCGCATGGGGTTCAACGTAGCGCTCTTCCACGACGAATTTCTCGTGAAAGATACCCCCACCAGCCCTTTTGTTTGCTAGCCATGGCTTAGTGTCAGGGCGGCAAGGCTGCCGCGTCAACGGAGGCTTTCGACCGTGTCGCGTGAGTGCGCAAATGGGTCTCTCCGCTGGGGGGGTCGCCGCCTATATGGAAAACCAAGTTTTTTTGCTAAATTGCTGCCGAGAGTTTACTGCATGCCGAATGACCCGAGTGCGTTGGTACTGTCCTGTTGGCCGTGATGGTGATGGTGAGGTGTGGAGTTGGAGAATAAAACTGCCGCTGCTTGGTCCGCAGACTTTGAGCAGCTAAGTGATCTGATTGTCGAAACAGAAGACATCAAAGCTTTTCTTGATGGGATGGCTTGCCTCGCGGCCAAAGTGGTCTCCCGTGCGGCTGGTACGCGTGTTGAATGCGCGGTGACCCTAGGCCGGCACAAGCGGCCCGGGACCATCGGTGGCAGCACCGACCAGGCCATGGTGATGGAGCGTATTGAGCAAACGCTGGGGGAGGGGGCCCTGCATTGATGCGCTGGTCAACGGTCATCCGGTCCTTCTTGATGATGCCCACCCATCTCCTCAGTGGACTGATTACAGGGGCGCGCTGAGTGCGGCTGGTATGCATAGCGCCTGGGTGTGCCTCTGGCGCTGGCCGAGGACGGCGCTGCCGTACTTACTTTCTTTTCCCCCCCGGGCCCGGGCAGCTTCACCCGGGATGTAGTCGCCGAGGCTCTGACCTTCTCGGAGCTGGCGAGCAAAGCACTGCGGGTGGCGCTCCGGATAACGAGTCTGAACGAGCTCACCGAAAATCTTGACGCTGCCATTAAAAGTCGATCCGTCATCGACACCGCCTGTGGTGTGATCATCTCTCAGAACAGATGCACGCAAGATGAGGCCTTCGCCATTTTGCGCAAAGCATCAAGTGACAGGAACCAGAAGTTGCATGACCTGGCAGCTGCTTTGGTTGACGGCGTGGGCCATCAGCAATCTATTCCCGCCAGGGCGGGGGGGCTTCTCATCCAAAGCGTCCAGTGACCAGAACATGAGGCTTATCGATCCACAGGACGCGGCTCGGTCAGTTTCTCGGGGGCCGAGTGGTTTGGCGAAGCGTTGCCGACCACGCAGAACGAGGTACACGGCGGCTCCCAGGACTGGCAGCGCGACTATCAGTACGGCCCATCCAACGCGCGCCCATCCTGATAACGCGCGGTCCGTGACTGCAAGTAAGAGCGTCGCGAGCACTGCGATCCCGAGGATGATGCTCGGTAGTGCCGACAGAGCCATCAATCCAAAGTTTGGCTGCAGGGACTCTCCTGGCCCTGCAGTACGACTACGAGCTCGTTGCCCATGCTGAGCTTCCTCCCACGTTAGTTGGCTGTACATCCGTAGAGCCCCGCCGTTGAGGCGCGGTTCCGCGGTCCATGAATGGTTCACTGGACTATGACCATGGGCGAACTGCGCACCGCTATGACCGATGACCTCGAGATTGCATACTACGACAATGGCCCGGCGGACGGACCAGTCGCGGTACTCCTCCACGGCTTTCCCTACGACGTGCTCAGCTTCGAGGCCGTTGTCCCCTTGTTGGCGGAGCGCGGGATCCGCTCCATAACTCCGTACCTACGCGGCTACGGTCCCACCCGGTTCCGTGAGGCCACGACGCTTCGCTCCGGCCAACAAGCGGCTGTCGGACAAGACTTGCTCGATCTCATCGATGCCCTCGAATTGCAGCCTCCAGTGGTCGCCGGGTATGACTGGGGCGGCCGGGCGGCCTGCATTGCCGCAGCCGTCCGCCCCCCCCAAGGCATAGCCGGTCTCGTGACTGTCGGGGGCTACGCAATCCAGGACATCGCTGCGTCGGTCGAGCCGGCGGCCCCTTTAGACGAGTATCGGGACTGGTACCAGTGGTACTTCAACACCGATCGCGGACGCGCCGGCCTCGAGGCAAATCGCGAGGAATTGTGCCGCCTGCTCTGGCAATTGTGGTCACCGGAATGGGCCGAGGCTGACCACGCATTCACCTCCAGCAGTCCCAGCCTGCACAACCCGGACTTCGTTGATGTCGCGGTACATTCCTATCGACATCGCCATCGTGCCGCGGTTGGTGATGATCGCTTCAATGAGCTAGAAGCATTTCTCGCGACTTCGCCGCCCATCTCGGTACCAACCATTTCGCTCGACGCTCTGGCCGACGGGTTCGGGCCGGACGACTCTGAGCGGGATAAGCAGCATTTCACCGGTCCTTTCGAAATCCGCAGGTTACCGGGAATAGGCCACAACGTCCCTCAAGAGGCACCGCGGGCGTCGCCGACGCTGTCGCCGACCTTCTGGCCGCGCTTCCTTGAACGAACAGGCGACGTCGCCGCATGCAGCGCCCCTGTAGCATCAGCACCATCACCGCATTCCCGCGTAGAGGAGCCGGAAGCCATGCCTGAAATATCTGACGGAACCGCCACCACAACCAGTAAGACATTCAGCCGGGAAACGCGGATCGCCACCACCATCGACGCGCCCCCCCGTCCACTGTCTGGCGGCTCTTGACCAACGCCAAGGACTACCCGGCGTGGAATTCCACCATCGTGTCAGTGGACGGTGAAATAGCCCCCCCGGGATCGAAAATCAAGCTGGTCTCCAAGCTGGATCCGAGCCGCACATTCACACTCAAGGTCAAAGAGTTCCAGGCGCCGACAAAGCTGGCTTGGGGTGACGCCCTCGGCGCCCGCATCTACACCATTGCGGAGACCAACGATGGGCGGTCCCGGTTTGAGATGGTCGAGAAGATTGGCGGTCCCATCTTTCCGCTTTTTGCGTCAAAGATCCCGTCCTTTGACGCCAGCTTCACCCAGTTCGCGGCGGACCTGAAGGCGGCGGCGGAAAAGGCTTAAAAATAACGACGGCGGTACTCACGAAATCCCTCCGTGAGTAGTTCCGCCCGGGCGTGGATCCGTTTACGCTGGTAGTTACTAAGTACCCTTGCTATTTCGGAGGTTGATCTGATGCAAAGAGCCTCAGCGTTGGGAGTGTTGGCGGTTGGGGGGGCGTTGGCTTTGGCCGGGTGCACAGGCGGCGGGGGTGGCGCAGCAAGCCCTTCCGGTACCACGTCGGCGTCGGAGTCGGAGGCGGCCCAGGCAAAGGTCTACAGCGAGGACGAGTTACGGGACCTCATCTCCGGAATGAAAGACGGTGACGGTAACGAACTCAAGCTCTACTCAAAGGATCAGGTGGACCAAGGCAGCAACGTCGCCAACCTGCTCCTGAGTACCGCCACCGTCGATCCGGGTGACTGCAAGGACATCGCCACAGCAGGGCTGATGGACACGGTTGAAAACGGAGACATTGCCGTCGCGCTGTCTGAGGGCGAGCAGCCGAGGTCCCTGTCTGCACAGTCCGGCAGCGAGGGGGCCGGATGCGAATAAGGTTCTCCAGGACATCAGTGCCAAGATGGACGGCTGCGAGAAGTTCACGGTGAAAACCCTTGCCGGTACCTATGACGTCACCAGTGAGAAACTTCAAGCCGAAACGAACGCCCAGGAAACGTTTGGAACCGTCAGCACCCGGTCTGGCGAAACCCAGCAGAAGCTGATGCAAGTTTCCGCCGCGGAGGGGAGATTGCTGGTCGTGGCCACCAAGAGCGGGGCAACCCTGGGTGATCCTGACCAGAAGGAGCTTGAGGATTTGATCAACCAGGTCCTTGAGAAAGCCGAAGGCGGCAGCGGAACCAGCAGCCCGATGCCAAGCAGCTCTTCGAGCAGCCCGTCGACGCCGGCTCCTTCGTCGACTTCAGAATCACCATCGTCTCGTCACCTGAGGTGACGCCGACAACGACTGCCACGGAGGACAGCGATAGGTCCTCGCTTCGCCAAGCCCGTCCCCCCCTTAGGTTAGATGAGGTCTTTGAAGATGTCCCATCCGGTTCCTATTTGGCCTTGGTTGAACAGCGAGTAGTCTCCCTGAACGCCAGTGTTGGAGTAACGGAAGAGATCGCCGCCGTGGGTATAGGCGATGAGATCATTTCTGGAAGTGCTGTATGACTTGAAGTAGGGACCTGCGCTGCTGATTTCGGTCATTGCGTCCCAGCCGTGGCCTACCCTCAATGGTGAGTTCCAGCCGCCATGTCCGTTGGTGGGGTACTGGTAGAGGAAGCCGCTGCGGTCACGGGCGAAGATGTCCGCTGTCCCATCACCGGTGGAATCTCCGGCTGCGATGATCTTGTCGAAGATCTGCCAGCCGGAACCTACTCGTGACGGCGTAAGCCATCCTCCCGAGCCGTTGCCGGGGGTAGAGATGCAGGTTACCTGATCGGTCGCGGGCGAGGACGTCGTTTATGCCGTCACCGTTAAAGTCGCCAGGTCCGACGATCGAATCGAAAATGTTCCAACCGGAGCCGACCCGTTTGGGTGGGAGCCAGCCGCCGTCCCCGTCGCCGGGGGGGTAGAGGTGCAGGTTGCCGGCGCTGTCCCGTCCTAGCACGTCGTTGTTCCCGTCTCCGTCGAAGTCGCCAGGGGAGAAGACGATGTCGAAGATGTTCCATCCCGTTCCGACCACCCTGGGTTCATCCCAGGAGCTCGGAAACTGGAGGAGTTCCGTGCCAGGCCCCCAATAGATCCATTCCGGTTCGTATGTCCGGGGGTAGAGCACAAGGTCGCCGTCGTCGGTGCGGCCCAGCAGTTCAAAGTTCCCCCCCGGCCCGTCCAGCCCATGGCCCGGTTGGATGCTTCAACTGGCGGCGTCTCCCTGCTGTGGAACACCTGTGGTGTTTCGCACGTGGTGTGGACTGTCATCGAGATGCGGTTGCCCCGGTCCCCGGGGGGGACGAGCTTCAGGAATTCCCCTTGCCTGTCGGCCGGCAGCGGAACGCCGTTGCTGAGCCATTCGAGAACGAACCCGTTTGGGGGGGCTTCCTCAGTCTTGCATTTCTGGAACTGTGCTATCCCAAGGGTCAGTTCAGACCCTACGTAAGGCAGCCCCCCCACTATTGGCGGCACAAAACCGGATGCCTGCGGCGTTGCCTCGTTGCCTTCTTCAGCCACGGCCGGCGCCAATCCAACCGCCGTTGACCCCCCACCAGTAGCGCGGCAAGAACTGCCGATTTCACTGCAAACGCACGAAAAGTTCGCATAATCCCCCCAACTCGGATATTCACCAATTTGAGCAGAGCCTAACACCGGTCATAACCGAGGCGGACGTTCAACGGGGGGGATGGACGAAAAATGAGTACCTATCACTAGTGCGCTGATCGGACTTCGGGTCTTTACTTAGTTCAGCGGATCCAACGAACGGCCAGTGTTTCCCCCCCCATTGGCCGGGGGCTGCCCTCGGTTCCGCGGCATGGGCCGGACGGCGGGTGCCCAAAATTATCGTCCGGCCCTTCGCCAAGGCTTCCCGGGAACAACACCTGGGCGGTGCAGGATGGAAGGTCCGGTCATGGCACGCTTTCGCATCACGGTTACACATGTGATTGAGATGGAAGAGGAAGTTTTACAGGAAGCGGCGCTTGAGCTCCCGAGTGTTATGGCAGGTATCCGGCTGGATGGAGAAGTGTCCGTGGCCCTTGCATCGATGCCTGAATATGCCGGTCAAGCCTTGGGCGTGGAGTTGCATAACCAAATGCTCCTGCTGCTTCGGAACCGACAATATGTTGTGCCAGGAGGGATGCCGGAGATCAGGGTGGAGCCGGTGTGCGAGCTTGATGGTGCGGCCTAACATCTGCCTTGTGTCACAACGGCCGGGTGGTAGCGGCTAAGACCTCTGTTTTGGGTGGTCGCTGAGAACTTCAGCAGCTAGTCTTAGCGCCATACGATGTTGGGGGGGAGAGTGTGGGATGGAACCAATCACTGTTGGCGGCGGTAAGGGAACGGTAGAACTCGATGCTGAGGGAGTTTTCCACCTCGTCTGGAATCCGGGGGGGACTGTTTTAGCGGCCGATGATGTGCGCGCTGCGATGACATCGATCAACGAAGTTGCCGACGGCGCCGAGTATCCGATGCTGATCGATATCACGAACACCCGGACGGTGACTCGTCAGGCTAAATCCGTATTCAGCACCAAGTGCGCTGCTTCGCGAATTGCCTTGGTTGGCTCAAATCCGGTCAATCGTGTCATTGCCAATTTCGCCATGGCGCGGCGGTCTCTTCCGTGTCCAACCCAATTTTTCGCCTCGCATGATGAGCCATGGCGTGGCTTCTCGGCGACCCAAGATAATCCGGGGGGACCGGACGCTGGTGGACTACTGACTAACGACGGCGGTGCTCCCGCCACCATCGGTCTCGGGGGGGCCCGGCGTTAAGGATTCGTCAAGAAATCTCCATTTCCCCCTCTAATGGTCTGATATCGGTGCTACTTTCTGCACGAGCCCTGAAGCTGACGGGCTGTCCGGAAAGGGATCCAGTGTTCGAACATCCTTGGGTGCGCGCCCGATGACGCGCGCCCCCGGAACGACTGCCAATGGCTGAACGCCTATGATCCGCCGCAACCCGGTTCTGCAGGCCCTCGGCCACGAAGGGGGGGATCGACTCAAGGCAGCGCTGCTGCACCCAGTCCGTTTAGTGCCGTTGGCATTCCTGGCCGTGATCATCCTCGGCGCCGGAATACTGATGCTGCCGATAGCCCGGACAGGCGAGGGCGAAGACATCGTCACCACGGCGTTCTTCACCGCCGTTTCGTCTGTCTGCGTCACCGGTCTTATCACTGTGGATACAGCTACCTACTGGACCCCGTTCGGGCACGCGGTGATTCTGGGGGGGCTCATTCAGGTGGGAGGTTTCGGGATCATGTCCTTGGCAACCCTGCTGGCTTTGTTCGTCCGCAAGTCCATCGGCTTGCGAGGCCAGCTCGTGCCCAATCCGAACCCACACGCTGAACTTCGGTGACGTCAAGTCTGTGCTTTTCAGGGTGGTGAAGATTATGGCTGTCTTTGAGGCCATTACGGCGCTCGTCCTGACCGTGCGTTTTTGGGTGGCGTATGACGACAACCCCGGTACGGCTCTATGGCACGGCGTTTTCCACGCCATCTCCGCATTCAACAACGCAGGCTTTGCCCTGTACAGCGATAATCTCATCGGCTTCGCGGAAGACCCTTGGATCATCGTCCCCATCTGCGCCGCCATCATTGCCGGAGGACTCGGTTTCCCGGTAATCATCCAATTGTTCAGGGACCGCCCCCAAGTTTAAGAACTGGACCATTCACCTCCGGTTGACCATTTTTGGTTCATTGCTTCTGCTGGCAGTGGGCGTAGTTCTCTTTGCTGCCTTTGAGTGGAACCGGGCAGAGACACTTGGGCCGCTGAGCTTTGGCGGGAAGATACTGGGCTCGTTGGCGGGCGGCGTGTTCCCGCGAACGGCAGGTTTCAACAGCATCGACTACGGGGGGGTGGCAACCCCCTGAAACGCTAATGATCACCAACGTGCTGATGTTCATCGGCGGCGGAAGCGCAGGAACGGCCGGCGGTATCAAGATCACGACGTTCCTGGTTCTAGGATTCGCGATTTGGAACGAAGTCCGTGGCCGCGAGCAAGTCACCATCGCACACCGGTCCATCAGTTCTTCCACTCAACGCCAAGCTCTCACCGTCGCCCTGCTGGGAGTCGGGGGGGCGGTCATCCTGGGGGACATTGCTGCTCCTCATGTCCACCGACTACACCCTGGAGAAAGTGCTCTTCGAATCAATTTCTGCCTTCGGAACGGTTGGCTTGAGCACGGGAATCACGTACAACCTGCCACCCACTGCCGAGTGGGTTTTGATGGCACTGATGTTCGCCGGCCGAATTGGAACGGTCACGGTTGCTTCAGCCATCGCCCTGGCCTCCCGGCCGAGGCTGTTCATGCTGCCCGAAGAACGGCCGATCATCGGATGACACTTTTAGAAGGAAAAACGAAGCGCTGAGGTCACTCCGCAATTCAGGGGGGGCGCCTTCTCAGGCCGCCTCACTTTTCTCCCGGTCCTTCTCCTGCGCGTGGTCAGGGGGGGCTTCCCGGCCACTGCGCTGTTCTGCCCGGTACAGCCCAGTGAGCATCATCATGATGACTCCCACCCACATCACGGCCGTCACAAGGACAAAGCCCATCAGAACCAGAGCCTGCATGAGCGAAGTCTATCCACACCCACGCCCACAAAGGTTCCGACATTCAGCCCGCGAAAAATCAAGGAAAAGAGACCCCACAGCAAGTAGAAGACTCTCGGATGCGGCTGAAAGACAAGTACCGACTACTCGTGCGCAGACAGTACCCAAGGGTCTTTACTGAACACAGCGGCTCACGAACCGACCGCCAATAAACCCCCCCAATAATTGGTGGTTGTACGAACCGCGGGCCGGGGCCGGACAAGGTACCCAAATACAGTTGTCCGGCCCCCCCTCGCCCTACCCACCCCGCCTTCGGATTGATCTTGCCGAGTGTTAGGCTCAGCTCAAATTGGGGGTATCTGGGCTTGGGGGAATCATGGGACTTTTCGTACGTTTGCGTTGAAATCAGCGGCACTTGCCGTGTTGATGGTGGGCTCCACAGTGGCGGGCATAGCCCCCCCGGCCACGGCTGAAGAGGGCGACGAGGTCATAGCATCTACAAGCGAGTATGTGCCGTTGATGCTTGGAATGCCCAACGTGGGATCCGAGCTGACAATAGGAAGGTTCTTCACCCGTTCCTGCCCCGTGACGGAGGAGGCCCCGCATGGGTTCACCATGGAGTGGCTCAGTAACGGTGTGCCCCTGCCTGCCGAACGGCAAGGCGAATTCCTGAAACTCATCCCGGAGGATCGCGGTAACCGCATCTCCTTCAATGTCCAGCGGTCCTCATGCCGAGAAGATGGCGAGGTGTATCACAGCGCCGAAACACCGCCCATTGCCGCGTCCAACCGGGCCATGGGGGGGTGGACAGGGCGCGGGAACTTCGAGCTTCTGGGCCGAACTGATGACGGTGACCTGGTCCTGTACCCCCGCACGTACGAGTCAACTTGGAGATTCTGGGACATGTCCTTCGAGGGGGGGCGCTATTACAGCAGCTCCTGGGATGAACCGAGGGTAGTCGGAACGGGCTGGGACATCTTTGATGTTGTCTTCTCCCCGGGGGGGGACTTCGACGGTGACGGGTACAACGACGTCCTCGCCCGTGACCGCTTTGGAAAGCTGCACCTGTATCCCGGCGACGGAGACGGGGGGGCTGGCTGGCGCCCTCTCAGGTCGGCGCGGGCTGGAACATCTTCGATTCCATCGTGGGGGCCAGGGGATTTCAACGGGGACGGGAACAACGACGTCCTGGCCCGTGACCGCTATGGAAAGCTGCACCTGTACCCCCCCGGCGACGGCCAAGGCGGTTGGCTGGAACCCTCGCAGGTGGGCGCAGGCTGGCAGATCTTCAACAAAATCATTGCCCCCGGGGGGGACACCAACGGTGACGGTGCAGTGGACATCTTCGCCCGCGACAACAGCGGTGTCCTCCACCAGTACCCGGCAGACGGGCAGGGCGACTGGAAGTCGCCCGCGGTGGTGGGTTCTGGATGGGGTGCCATGACCGAGATCAGCGGCGCCGGCGTGTTCAGCCGGGACTGGGTCACTTACAACCCCCGCCAATCCCGGGCGAGGACCTAGAAATGACGTCATCGCAATAGATCAAGTAGGCGACCTGCGGCTGTACACCGGCGCCTACCCGTACGAGACCGGCCTCTACGAAGTTGGCGAAATCGGTAACGGCTGGGACATTTTCAAGGACCTGATCTGATTCCCGCGCACCCCCCAAACTACTCAGAAAGTAGTACTCAAGTGAACACCTGGGGGGGTGACGCGCACGGCGCCCTGGCAGGCGAGGCTGGATACCGGGGGGGGTGCACCGTGTGCCCTGGGAGAGGCACGGTTGAAGAGGTCTGTTAGGAAGTTGCTCGTGGGGGGGTCACGGCGGTTGGTGCCGTGCTGGCCGTTGGCTTGGCGACCACCACCGTGGTGAATGTGGTGGCGAGCGAGGGGGGGAGAGCCACCGGATCGAGTCGTACGGGCAGAGGGTGTCGGTGGACGGCGGCGAGATGAACGTCCTTGTCACGGGTGCCGGGCAGAAGAACGTGGTGCTCCTGCCGGGATTCGGCACGTCGTCGCCCGTCTTGGACTTCGGGCCGCTGGTCAGGGACCTCGCCACGGACCATCGGGTGATTGTGGTGGAGCCTTCGGTTACGGCCTGAGCGATGGCACGGACAAGGAGCGGACCACGGAGAACATCGTGCAGGAGGTTCATGGCGCACTCGAGGCGCTGGACCTTGACCGCTACACGTTGATGGGTCACTCCATCGCCGGCCTTTACGGCATCGAATACGCCACCCGCTACCCGGAGGAGGTGACGGCGTTCGTCGGCATCGATACGAGCGTCCCCCCCGGACAGCCGGGCATGGACACCCAGTTCCCCCCCACGGGCCTGATGTCAGCAGCGAAGAACCTCGGCCTGCTCCGGATAATGAACACTGCCTCCGCCAACAGTGACCTCGCAGACTACACCGTCCACGCCCGTGAGCAGATGCAGATGCTCACCAACAAGAACTCCCTCTCACCCACCTACCTCAACGAGATGGGCCACATCAAGACCAACTTCGAGCGTGCGGAGGGCACGGGCTTCCCGAAGGACTTGCCGATACTGCTGTTCGTGGTCGCCGAGAACAAACAGACGCCGGAGTGGCTCGAGCTGCACCACCGCCAGGCCGCGAGCGTCACAAACGGCACCGTTGTGCCCCCTCCCCCGGCGAGCACTACCTCCACCACACCCACGCGGGGGGGAGATCGTTGACGGGCTCAGGGACTGGGAAGCGGGACGGCGGTAGGACGGACGCGTCGACGGAATACGCTCGCAATACGGGATAAAGCGTACGACGGCGCTGCTGCCGCCGACTTTGGCGGTTGGCGGTTGTCCGGGTTCGTGAAGGGAGAACTCAGGCTCCACAGTGGCAGCAGGGACCGTTTGGGTTCCTATAACGACACTAGAGATTCTCGGCTATCTCGCCGGCAGCTATCCGCTCAGCAGTAGTCAAGTAAGCCTGCTCAATGTAGTCCTCAAGATCCTTGGCACCGATACGCCAGATACCCCCGCCCACCGAGCTGGAATCCACGCAACTCACCAGACTTCAACAACTGACGGACAGTAGGAATCCCAACAGCTAGCTCCTCGGCTACCTGCTCGATCGTCATGAATCTGGGGCGCTTCGGGTCATCAATCACCTGACAACCATAACTAGTGGGGGGACCATAACCGCGGTATGGCAGCCCGGGAACGACGGCCTTGTCGCGTACATCGCCCGCCAGCGGCCGGCGCGGCCTGTCATTCATCGGCTCGCGCAAGGCGGATCTGCTGGCGATCGAGCTGGACAAGAACGGTTGGCAGGCAACAACTTTAGTGGCGTTAGAGGTCCCGTTTAAGTCCGCGCCTCCTACGCCAACAACACCTCCGGCTACACCGACCCACCGTGGTGCCCCCCTCCCCCGACGAGCACTACCTCCACCACATGCACGCGGGGGGAGATCGTTGATGGGGTCAGGGAGTGGGGGGGCGGGGGTAGGTGTACCCCCCCTCCTGTCAACCGCGGGGGCGAGCGTACGCTGGGGGCCATGGAGTCCGAGGTCAGGACAGTCTCTTTGAACACCGGGATCAGCGTGCCCTGTTTCGTGCAAGGGAATCTTGAGGAAACAGCCGACGACGGCGGCGCACCGCTGCTGCTCTTACATGCGTGGGGTGAATCCTGGCGGAGTTTCGATCGTCTCATTGCCTCGCTTCCGGCGTTCGTGATTATGGCGCCTGATCTGCGAGGGCATGGTGATGCGGACAAACCCGAAAGCGGCTACGCGCTTTCCGAAGTTGTTGGGGGGGACGTAGTTGCTCTACTGGAAGCCTTAGGCGTCAAACACGCACACATCGTGGGTTCATCCAGCGGTGGTTATGTTGCACAGCAACTGGCTGTCACTCATCCGGACCTTCTTGCATCTTTGACGTTGGTAGGCGCACCACTCAGCCTGCATGGCAGGCCACCATTTGCAGACGAATTTGAGCGGCTGACAGATCCGATCACAGAGAACTGGGTGCGCGAGTCTTTTGCCTGGTACAAAATGCTGCACGCCGTGCCGTCCTCATACATCGAAGACCGAGTAAGGGACGGTCTCGCCATGCCAGCCTCAATTTGGAAGGCTTCGTTGCGCGGATTCTATGAGGCCGTTCCTCCGACGGAGACCGGCGACATTTCCGTCCCCACACTTATACTTTGGGGCGCCCACGATCACCTGGTGCCGCGACAGCATCAAGAAACCCTGACTCGCCGTATCAAGGGCGCACGGTTGAAGGTCTACGAAGGGACCGGTCATTTGGTCCTCTGGGAATGTCCGGAGAGAGTGGCCGGGGGATTTGACGAGCTTCCTCGGAGAGCTGTTCAAGCGCACGTAACTTTAGCGGAGCGTTTGGCTCGGCCATGCGCCAAGTAGCGGCCACTAAAGAGCCGCCATTTACCGCCATAAAATCACAAGAATTCACTTATCCGTGCAGTGACGAAGCAACCAGTGTGGTTCTCATGTGACCATGACATTCTTCCGAAAACCGACAACTGTGCCTGGCAAATCGGCGGAATTGGGTCGACCCCTTTCAACAGACCGAACGAAACCAGGGTCGGCTGGATGGTGGGAGGTCGTCGGGTTGTCATCGGTTACGTCGTACTTTCGCCGGTTCTAGTCGTGCTGCTTTCCGGAGACGGAGGAGGTCCCTTGGGATTCCTTTTCGCTTTGGGTTTCATCCCAGCGCTGTCAATGGTGCTCACGTCCTTCGCCGGGCTGTCCGTGCGTCGCATCCCGACGCCGTGAGGAACGATGTTCGTGTTCACGACGGAGTTGTCAACAGCTGCCAACGACTCCAAGCTCCGCGCGGCTTTGGCTGGCCTTACTGGAGAATTTCAGCCAGCTCGCGGTTGCAGGTGCCTGCCAGGAGTCGGACGATGAAGTCAAACGGCGCAGCCTACGATGTCCAAAACATAGCCTTTACTTGAGCGCTGCTGTCAGCTGCTCGTTGAGGTACGGCGCGAGCGTTTTGGCGTAAGTAGCGGTGATATGCGCGGCCGCGTCACGGTACACGATGGCATTGCCGATTACGGCAGGGCACTTATCCGTGCAGAACTGCGGAGAAAGATCCACAATCCTGCTGCCAGGAACAAGATCTGCTGCCCGTAGTTGCGGGTCTGCTGTGGCATTGGCTTCGGTGAGTGGAGTGGCGCAGTCATTCTTTTTCACATCAAAGCCGACACGGGTCAGGCAGGACAGCGCCTCAGGATTCACAGAAGGTACATCTGCAATCGCAAGCACCTTCGTGCCCCCGTTCGGCAACTGGTTGCCATGCATTGGCGAACATGCTGGCCGCATACTCCACGTCCGTGCCAGTTTTTCCACGAGCAGCCGTTGTCAGGACAGCGGCGTACGGATCTCCAGTCTCTAGCTTGGCACGAATCTCCTGCATCACGTCATAGCAGTCGTACCCGGGGCGTTGCTCCATCCACTGACAGCTATAGCCAACGAAGACGTCCACTTTCCAGTTGTTCGCGGCCGCGAATTCTTGAATAGCTGGAATGAGCGACGCTGCATGGCTGTCTCCGACGAGTGCCATGCGGATGGCGTCCGGCTGGACGGAGCCGATGCTGCACGAGTTGAGCGGCTTGCTCTGCTCCCGCCAGCACTTGAAAGAGTCGCCGTTATCTCGTGCAAAAGTGTCGATTGAAGGCAGGATGGCTTCGCCCAGGCTGTCAGGTGTGCAGGAGTTCTTAGGATCCAACGCTCCAGCTCCTAGACACTTGGAGGTCTCCTTCTCCGGAGTTACTGCCAGTGCGCCCGGGAGCGGGACGGCCTTCGAGGCTGGAAGCTCGATCGACACTGGGCTCTCTGCTGGCGCACTCTTGATGAGCGCAAACCCCGCAACAGCACTGGTCAGTACAGCGAGCGAAATCATGCTAATCCCGAGGCTTGCGCCTTGGCGTCGAACGGGCGCTGACGGTGCCCACGTTTTCTCTTCGGCGCGTTTCTAAACCGGTTCTCCACGAAATGGTAGGACACCACGGACAGTGCGAGGCCTAGCGAGCCTGCCGCGATGTAGTACGTGGGTGTTCCCGCTGGCATGAACGCGACAAGCAGTACGATAACGGGCCAGTGCCAAAGATATAGGGAGTACGAGATGTCACCGATATAGCCGCTGACACGGTTTGTGAGGGGCAAAAGGTAACGAACCGGACCGCCGGTCCCTGCCAAAATTACCAGTCCTGTTGACAGGACCGGTAGAGCAGCACCCGGGGCGGGGGAATCCTGAGACTGCGTGCACAACGAATAGTGAAGCTGCCATACCAGCAAGACCAAGCCAAGCAAGAACAGGCGGAGTGCAGACGGGATACGCGTCAGGATCGGTGATATGACAGCTAAGAACGCTCCAACGCCGAGCTCCCATGCTCGAGAGAACGTTGAAAAGTAAGCCCAGGCTGGATTGGTTGTGGTCTCGTAAACTGCCCAGCCGAACGAGACCATTATCAGGCGACCATGACCCAACCAACTAGCACACGTCCACTGCTTGCGTTGCCGCGTTTAGCGACGATCCAAAACAGCAGAAGCATCAGCCATGGCCACACGAAGTAGAACTGTTCCTCAACACCGAGTGACCAGAAATGCTGTATTGGAGAGGGGGGGCTGTCCCTCTTGGAAGTAGTCAGTTCCAGCAACGGCGAAGCGCCAGTTGCCAGAGAATAGTAGTGCCCAGATCCCGTCCGTCAAGGTGTCCGACGCACGGCCTTTGGGGAGAAAGGCAAAAGCGGCGAGCACGGTCACGGTGATCGCTACGAGCGATGCAGGAAGGATACGCCTGACGCGTCGCTGGTAGAAACCGGAGAACGATATGTTGCCAGTGCTTTCCTTTTCCCTCAGCAGCTGGCCTGTGATGATGAAGCCCGAGATGACAAAGAAGACGTCCACACCGATAAATCCGCCAGTTGGCCACCCAACAAGGTGATCGGCAACTACAGCAAGAACGGCAAAGGCCCGGAGTCCCTGGATGTCCCTACGAATGTTCTTTTTTGACGGCGACGCAAACGCGCTACGACTTTTGAGCATGGACAAAGCCATATTTCCCCCCCACTTTGAGATCCGAGACTGAGCTCATTCTATCCACCAGGACGCATCGCATATTTGAGTGTGACGGCCAGCGCTGGTAGGAGTCTCCAGAATTGACAACTGTAGGGAGCCACCACGGTCGCCTAGAGCCCCCCCGGCGGTCGCGCTATAGGCCACACAAGGAGGTAGACGTGGTTTGGCAATTCTTATCCGGTGACGAACAGCTCAAAGTAACCCGCTTGTGTGGCTATGGGTCCGACATGCCCGGGTGAGGAACGAATTCCAACCATTGGCTACCACGGGCCCTGCAGCCAAAAAACAAAAATTTTGGTACTCGTGAGTCCGCCTATCAAACACTTAGGGACTTTCCAATGAGCTAATTGGCTGTTAGCGCCAGAGTAACGATCACCACCGTTGCAATGAGTAGTACTAGGAGCCCCACGTAGACCGGCCACTTTGGCCCGGTTTTGTGGGGGATTTATGTCGACGTAGGGCAAAGTGACCTCTCAATTTTGCGGCAGCAGTGATTGGGGGGGCTTGAAATATTTAGTACCGGCAGAAGCGCCGCCTGCGTGACTAGTTGAAGCGACACGCCCCCGTTTGGGCAACATTTGAGTGGGGGGGCGTGCCGCCTGCATCATCATAAGGCTACTTGTCAGAATGCTCGAATGTCTTACGTGAGTACTTGAGCACAGTTCGGAGTCCCCCGGTGGAGGTTTTTCAGGGGGGGCCGTCCCGGCCAGAAAGCTGCTCATTTCACCGCTCATGATGCTGGAGGGCTGCGATCACTTGGTCATGCCCCCCCACCCAAAAAGGCCATCGTTGGCGGCATCTCACGCTCCCTAGTCGAAATTTGGAAGGGAACGGCCATCTCGTGTTCTTGCAATACCAAAATGAGTGGCTGAGGGTGTGAAGTGGTTTCTAGCATAAGTCGTCAATATGGCTGACTTCGCGGAGCGTTTGCACTTGGCCCTTCAAGCGTGTTTCCGAGGTCCGGTTGCCAGCATCGTAGAACCACCACTGAATATTTCCCTCGGTGGCTCTCGCGGCAAAGATGACTTCTTCGGTCTCGAGGCCCTCGTTTATGATGTATTCCGGCATGTTTCCCCCCCCAAATCAGAGTGCTGCAGACGTCCCTAAGTATGCGACCAACACTGGGGACCGAGCGCAGCAGTGGCTAATTCGTGCACGCTGTAACCGGTCTTTACGCGGTCCACAGCAAGGGCGGCAAGGTTTCGGGCTGGCAGGCTGTGCCCATACCCAGCAACCTACATGCTGGCGAAATGTCCCACTTTATCTGTAAGTTTATATGGGTTGTTCATGACTCAATGGGGGGGAGCACTGTGCGAAAAGCTGTCATTCCTGTGGCGGGGGGTTGGGAACCCGGTTCTTGCCGGCCACCAAAGCAATGCCAAAAGAGATGCTGCCTGTTGTAGATGCTCCAGCCATACAGTATGTCGTTGAAGAGGCGATAAAGGCCGGCCTTAGCGATGTCCTGCTGATCACCGGACGAAGTAAAAGGGCCTTGGAAGATCACTTTGACCGCGCGCCCGATCTTGAACATGCGCTGGAAAAGAAGGGTGACAGGGCGCTTCTAGATGCCGTCCAATATTCATCGGCACTCGGCCCCCCCCTACACTACGTCCGGCAAGGCGAACCGAAAGGGTTGGGCCACGCCGTACTCTGCGGTCGCCAGCATGTCGGGGGGGACGAGCCTTTCGCGGTCCTTTTGGGAGTTGACTTGATTGATGACAGGGATGAACTCCTGGCCACCATGATGGAAGTGCAAACTCGGACGGGCGGATCGGTAGTGGCTCTTATTGAAGTGGATCCCTTCCAAATAAGTGCCTATGCTGCGCCGAAATCTCCGCAATTGAGGGCGAAGACTACGTGCAAGTCAATAGCTTGGTGGAAAAACCCAGCATTGAGGACGCTCCGTCGAACCTGGCTGTCATTGGACGCTATGTTTTGCATCCAGCAGTGTTCGACGCTCTGGAGAGCACAGCCCCCCCTGGACGTAGCGGAGAAATTCAGTTGACGGACGCGCTGCAGAGGCTCGCAACCGCTGAAGGTAAGGGCTCAGGCGTCTTTGGCGTCATTTTCCGAGGGCGGCGCTACGACACAGGAGACAAGCTCGGTTACCTTAAAGCCGTGATCACTCTGGCGTCCGAACGAGCAGAATTTGGCGATGACTTGAAGGCGTGGATGAAGAAGTTCGTCAGCTGAACTTATCGAAAACGGGACTGAATTTTTGTCTTGGGCCTCGTGGGCTGTGATGACCTCGTGGTGCAACCAGCCAGATGACGGAAACCCCCCCGATGACACACCCCCAAGGTGTTTGTGACAAGGTCTACAGCACTATAAATACGAGCTGTGATGAACAGGAGCTGGCCCAGTTCCATGCATATAGATGCCAGCAGTCCCATTCCGACCAGTTGCCAGTATGCCTTAGACGGCATGGCCAAGGTCGCCAAGATTCCAAGTGGAACGAACATTGCTACGTTGGCGGAGGCCTCAATGAACTGGTAATCAAACCATTCAGGGACACCTTGAGCGTGGAGGTACTTGAGAACCTGGCCAATGTTCCCTGTATCGGTTTGTCCACGGGCGTAGGCCAGTATGCGACGATTGCCAAGCCAATGACGTAGGCAACCAGAGCAATCCGCCAAGGGAGTGGACTTTTCAAGGGTGTCTTCAAGTAGTTTTGATGACCGCCAACGCACAGACGCTTATGGATACCACGGCCAGTAGCGCTAGCAAGGAGTATTTCGGAAATTCGAGGGGGGGCAAGCGTGGACGCCCTATTTTGGGTCGCCGAAGCTCGACATGCCACCTTCGTCTTCTCCAATGCCGCCCCATAGCTTCTATGGATATCACAGCCGACATCCTTGGGTAAACGAAACCAAAGAATGAGGGTGGATTGCCAACAACTAACTCGTTGGCAATCCACCCTCAAATGGTTCAGGCCTTGATTTAGGCAGAAACCTCAGTGCCCTTTGCGCGACGGCGGGCTACCACGACGGATGCCGTGCCTGCCGCCAGAGCGCCTGCGCCCACGAGTGACCACAGAATGAGGCTGGAGTCAGCTCCGGTGTTGGCCAGCGGGACGCCGCCGGTGTTTGCCAGGCCTGTGCCCGTACCAGCGTTACCACCAGTGTTGGAGAGTGCAGCGCCGCCGACCACTACCGTAACGGGTCCGACAGTAACGCCGGAGGAGTTACCGGTAGCGGTGAGTGCGTATGCCCCCCCGGGCTCGTTGATGACAACAGATGCCGAGAAGGCGCCATTTCCATCAGCAACCGTGGAAAGGGTCGACGGTGCCAGTGGGATACGTGCGGAGACGGACAAGCTTCCGGCGGAGACGCTACCGCTGGCTGCTGGCGTACCCGTCGGTGTCACGGTGATTGTGATGCCTTCGCCGGGAGTAAAGCCCGTTCCGCTGAACACGAATGCTTCGCCCGGTGCCAAGGAGGCATCGGAGACGGCGACGGTGGTGTTCGGTGCCGGGTAGTTGGCGTTGTTTGCTACTGCCGGAACTGCGCCAAGAAGAGCGATAGAGCCTGCAAGTGTAAGTGCTGCGAGAGATTTTCTCATATTTGTGTCCCCCCCCTGAGACCTTTAGTGGTACGACGTGGTGTTTGGAGATTTCCGAGACCCTACGTGACCGTAAGTGAAATCCCAGTGTGCTGCCCACATGAAATCTACCATTCAACTAGGGGGGGAGCAGCAAAGAAAATCCATACCCGTTACAAAGGATTAACGTGCGCGTCTTGCTCTATTCACAAGAAGCCGCCGTTGTGTCGCGGATCACATCCTTAACAAGTTGTGTTGTGGGTGTGACAACCAATTCTGGCTGTGATCCTTGAACGATGTGACCGAAATTGAACTCCAGGGTTGAACTTTCGCCTGGTGCAAGCCTGATGGTGGTGGTGCCTACAGCCCGTTGGTTGTGGCGTTGTGCCGCGAAGGGAATCTTTTCACGATCCTTGACAACAGTGTCAACATTCGATTGAACCGGCCCGTATGCCACAACGTTCGTTTGCACCGTTCCCGCCGGAACGCCATAAGCTCCGTTCCCTGTGACGTATGCCGGCAGTGAGGTCGCCGCATCAGTCGGTGCCGTATTCGTGCTCGTAACCTTTATTGCCACCTCACGGTAACCATCGCGCGTGCAATCCCTGATTACCTCGACGGATCGCTTCATCCAGTAGTCCATCTTCGCGCCGGTTCCGTCGTTGAAGTAAACGCCGAATTGGGCTGGCGAGATAGCGGAGCCGGATATCAGCCCCCCCCAAGCGAGTGATGGGCGATGGTGCTTTGTTCGTCCGCTGAAGCTGACCAAAGCAGTATTCGGCGTTCCTCGACGCCCTTGGTCAACGCGTCCATGAGCTTTTTAGGGTCCGTTTTACCGGATGACAGTGCTCCAAAGATCTCCTTAGCGGCGCCCGCAAAATAAACATCCTGGAACTTGGGCTCCTCAATCTTTGCGTAGGCATCCGACAACAATGTCTGAACAACGTTCTTGCCAGTCAGTTCCGATGGGAGACTTCTGCCGATTTCACGGATGGTGGGATCTGTGATCGGGACCGGGCCAGTGGCATCAAGTATGAAGGCCAGGGCCACTGGGTCCAGCGAAAGAACTCCATCCAGCCGTTCCCCCCGTTGACCTCTCCCACATGAGCTGCGCAGTGCTGGCCGTAGTTGGGAAGTCGGGAGTCAAGTTCACGTCCTGCATGAATTTTCCAACGCGAGCTGAGTAGATCGTTCTCTGCTCGTCTCCGATATCCACAGGTGGCGTAAAGGAACCAAGGGCAGTGGCACTAGTCTGTGACTCCAAACTTAAGGAGCCCTTGTCAACTTTAAGAACGGCCAGAGCGCCAGGAATTCCGCCCGTTGCTCGGGACTCGGCGTTATTCTGCATCAGAAGTAGGTAACGCCGGGGGGGTATCTGCGCCCAACATGCTTGGCGCAAGCTTCGCTGTATCTGCCGCCGTATCTAGATCACCTTGAAGAGCAGACAACTTTTCTCTTGCGTCGACCAAGGGCTGTGAGACCTGTGGTAAGAGGTTGTCGATCTCGATTTCGTTGAGCCGCTGGGCTGATTCCCGGACAGCGTAGGCTGCGCCTTGCACTTGCGGCGCTGCTGCCTGTAGCGGGGCGAGGTCCATGCCATCGGCTGACGGGCTGAGAGCATTCCAGTCGAGCGTCTCAAAGGCATTCACTAAGGGGAGGGCCCCCCCGAGCCGGGCTACATCATCCGCGGACGTAGCTACTTCACTTACAGCCTGCATGTTTGGCCCCCCCAGCCACGGGAGTATGGAAGCAACCTTCCATAACGGATCGTCTGTGGCTCCACGGGCAGACTCTGTGTGTTGAACAAGTGTTTCGACAGTGGTCTTCGCTGCGCCGCCGTCGTTAGCTGCAATCTGGGATTTGAGAGTCGGTAGGAGATCCGTGGCTGCCTGTAAGTGACTTTTGGCTTCCGTCGCTTTTGAGCCCAGCCAGGCTGCCGAACCTAGCAGGGCAACAGCCGCGACTGCCGACCAAGTTACCGCGAGCACAAACCGCCGGCGGTGCCTGCGTTTGGAACGTACCGTCTTAGTGTCAGATTTTCGGGACATTACCGCCACAACCTCTTTTTTCAGTTAATTAGGGTGAAGTGCTTGGATCAGTACGCGCCAGTACTGTGAAACACGGCCCTAACAGTGCGCAAGATAATCACTAGGTCACCGGCCAAAGACCAGTTTTCAACATAGTAGAGATCCAACCGTACCGAGTCCTGCCACGAGAGGTTTGAGCGGCCACTAACCTGCCAAAGCCCTGTTAGGCCAGGCTTAACGAGAAGCCGACGACGGACATCGTGTTCGTAGGCTTCCACTTCCCGTGGAAGCGGAGGACGTGGCCCGACGAGGCTCATGGATCCGCCGAAGATATTGAATAACTGAGGCAATTCATCGAGACTGTACCGGCGAATTGTGCGGCCCACCCGCGTTATTCGGGGGGTCATCCTTGATTTTGAAGAGAAGCCCTTGACCCTCATTTTTGCCGTGGAGTTCCGCGAGCTTGGCTTCCGCATCCATGACCATGGATCTAAATTTCAGCATCTGGAAGTGCTCGCCCTCCATCCTACACGTGCTTGCCTGAACAGTGCTGGGCCTCGACTATCCAATTTCACGACGATCGCCACGATGGCCATTACAGGCGCAGTCAAGACTATAAGAATGCCGGAGACAACGATGTCGAAGAGCCGCTTGGCAACGCGTTGTCCACCTTCCAGTGTTGGCGCGGTGACGTGGATCAAAGGGAGACCAGCTACTTGCTGGGTGTGAATGCGGGGGTCCAGCGATGTCTGTTAGAGCTGGCGCCATAATGAGCCCAACGTTGCGCGAAGCCAGTTCCCATCCAAGGTGGCGAAGCGTGTTCGGGTGGAGCTGAACACCTGCCGACACGGCGACTGCATCAGCTTGCACGCATCGATGGCTTCGAGGACTGAACGAGTGTCAGTGCCGTGGCCCAGGATGGGCAGTCCGGATTCCGGTTCGATCGTCGGCTTGTCCACTACACCAGGAGTGTAAGCAGCTACTGGAACGTAACCCGCGTGCTTCGCACTGTAGAGTGACGCAGCCAGATGTGCCACAGCACTAGGTCCACCTAGTAAGAGCAACCGGGACATACTGGATCCCTTTTGTCTCGCCAAATGCAAATGCTGTCGCAATAGCCATCGGGCCAGAAGGAGACCAACAAGGCCGACCGGAAGGGCTATTCCGACATATCCGCGGGCAGTTTCGATGCGGAAGACGTAGGAGAAAATGGCTACCAGGCCAAATAGCCAAAGAGAAGCGGCGGCAACTCGCTTGTACTCGTCTGGTCCGGAACCCAAGATCCGGCTCTGACGGCTGTTCCAGGCGCCTAACATGTACCACCAAATTATGGCGATAGCGGCCGAAACCCAGATGTAGTTCGGCTCGGAACCGGCTAGCTCGACATTAGGTTCGAGTCCGAACCGGATAACATATGCGCCCACCACTGCCCAGATTACGACAAATGCGTCGACGGCACTCAGCAGACGTGACGTGCGTGGACGCCAATCAGAATCAGTCCCCAAATGATCATCCTCGTGACATCCGTATCCACTTCGGGGGAGACCCCCCCGTGGGTAGGATACAACCCTCCCGCAGTTACTAACGCAATATTGCGAACTTGACGCGCATCCTGCCTTGAATTCCTCGTCGATGTAACCTGTGGCCTGGGTTGTCACATGGCTCTAGCCATTGCACCCGAATCGTATACTTGGACTTGTCTAGGTGGTAACACTCCCTGCGGTAATGCAGGGGGGGCCGCCCGCGACCGTCCAAACTAGAACTTCAAATTCAAGGCCGCTCTGCGCCTCGCCAGCGCGTCTGACCTCCGTCTCAAGGTCAGAAACATCGGAAAATGGGGGGAACATGCAACTTCAGCCCGAGTTGGAAACCAAGCGATCCGTCGCAATCATAGGCACCCGCGGCTATCCCAGCTATTACGGCGGGTTTGAAACAGCGGTGAGGAAACTTGCCCCGTTTCTTGCTGAGAGTGGCTGGGATGTGACCGTTTACGGCCGCCCAGGACCCGAAACTGCTGATCCGACTAGGGATGCGAGAGTTCACGTAGTAACAACCCGTGGAATCGAAAACAAGTCACTAAGTACGTTGAGCTTTGGACTGACGTCGTGTCTTCACGCTGCGAGAAAGCGACCCGATGTCGCACTGGTCATGAACGTTGCAAATGGTTTCTGGCTGCCTCTTCTGAAGCTGCGGGGGCATCCCGACTGTGGTCAATGTGGATGGGATTGAGTGGGAGCGCGCAAAGTGGGGGTCGACTTGCGAAAACAGTGTTTCGTCTCGGTGCCCGACTGACAGCTAGGTTCGCAGATGTTCTAGTTGCGGACTCCAAGGAGATTGCCAGGCGCTGGGAGGCTGATTTCGGTCGCTCGAGCGTGTTCATTCCGTACGGAGGGGAAGAAGGAGCTGCACTTACGACGCCTGACAAATTTCCTGCGCGAAAGTTCGTCTTGGCTGTTGCACGCTTCGTGCCCGAAAATACTATTCCTGAGTTCCTGGAAGCAACTCGTGGACTCGCAAAGGACTTCGACGTGGTAATCGTCGGGTCGTCAGGTTACGGCGGGCCACTTGAAGAAGCCGTGACACGACTTGTAGCCGAAAACCCTAAAGTTCATTGGCTGGGCCATGTGTCTGATGACGCGAGACTCCTGTCACTTTGGAAGACTTGTGGCGTGTACTTCCACGGCCACAGCGTTGGCGGCACAAATCCGGCGCTAGTACAGGCGATGGCAAACGGCGCCCCTATAGTGGCACGGGCGACGGTCTATAACCGTGAAGTGTTAGGACCAGCTGGCGTGTTCTGCGAGCCGACGCCGGAAGCTATTGAGTCTGCGGTACGCCAAGTAATGGAGTCACCGGACGAGCAGGACCGCCTCTCAGCAGCAGCCCGGCTAAGACTGCAAGAGGGCTACACTTGGAAGCCGTGTGCAGTTCGTATGAAACCACGATTAGCGAGCAAGCTGCCTTAACTCGTCGATTGTCGGTGGCCAAATGAAGCTTCTGCGCTTTGACGGCCTTTCCCGCGAGGCGAATGCCGTGGCTAGTGCCCAGACTTATGCACGACTAGTGCCGATGTTGGCTCGAGGAACGGTAATCAAGCCACTACTGCGGTCATCTAGGGGGGGACCCCTGCTCGTCGGGCGAGGGGGCTCGAGTTAAGAATCCCCCAGTTCTTGTCGCACGCAGGACGCTTGGTAATCGAGGATTTTGCAGAGGTCCAAGGTCTCTCAGTCAACGGCATCACTTTTGGTGCGGACGTATCGATTGGACGTGGCACACAGATTCGGCCTTCTAGTTACTATGGCGGGGGGGAGGCCGGCATAGGGCTTCAAGTCGGTGATCGGACAAGTTTCGGTACTGGGTGTTTCATTGGTTGTTCGGGGGGGATATCCGGATTGGAAATGATGTGATGCTCGGTCCTGGCGTCAAACTGTTCTCGGAGAATCATGTTTTCGAAGACATCGAGACCACTATCAAGTCCCAAGGTGTGAAGCGCGAATTCCTAACCATCGGCGACGATGTTTGGATCGGTAGCGGAGCCACCATTACTGCTGGGGGGTTTCGATCGGCTCTGGCTCAGTCATTGCAGCGGGAAGTGTTGTAACGCGTGATCTGCCCAGCAATTCTGTAGCTGCCGGTGTTCCCGCCAAGGTGCTGAGGACCAGGTGAAGGCTGCAGGTGGGACGGCTCAAGGAAAGATCGTATTCCTACATTCTTCAAACGAGATGTATGGTGCAGACAAAATCTTGCTTGAGGTGATACGGGCGCTGCCCGATGAGGACAGAAGCCGCTGTGTGGTGTGGCTGCCGGACGACGTGCCAACCGGGCAAAACAGTCTGAGCCGAGCCTTGGATGCCATGGAGGTATCCAACGAGATCGTCCCCATGGCTGTCCTTCGCCGACGTTATCTAAAGGTATCGGGCCTGGGACCTTTAGTGGCCAGGATGTCGAGAACCTTTATTAAGCTCCGAGCAACTCGTCCTGACGTTGTCTATTGCACGACATCTGCAATGGTCCTGTGTCTTCCCATGGCGAGGTTACTCAGAGTAAAAACCATCATCCTGCACATGCAAGAAATATGGTCTCCCCCCCGTGAGGCTGGTGTTCTTGGATTGTTTGCGAGAGCTGCTCGTCGAATCTTCTGCATCTCAAACGCCGCCAAGGATTCATTACCCAAGCAGCTGAAAGAGCGTGCCGATCTTCTTGTAAATGCTCATCAGGACAACAAGACAACGCTAGTGCCAGTTAGCGTCGACCCACAGCCACTGCGTTTCGTTGTCGCGAGCAGATGGAACGCGTGGAAAGGACATACGCCCCCCCTCCTTGCAGCGTGGGACACGGAATTTTGCCCCCCCGGCGAGTTGGTCATAATGGGCGGACCTCCCGCGGTAGGTACTGGGGTTGATGTCCAGAGTCTGGCCTCGCGGGTAAGGCACAGCAACCGCATAACGATCGTGGGAGAAGTTGACGATATTTCGCCACACATTGATGCCGCTGATTTCCTAATATTGCCATCTGAACAACCCGAGCCTTTGGTCTTGTCTTGCTGGAGGCGTTTGCCAGAGGCAGGGCAGTCGTTGCGACTGCGGCGTGGAGTCGTTGACATTGTCAGCGATGGTGTCGACGGTGAGCTCTATCCGATTGGCCAACCTGGTGCTCTCATCACGAGTCTCAAGTCGCTCGACAGAGCCGCCGCGGTCAGAATGGGTGCAAACGCTCGCACGACCTATGAGAAGAGGTTCTCCATCGAGGCTTTTCGGACAAGATTCCAGTTTCTATGGGCGCAGGAGATAGTTAGTGTCTCTCCAAGCAGGCTCAATGCTTGAGGCCAATATTGTCTACTGGTATTCCCAATCGGACATGCCTCGCGATGGGGGGGAGGCTTGAGGGCTCTCGCATGGCAGGAAGCACTCGGCGCCCTGGGTTACAAAGCCACCATCCATCCATTGCGAACCGTTAATCAGGGGGTTGGGCGAACCAGCAGGTTGCGAGCTGCCAAGAAGGCTCTGATTCCGATGCCTCTAGAGAGTGGGTTGCCAAAGCTACCGCGCGCAGATCTCAATGTGATCACAGTGCCAGCAGTATTTGCATCGGCAGCCAAAACGCTTCCAAAATCAACTCTGATCTTTGACTGGATGGATCTTTGGAGTGTCAATGCCCGCACAATGGGCAAATCTGCACTCTCTCTCCAACCGGGGGGTTTTGTACAGTCGCTCTGGTGGAAGCACTTGGAGTCCAAACTCCCCCCCGATCAAGCCATGGGCAATGCATTCGCTGGGCACCATGACTTCCTGTCACTCTCGAAGAGGGCATCTGGCGAATCGGCTTGGTTACCGACTCCGGTCAGGTTGCCAGCGGTCGCCACGAAGCGCAGCACCGGAGTGATCCGACGAATTGGATTCCTGGGTAATATGAAGTACCCACCCAACGTCATGTCGCTGCAGAAGTTCTTAGCGGAATATTCTGATCGAATGAAGGCTCTCGAACTTGAGCTGGTTGTTGCCGGCTTTGGATCAGATATTGTAAGGTCCTGGAACACCGAAGCTACTGTTCTCGGCCTGTCCATGACGTCGCGGACTTCTATTCAAGCGTCGACGCGTCGTCGTTCCCATCGACCACGGGGGGGGAGGGATAAAGGTCAAAGCTGTTGAAGCGCTAGTTTATGGCGTGCCCGTTTTCGGCACGGAACATGTTCGCCAAGGTTTCGAAAGAGCCTTCCATCCCTACGTGGGCCATCTCGATGACCTTATGTCAGGGGCTTTGACCCATCCAACACCGGTACCGGCGGATGTGGTGCGTAACGCGTTTAGTGAGGACAGTTTCCGCGCAGGTGTGAAAGGTCTGCTGGACCGCACAGGTCTCTCAAGGTGAACCCTCACAGGCTGATTTCAGCAATTCCATCTAATTCCTCGAGTCACCATGAAAGGCCGCATTGATGACAATTGTTATTGTCGCAATAATCGCCATTGCGGGCCTCTACGTACTCAGAACCATTGGCGGCCCAGTCAATGCCGTCATGGCTTTAGCATGGTGACGATGTGCTTCCTGCCGAAGGTTCTATACGGAAGCACTCTTGCTGATCTGACTCGAAGTGGGATTGCCGGGTCAGAACCGCGCCTGATGACGTACACGGTTGCAATTGCGGTCATCGTACTGATGGGAGTGGTAGCCGGAAAATTTTCACGATCCAATTTGCTGCTTCTCCCATTCGTCGCCTTTCTTATAATATGCTTTGTCTTTATCTGGACTCCTACGGGTGAAGTCCAGGCGGGAATGGTTCACTTTTTGACGGCCGCAGCAGCTTGGGCTGCCGGTAGCTATGCTGCCTCATGCGTCGACCAGGATGGCAAGACTGGCCGGACATTCATGTACTGGATTTTGGGGACTGTGGTGGTCCAGCTTGGAATATCGCTGTTGCAGTTTGCAGGGCTCCCGCTATTTCCAACAAACGCAGCCACAGCTGAGCTAGTGGGTAGCCGAATAAACGGGTCATTTGGTCATCCAACAACGTTGGGGGAAGATCTTGCTCCTCTTCGTTATGGTCAGCCTGCCCTTCACGAGGTCAAAGATGCGGCAGACCCGCGTAGCTGCATGGGCTGTCATTTTGGGTTCGATGCCAATGTTTGTGATGTCAGGCGGGCGAGCGAACTTTTTTTCGGCTGTCGTCATTATTCTCATTTGGACGCTTTTGTTGCCCCCGCGGTAAGGCTTTGGGAAGTAAGCTTGCGATCCCGATAGTAATAGGTATAGCTGCTTTTGCTTCTGCTGGGGGGGTATGGGTCGCCAGATTCGAGGAAGACCCTGAGGGTTCTACTCGCCAGCACTTCAATGATGTGGCCACGGCGCTCATTCCGGCCAATCCGTTAGCGGGTACGGGACCCAACACCTACATAACTACGGCGGGTCCGACCGATCTTTTGACTGCTCAAGGTTGGCCGGTGCATAACTCGGTCCTGCTGGCTGCAGTAGAAATCGGTGTTGGTGGTGCACTGCTGCTTTTTGGCCCCCCCTTGTTCTCGCCTTCTTCACTGCCTGGCGTCGTCGTAGTGAGGACAACCACCAAGGGGGACTTTGCCCGGGCCTATGTCGCATCGACTCCTGGCATCGCTCTGGTCGCTCTCACTGGTTGGGGGGGCATGATGAGCGATACTCTGCCTGTTTGGCTGTTTTTTGTTGCGTTCTGCATCGAAAAGCAAAGGGCAAAGTCGACTTCGCCAGTCTTTTCAACAGGCAAGTTGAAGGCTGCCGAAATTCCTAACCTGACGCGTATCCGGACGAAGCGTGAGTCCTCATAGTAGGTGCCGATCGAAAAATCGGACACTACGGCGTGTACCTGAGCAGGCGCTCCGGACATATCCCAAAAAACCGAGCCACCATATCTATGATGCTCAGCATGGTGGCTCGGTTTGGGTAAAGAATAGCTTCGGGCCTAACGGACCTCATTCGCCTTAGCGAGGATCCACCATGTCGAAATTGAGTGCGGAGAGCTTTTTCACGTCTGCGAGGTTGGACGAGAGCCTAGTCACCACCGCGTCGCGGTCTGACTCAAGACGGATCAGAAGCTCCGAAATCTGCGGTCCGAAGCCCTCCGTTGGCTCTATGCAGTGCTCGGGAACCTCGAACAAGCTCATGAGTCCAGATACCTTCCCCTGAGTAGCCAGGACGATGACCGGCTTCTTGGCCGACAAGGCAAGTATGGAGAGATGCATTCTGCCGGTGACAACGACATCCGCTCGTTGGACAAGCGCCGAGACTTCAGTCGGCGAAAGAAGGCGATCGACGAAAACGGAGCGTTTGGCCGGGGGGGCGCTTACTGCACGGAGTTTTACGGTTGCGGAAATGTCGTCGACGTTGGAGTGACTCACGTGCGGCAGCAGCAAGCACGTGTAGCCGAGATTTTCCAATGTCGCGAGAAGGTGATCGTATTCAGCATCCTGCTCGATCGACCTCCCTATTAAACCGCTAACATTGACTATGGCTAGCTTGCCTTGAATGTCTTTTGTGGCTTCAGCCGCTGCTGACTGTGACGCGTGAGTCGGAGCAGCGGCGAACGAGAAGACCATGTCAGTTGCTTGGATGACGCCAGCGATACCGTCGGCAACCAGACGGTCATGGGAGTCTGGGTCCCTAGCCAAGATACGTACTCCTGCTTTACCGGCTAAACGAGCCAAGTTCGTAACTTCTCGAGGAGCCCGCCCGTTCCAACTGAATCCCAGGACGCGTGCCGGAATGCCGGATTCTTGTATCGTCTTGGCTATGTTCCACTCGACCATCGACGAGTGTTGTCCGTAGCCGCCGTCCATGATGTCGGCGCCCATCACGGAAAAACTCTCAGCTCCACTAATCCGCCGACCGAGGCGCCAGAGGTCAGCATAGTGACCGAATGATTTAGAGTAGATCAACTTCGGCAGTATGGAAAACTCAACGCGACTTCTATCCTCATTACTAGGCAATGTGTACGCATCATCTGATTTAACGATAGCCAAAATTGTGCCTGGTACGTTTCTTACGAAACTCTCAAACATGGCTTGATCACCAATATTGCCAGACCCGGGAGAGTTCAGAATGACGTGTTCGGAACGGCTTTCGCGCGACCCCTTTAGTGCCGCTCGCAGTACAGCCTGGTCGGCCTTCATTAGTATTTGCAAGAACTTGGGTTGCTGCGCCAATGATGACAAGCGACCTTTTAACACCGACTTGAGCTTGCGCGCCGAAACCTTCAACGGGGGGGAACTCATGTTGCCTCCAGAATCCTACTTTTTGAACTGACTAAACCCATAAACACGCCGGTCATGCTGAATACATCGCGGCGAACACTTGGAATAACTAGAGGGATGACTATGCCGATGCTCCACCCAGCGATGAGCCTACTAGGGGAGGCATATTGGGAATTAGCGGGAGCAGTATTCCCAAGATTGCAGCACAGGCACCAACTAAGAAAAATCGTAACCCGCCAAGGAACAGTTGCATGGCGGGGGACATTTGTTTTTTTCATCCACATCAGTGAGATCGGCCAAGCGAGAGCAAGGCCTAACGAATAACCCCCCCAGACAGCACCGGCAACTCCTATGAAGCTGCCAGCTACGGTTAGGGCAAGAACGATGCCCTTCGTCACTAAGTTGTAGCGGAGAAGCTCTGAGGTTTGACCCTTTGAAAGGAACACCCAGTAGGAAACAAACGTTGCCGCTTGGAAGGCAGTTCCAATGCAGAGTGCCTGAAGTAGAGGCACCACTGCTCCCCCCCATTGGTGACCTAGGAGGATGACCACGAGCGGTGAGGCGAAAGCAGCCACAAATGAGAATGCTAGCGCAGCGGAATACCCTAAAATGAGCTGGATTTTGACAATGGAACGATTAAAATGGTCGTCATCAGATAATCGGATGAGTGTAGTTAGGGCCACATTGGTTAGCGGACCAAAAACCTGATTAATCGGAATTGTCGCGATCTGAGAAGCTCTTGAATAAGCTCCGAGTATAGATGGGCCAAAAGCGTAGCCGATCAGTACGCCGGGGGGGCATTTGCGCTGATGTAGTTGATAAACTGAGCTACTCCGAGATTTCCGCCATAGTGGAGGAACTTCTTAACTTTACCGCTGGGACCAGGCCATCCGGGATGCCAGTTGCTTATTGCGATGCGGCTAATGAGCAGTATGAGTGCAGCCGTAACCTGCAAAATTACGAGAGCCCAGTACCCCCGCCCCCGAGGAGCGCTGCAGTAATTCCCGCAAGGAGTGCTAGGGAGTTTGCGACGACATCAGTGAGCGTGAGCGCCTTGAAACGAAGACTGCGGTTCATTTCAACCTGATATTGGGCTTGAATACCGTTCAAGAGAAAGATGCATGAGATGGCTAATGTGATCGGTATCAACCGTTGGTCGTCGTATAGTCCGGCTATTGGCAGGCTGGCTGCGGCCGATACTGCTGCTAGGAAGAGGCCAAGCCCGGTGTTAATGAGAAACAGGTTGCTCTTTTGCTTCCGCGACAAAGTGGGAGCCTGGATGCTGGCAGTGGTGATGCCAAAGTCCCTGATTAGCTCCGCGACCCCAACGATGGCCGTAACCATAGCTACGAGGCCGAAGTCTTGAGGAGTAAGTAGGCGCCCCAACACGACGAGGTTGACGAGTAGGAGCACCATTTTGGCTCCCTGTCCCACCAGAGTGATCAAGCCTCCCCGGGCGGCCTTTTGAGCGGTAGCTGAGGTCATGGCACTTTACAATCGCTTTCTCTCTAAGTCGCGATGGAAGCTTTTCGGTGCTTACATATTCACCCAGCTGCTGTGGGTCGCGCGCACGCTTACAAACGTTTGGCGCTGGATCTGAGGTGGTGGCCCAAGAAGTTGCTCCGCCGCCTTGCCTCGCCGTCGACGCCATCAACTAACACTTGCCCGCAGTTGTGTAGTCTAGCGGCTCTTGGGCCGGCCCCCCCGATCCAATGGCAACTGTTACTGCGTAACTTAGGCAATGCGGTTACAGCTCGCGCATCGACTAGAATTGCTGATGATTGAACCAGCGTGCCGGTCGTTTCAGGGGGAGTTAAATAGCATGGCAATACTCAAGCGAGTTATCAAATCCTTCGTCCCAGCCCCCCCGGTCTTTGTCCTTCTGAAGCAAAACTACCGAAAATTGCTTGTGATCCGTGAGGCCGCCATTGATGCAAGTAGGCATATCAAATATGGTGCAGCGGAAGACGATCTATTCTCCGGTAGTGGGACCAGCAGGCACCTTGAATGCCAGCTGACTAAGGATTACCACCGTATAGAAAAAGGGCTCGCGTTGAAGCACCCTAAGCATCCGTTCGGTGAAGGTGTAAGGAGTCGGCTTGAGCTGGGGGGGCTTCGTAGGCCCATTGCGCATGAACAACTTCCAGAGGTGGTCGGGCACGCTGAATCCGCTCTTGAGGCCCTTGAAGGTTGGAACACCCGCGAAGTCATTCCCCAGATGGTGAGCCCGACAGTTCGTTCCCAATCCGTGTGGGAACCCATTCTGAACGCGGATGCTCAAGGCGTTCTTGAACACTTCTTTTCATCACGAAGGAGCGTTAGAGCCTTCGATACCTCAAAAGCAGTCGATCATGACGCGATTCGGCAGGCAGCTAGCACGGCTTTGTCTACCCCCCTCGGTGTGCAACCGTCAGGCTTGGCGGCTTCATGTCTTCACTCAGGCCGAGGATGTTTCCCGTGTTATCCGGCACCAGAACGGTAATGCCGGCTTTGGCGGAGGAGTCCCGGCGCTAGCGGTGGTAACGGTGGATACAAGACTGTTTGCAGGTGCGGCTGAACGCCACCAGCGCTGGATTGACGGGGGGGCTATTTGCCATGAATTTCGCTCATGGGCTGCATGCCCAAGGGCTTGCTACTTGCATGCTCAACTGGTCAATGAAGAATGATGCATCCAACCGGTTGAGGGAGTCGGCCGGAATACCCGCACACGAGGATATCGTGATGCTGGTGGCTATCGGTCACACCGAGAACGAGTTCAGGGTTGCCAGGTCTCCACGGCGTTCCCTAGATGCAGTGTTGGAAATGCGGTAGCGTTTTCTCTCGGCGAGGTCGCGGTGGTAGCGAATCGAAAGCCTTCGGCATGAAGGTGAGCACTTGTGCTCGTTAGCGTCAGGGGCGCGGCAGCGAACACCTCGATGCGTTGGAACTGACGCGATTGAAGCTTCGTTGTGGTCACTGGGAGCCTCTAAGCAGTCCACGACAGTGGCCCGGGATCGGCGCCGTAATGGGGGGATAGGCAACAAGGTTGTGAGTTTTCTCAGCCCAGAAGGCACCCTATAAGAAACCGCCCCCCCGAACCCCCCCACACTACTCAGACTCTTCGGTTCCGAGGCGGGATTGAGCGAGGACTGTTCACTCGCTGTTTGTGGGGAGTTTAGAGTCTTCCTCTTTATGAGAGCGGGAGACGTGCGCTGTTTCGTTCTCGGGGGCGACCACGGCCCGATTCTTGAGGAGTGGCTGAGCCTAAACGGAGAGTTGCCAGTTGTTGACCTGTATAGGCGGAAGAGTGGATCGTGCGGAGTCGTAATGCCTAGTCGGTGTGGATTAGCCCACGATACTTAGTGATCGGGCACCTAGAATATCTAGGCGGCCCGATTACTTATGACTTACTGCCTGGGTCCTGGGTAATGATGAGGGCCCTTTGACGCGGTTGGCGCTGAGCTTGCAGCGTCAGATCGAAGTCATTTTGCTCAGGAGGTTCGTAGGAGAGAGGCTCCTTCTGTGAACGTTTTTTCGAGACCGCTCGGCTCTCGGTTGAACTGCTTTTTTGATCCTTGTCGTCACTGCTGTAGTAGCTGTAAGCGTAGGCATCTGGCCCCTTGGACGGGAGTCTGTTGAGAACAACACCGAGGAGGTTGGACCCCACCATGTCGAGTGCATTGAGTGACTTTTGCAGGTCGTGATGACGGAGCTTTTGTGTACCAACGACGAGGATTACGCCGCCAACATGCTGGGATAGCACTGCCGCGTCCGTGACGGGGGAGCAGCGGAGGGGCATCAATTACTATCGTGTCGAATGCTTGTTCCAGCCTAGCGATGAGCTGCTTCATGTCGTCAGAGCCAAGCAGTTCGCTCGGGTTCGGCGGAATCTGCCCCCCCGAGGTAAGGACGTATAGGTTGTCTTCACCCCAGGCTGTAGGAGCTCGTTCAGGTCCCCCGCGCCGACCAAGACTGTTGTGAGTCCAGCATTTCGTTCGAGCCCTAGGTATTCATTGACCATCGGACGCCGCAAATCCGCGTCGATCAGGCAAACTGTTTGACCAGCTTGGGCCAGAGCAATGGCTAGGTTCGTGGCTGTGGTGCTCTTGCCTTCGCCCGGAAGGGACGATGTTACGAGAACTGTTTTCGCGTGACCCGCAACGTTTGCAAACTGCAGGTTCGTGCGCAGCTGACGGAAGGACTCTGCGCGAGGGCTCTGGTGAGCCGATTGAGTCAGGAGGGGTTTCTTGGTCGCATCCTGGTCAAAAGTGATCCCTCCAAGAACCGGAACATCGGTGATCCGTCGAAGGTCGTCCTCGCCGCGGACACGGTTATCAACTGTCGTCCGGAAGATAGCAGCGGCCACTCCGACGACAAGTCCTGCCAGCAGGCCTAGCAGCAAGTGAAGCTTGGTGTTTGGTGCCGAAGGCGCGACAGGTGCTTTAGCGGGCTTGATGATCGACAAGCTAACGGGAGAATTGCCGCCTGTTCGGGGGCTTTTCAAGGGTGTCAACTACTCGGATAAGGCTGTCCGCGACGGCCTGTGAAATGGCCGCCGCCTGAACAGCGGAAGCATCAGAGACGGCGATGTTAATAAGCACGGTGCTTGTCTCGCTTGTAGCCTTGACATTCTCGGCCAGCTCTTCGGCCGTCATGCCCAGCCCAAGCGTGTCAATCGCCGGTTGAAGCACGGCTGGTGACTGTACCGTCTTAATGTATGACTGAACCCTAGCCTGACTGAAGTTGTTTCCGAGCTGCAGTTCCTGAACTGATCCAGAACTCTGAATAGCAACGAAAAGCTGCGTCTCCGCCGTGTAGGTCGGTTTGGTCAAAACGGAAGCTGCGCCAGCCAAAAGGAGACCAGTCAAAGTGCAAGCTATGACTAATATCCAATTGCGGCGCAGGATGCGCAGATAATCGCGTAAATCCAAACCGGTTCCCCCTTGTGTCGGTTCCTGACGCTGCTATGTAGCACGCCACTAGAACGGCATCTTTTTTCGTGGTGAACCTTATTGTACCGGCTCGCTACGGGAGTGCCGGCTACCATGAACGCTTCGTGAAGCGGGCGTAACACGGCCCAAGGGCTCGCCTTCCTCCGTCATTGATGCGAGGAGATCATGGCGCGCAGAAAATCCTGCAGTCTTCAGCGATTGTCCGTAAATCAGGACGTAGTTGGAGCTTATTTGACGGTATTTATATGTTGCGGCAGCAGCGTCGAGGCGCTGGTTGTCGGGAAGCCGGTCCGTCGAATTTTTGAAAGGTCCAATGTACTGTTTAGCGGTCGGGGCGCCGCTTCCTTGCCGTGGAAGTATTCAGACGTGGTGATGCCGCTCACATCGGCTCGTGCGCCTCCGGTCAGCTCGAAAACATCGGCCGCGATGTCAGCCCAGGATTGCGTTGCATCGTCGCAGCTCAAGTTGTACGTGCCATACTCGGCCCCCGACTTGAGTAGGTGCCTAATGGACTCCGCTATGTTCGCTGCGAAGGTGAGCCGTCCGGTTTGGTCATTCACAACGGCAGGTTTGACTCCTGCAGCAGCGAGCTTGGCCATGGTGCGGACAAAGTTATTACCCTCACCTATGACCCAGCTCGCGCGGACGATGTAGTGCTTGGGCACGACGCTCACGATCGCGTCGCCGGCGGCTTTCGTCTGCCCGTACACGCCGAGCGGGGAGAACTCTTCATCCTCGGAATGCATGTCTTGGGTTCCGTCAAACACGTAGTCGGAGGAGATATGCACCAGGGTTAGGTCGTGTTCGACGGCCAGGCGTGCCAGCCGAGCGACGGCAGAAACGTTGGTTTGCCAAGCGGCCCTGCGACCGTCAGCGGATTCTGCGGTATCGACTGCCGTGTAGGCAGCCGCATTGATTATCGTGTCGTAGTTCTTCCAGCTGCGAGAATTGAAGGCTTCCTTGGAATTGAGGTCAAAATCTGCCCTGCCTGCAAACTCCACGTAGGAGTCATCCTTATATTCGTCGCGAAGTGCCTGCCCCAGCTGTCCGTTGGCCCCAAGAACCAAGGTCATCCGCGGTGGCATGGGAACGACTTGTGAGAGATGCGGGTGAACTCTGTCCTTGTCTGAGAGTTCGGCGCTGGACAGAGGGATAGGCCACTGAATGGCTGTTGTCTCGTCGGCCAAGTTCAAGAACGTGTATTGACCTTGGGCATCGGCGCTCCAGTGATCATTGACCAAGTACGTGTAGGCCGTGTTGTCCTCGAGAGTCTGGAAGGCGTTGCCGACACCGCGGGGGAATGAAAATCGCCTGGCTTGCGTCCAGAGTCGCAGTGAAGACGTTTCCGAATGTTGGTCCTTGTCTGAGGTCGACCCAAGCACCAAAGATCTTGCCGCTGGCAACAGAAATGAATTTGTCCCATGGCTCCGCGTGGATGCCACGGGTTGTTCCGGCCTTCTCATTGAAGGAGACGTTGTTCTGGACGGGCTTGAAATCGGGGAGGCCAAGCGCCAGCATCTTCTCGCGCTGCCAGTTCTCTTTGAACCACCCCGCGGTTATCACCGTGGACGGGCAGTTCAAAAAGCACAACGCCGGGAATAGGTGTTTCTGTCGCCGTCAACTGCTTGGAAAACTCGATCGTCATACTATTGACCTGCTTCGTGTACTTGGCCTCGGTTTGGGCCTTCTGCGGGCGCCACCATGCTTCGTTGTCTCGGTACCACTCAATGGTGTTTTTGAGGCCGGCGTCAAAGTTGGAGTACTCAGGCTCCAGCCCAACTCCGTGCGCAGCTTAGAGGAATCGATTGCGTATCGAAGATCGTGGCCCGGACGGTCGACCACGTGGTCATAAGCGTCGCGGCTTTGACCCATGTGCTCAAGTATCAGTTCAACTACGTCTTTATTATTCTTTTCACCGTCGGCTCCGATGAGGTAGGTCTCACCGATGCGGCCCTTCTCAATGATGGCCAACACAGCAGAGGAGTGATCGTTGGCGTGGATCCAGTCTCTGACGTTTTCGCCCTTGCCGTAGAGCTTGGGCCGAACTCCGTCGATGACATTCGTGATCTGGCGGGGGGGTATGAACTTCTCGACATGCTGATAAGGGCCATAGTTGTTGGAGCAGTTGCTGATTGTGGCCTGCAGACCGAAGGAACGCACCCACGCCCGAACCAAAAGGTCTGAACCTGCTTTAGTCGAGGAGTACGGACTGGAAGGGTTGTATGGAGTGTTCTCCGTGAAGCGCTCCGGGTCGTCTAGTTCCAGATCCCCCCCATACACTTCGTCAGTCGATATGTGGTGGAAGCGCTTGTCGTGCTTGCGTGCAGCTTCGATTAGCGTGTAGGTGCCAATGATGTTGGTGTCGAGAAAAGGGCGCGGATCATGCAACGAGTTATCGTTGTGCGATTCAGCTGCGTAGTGAACTACTACGTCATGCGTTTCGACGAGGCCATCGACAACCGTTGCATCCGCGATGTCACTTTGTACCAACTTCACACGGTTGCTGGGGGGAGCCCTGCCAGGGACTCTGTGTTTCCTGCGTATGTCAGTTTGTCAAGAACAGTGACGCTGTGATCCGTGTTTTCAACAATAAAGTGAACAAAATTTGAACCAATGAAGCCGGCGCCGCCGGTTACGAGTATCTGCCCCATGACGCATAACCTTACGGGTTTGCGGATGCCCATACGAACACGGAATGATCTGATCATGCGAGGAATCATCTTGGCTGGGGGGGGAACTGGATCGCGTCTGCACCCGATCACCCTCGGCATCAGCAAACAGCTTGTCCCGGTCTATGACAAGCCGATGATCTATTACCCTCTGTCTACGCTGATACTGGCGGGCATTCGCGACATACTTATCATCACGACGCCTCATGACGCGGACCAATTCCAACGGCTTCTAGGTGACGGATCGAGGTTTGGGGGTGAACCTGAGCTACGTCCAGCAGCCTTCACCAGATGGGCTGGCACAGGCCTTCACGCTTGGTTCTGAGCACATTGGCGGTGACTCAGTGGCTCTGGTGCTCGGCGACAATATCTTCTACGGCCAGGGAATGGGTACCCAGCTCCGGCGCTACGCAAACGTTGAGGGAGGTGCCGTGTTCGGCTACTGGGTGAAGAACCTCAGTCGTACGGAGTGGTTGAGTTTGACCAGCACGGCAGGGCCATTTCTTTGGAGGAGAAACCGGCGCACCCCAAGAGTCATTACGCCGTTCCCGGACTCTACTTCTATGACAATGACGTTGTTGAAATAGCTCGTGCTTTGAAGCCGTCCGCTCGGGGGGGCGAGCTGGAAATTACTGACGTCAACAAGACCTATCTGGCACAGGGCAAACTTCAAGTCGAGGTGTTACCTCGTGGCACAGCTTGGCTGGATACTGGCACGTTCGAGGACCTCAGCGACGCGTCGAATTTCATCAGGACGGTCGAAAACAGGCAGGGCCTGAAAGTTGGGTCGCCGGAAGAAATCGCGTGGCGTTCCGGTTTCCTCACAGACGATGAGCTTCGCGAACGCGCAGAGCCGCTTATCAAGAGCGGCTATGGCCAGTATCTGCTAGATCTTTTGGAGTCCCACGAACGCGAGAGCATTTCCCTCGCGGTCCTCTAACCGGACCAGCTCACTTCGTACGCCTGCGCGGCCGCACTGATTCAACGGAAACGTAGGTACTTCTGCGTGATTCCCAGCAATGGAAGGCTCGGGCAGACCGGATGCAAATTGACCGCCCACACCGTGTAGCCAAGTAGCCGCTGCGAAAAAGACGAGTACCGACTACTCGGGCGCAATGGGGTACTCCGTTCTTACGATCAAACCATGATCACACTGATGCGCACGGGGCCGCGATACCCCCCCGAACGGCCGACTCGGTTGGAGGGGCCAGCAGTGGTGGACGCTGCTTGGACCGCTCTTTCCATCGCCTCGGCCATCATCTTGCTACCGGCTATTGCCGTCGATGAGGCAATTCGCGCGTTCTTTCCTCGGAAAGCCGACGAAGACAGGCTTGAGTACTACGAGTGAGTAGGACGTGGGCGTTTGCGTGGCCGTCAGAGCCTGCCTCGATGCGCAGTAGGTTATCCTGTTCAGCGGATGACCTAGAGGACGAACGGGCCACGCAAGTTCGTCGCGCGGCCGATGTCCTTGATCACGTTGTTCTGGGCAGTCATCCCTTCAGTCAGCAGATAAGCCCCGGCTTGTCCTCATCGGTGCCCGGTGCAGGAACGCCTCTCTGAACGGGTGAGCGCAGGTCGACACTGCGGAGGACCGCTCCAATGTGGATCACGAGAATGCGGTGATAGAAATCGGCGGTAGCCTCGGGTTGCGGTAGTGGTGTCGCTCCGGACGCTCCCGGCCTCCGGCTCGCCCAAACCAAACAAGGTGTCGAGCCCACTCAGGGGCAGGTCATGAGGTCCTAGCACTCAGGCCGTAACCACACATCCAACAGCCCGCCAGTTTCCACAACGAATCGCCACACCCAGCCAAAGGGGGGAGAGCTGCGGCTCTGTACCGACCATGTGCACGTCGGCTGCAATGCACTGCTTCATCAGCGTGCCGGCTCGTTCAACGTGATAATCGGACGTCACCACTGTCACGGACTTCCACCCTCGCTCCGCTGCAAGATCGCGGAGTCGTGCGGCCTCGCCTCTGGTGTTGAGCGGATCCGGACGGAAGCAGTCCAGGTGAGTGACGCCGTCGTGCTCCTCACAAAACTCATCCGAACCGGCGTTGGCCGGCAGCCCCGTGGTGACAACCACTAGGTCCTGGATTCCCAATTGGTCCCTCAAAGCGAGGCCCACCGGGAGTCGTTCGTTGCTCATGCCGCCCAGGACCACAATGCGTCGGTTCGCTGGGGAGTGGCGTGGGGCGGGTTGTGAAAGAGCTGGAAAGCAGCAATCAGCCACAGGACACCCGCCAGGGCGCAAGCCACCAACGTCCAGGCGAGCTTTCTTTTGAACGTCACCGGGTATCTACGTCCTCGAACACCAGGAAGGTTTGGGTGTCCAGGATGCCGTCCATGGATTGCAGTTGATCGAAGATGACGCGGCGGAGGTGGATGTTGTCTGTGGCGCGGACCAGGAGGATGACGTCGAAGTCGCCGCCCACCAAAGCGATGTGGTGGATCTCGGGGGGGATGGCCCGCAGCTGTTCCTTGAGTTCGCGCCACGAGTGCTGCTGAACCTTCAACGTCACGTAAGCCGACGACCGAAGGCCCGCTTTGATGGGATCCACCAGCGCCGTGAACTTGGTCAGCACGCCCTCGCCCGTGAGCCGGGCGATCCGGGTGTACGCGTGGGCGCGGCTGATGTGGACGTTCTCCGCCACCTGCGTGATGGACATGCGCCCATCGGTGGTCAGCTCGCGGATGATGTCCCGGTCCACACTGTCCAGCGGTACGGCGGTCTGCTCCGCCTCGGCCTCGCTCACTGGCTCTCCAATTCGTCTACAGCACGGGCACGTTACCCAGCTCACAATTGCAATTCGTCTTTCAGAATACCCAGTTTAGGCAAGGGCTTCCATGATTCGGCGGAAAGCTGGATACGAAACAGAGCCGGGGGGGAACATACTGGAAGCACATAGTGGCTAGAGAAGGACGGACCAATGACGATCCACGCAGACCACTCTGCGCCGGAAACGGCTGTAGAGGACCAAGCTGCTGACGTTCGGACAAAATTCGGCATCAGCGTTGAGGACTACATGCTCCCCCGCCCGGCACCAGATCCAAATGGTGAACCCGGACGGCACCCTCCGCTCCCATGACGAGCAAGGCACCGAACCCGGCCACGAGTACCCCCCCACGCCCAGCGACGCTGAACTGATGGCCGCTTACGAGCAGCTCGTCGTCGGGCGTCGCGTCAACGATCAGAACTCTGCGCTCGTCCGGCAGGGCCGCATGGCCGTCTACCCCCCTCAAGCCACGGCCAGGAAGCCTGCCAGGTTGCAGCTGCCATGTGCCTCAGCGAAGGTGACTGGCTGTTCCCCCCCACCTACCGTGACGCCGTCGCCGTCATGACCCGCGGGGGGGTGGACCCCCGTTGAGGTGATGACCATCTTCCGCGGCGACTGGCACGGCGGGTACGACCCCAAAGAGCACAACGTCGGCATCCAGTGCACCCCCGCTGACCACCCAGCTGCTGCACGCCGTCGGCGTTGCCCACGCTGCCAAGCTGCGCGGTGAAAACACCGTAGTGATGGCCATGTGCGGCGACGGCGCCACCAGCGAAGGCGACTTCCACGAGGCACTGAACTTCGCCGCCGTCTTCCACCTGCCCGTCATCTTCTTCGTGCAGAACAACAAGTACGCCATCTCCGTACCGCTCAGCCACCAGTCCGTGGCACCGTCGCTGGCCCACAAGGCTGTTGGCTACGGCATGGCCGGTGAACGCGTCGACGGCAACGACCTCGTCGCGCTGCTCGCCGTGATGGACCGCGCCGTGAAGCTGGCCCGCGAAGGATCCGGGCCGCTGCTCATCGAAGCCCACACCTACCGCATGCAGGCCCACACCAACGCCGACGACGCCAGCCGCTACCGTCCCGACAGCGAAGTTGCCGAATGGCAGGCCAAGGATCCGCTGGCACGCATGAAGTCGTACCTCACGGACAAGGGCCTGCTGGACGACGCCGCTTCGGAGCGCATTGCTTCGCATGCCGAGGCCGTCGCCACCCAGCTCCGCGAAGGCCTGGGGGGGAGGACGTTCCGGTGCAGCCGCTGGATCTCTTCAAGTACGTCTTCGCCAAGCAAACCCCGCAGCTGAAAGAACAGTCCGAACTGCTCGCCAGCGAACTCGCCCGCGCCGAAAGCGCCAACACCGGAACGGAGAGCGCAAAATGACCGTCACTACTACCGCGAACGGCAACGTCAGCGCAGCCACCGCCAGCGCCGCCGCTTCCGCCGCGGCCACTGCCGAAGCCACCGGCCCGCAGAGCCTCACCATGGCCAAGCACTCAACTCCGCCATGGCCGACGCAATGCGCGCCGACTCCTCTGTCCTGGTATTCGGCGAGGACGTGGGCATGTTGGGCGGCGTCTTCCGCATCACCGACGGCTCATGGCCGAATTCGGCGAACAACGCTGCTTCGACACCCCGCTCGCCGAATCCGGCATCGTGGGCATGGCCGTGGGTATGGCCATCAACGGCATGCGACCCGTCATCGAAATGCAGTTCGACGCCTTCGCCTACCCGGCCTTCGAACAGATCGTCAGCCACGTAGCCAAAATGCACAACCGCACCAAGGGCAAGCTCAAAATGCCCATGGTCATCCGTGTTCCCTACGCCGGCGGCATCGGGGGAGTGGAGCACCACTGCGACTCCTCCGAGTCCTACTACGCCCACACTGCCGGCTGAAGGTCTACACCCCGGCCACCGTGGCCGACGGCTACCGCATGCTGCGCGAAGCCATCGACTCCGATGACCCCGTCATGTTCATGGAACCCAAGAAGCTCTACTGGTCCAAGGACCAGGTGGACCTGGGCGCGCTGCGAGCAGAGCACGACGCCGGCACCTCCACCGAGGGCCGCGCAGCTGTTGCCCGTCCCGGCACGGACGCGACGCTCATCGCCTACGGTCCGTCTGTCCCCACCGCGCTTGCGGCTGCCGCAGCCGCCGCCGAAGAAGGCCGATCGCTGGAAGTCATCGACGTCCGCACCCTCGTCCCCTTCGACGACGAAACCGTCTGCGCGTCCGTACGCAAGACGGGACGCGCCGTCGTGATCGCCGAAGCCCACGGATTCGCGTCCGTGTCCTCCGAGATCGTGGCCCGCGTCCAGGAACGCGCGTTCCACTACCTCGCCGCGCCGATCCTCCGCGTGACCGGCTTCGACGTCCCGTTCCCGTCTCCCAAGCTGGAGCACTACTACCTGCCAAGCGTCGACCGTATCCTCGACGCCGTCGACGACCTTCAATGGGAGGACTGACCATGAGCTCAGATATGCAGGTCTTCAAACTGCCCGACCTGGGGGGAGGGCCTCACCGAGGCCGAACTGGTGAACTGGCTCGTTGCCGTGGGCGACGAGATTGTGGTTGACCAGCCCATCGCCGAGGTTGAGACCGCCAAGTCCATGGTTGAGGTGCCCTCGCCTTACGCCGGCACCGTCGCCGAACTGCACGGTGAGGCCGGTCAAACGCTCGACGTCGGCAAGCCGCTGATCTCGATCGCTCGCGCTGGTTCTTCCGCTGGTTCTTCTACGGGTTCGCCCGCTGCCGCTGCTCCTGTCCCGGCTGGTTCTGTTGATCCTTCGCCGGTGTCCTCAGGGCTTGACGCTTCGCCGGCTGTTGAAGCTGCGGCTGAGACGTACCGGACAGAGGAGAAGGCCGGCTCGGGCAACGTGCTGATCGGCTACGGTACGCCAGGCGGAGCCACCGGTGGCCGGACCCGCCCGCGGAAGACGAGTGGTTCTGCTGATTCTGTTTCTGCTCCGGTTGCCGTTGCTGAGCCGGTGATGGAACCGGCTGTGGCTGGGACGCGAATCCCCGGCAAGCTCAGTGCTGTCATCTCGCCGCTGGTCCGCAAGATGGCGCGCGACCACGGAGTTTCCCTCGACGCGATTGAGGCTCGGGTGCCAGCGGTTGATCATGCGTAAGGATGTGGAGGCGGCAATTTCTGCGCCGGAGGCACCGCCTGCTCCTTCTGTTCCTGCTCCTGCTGTCGCTGGTGTTGCTGCTCCCGCTTCTGCTGATGCTGGTTCCGTTGACAGCCGGACTGGCTTGGCCGTCTCCGCGCGGACGCCTGTTCGTGGGGGTCCGCAAGGCTGTGGCTGCGAACATGACCCGCAGCCGCTCGGAGATTCCGGAAGCCACGGTTTGGGTGGACGTTGACGCGACCGCGCTCCTGGAGATGCGGGCCGAGCTCAAGAAGCGCGCGCCGCACGATACCCCCCCCGGCCTGCTGGCTTCATCGCCCGTTTTGTCACGACTGGGTTAAAAAAGTACCCGGCCCTGAACACGCGCTTTGAGACTGCTTCGGATGGCTCGCAGGAAATCGTTGGCTTCGACGGCATCAACCTCGGCTTCGCTGCCCAGACCGACCGCGGACTCGTTGTCCCGTCCGTCCGGAACGCGCACCAGCTGAGTGCCCGCGAACTGGACGCAGAGATCCGGCGACTCACCGCCGTCGCCCGTGACGGAAAGGCGACCCCCCACCGAACTGGCTCCGGCACCTTCACGCTGAACAACTACGGCGTGTTTGGTGTGGACGGCTCTGCCGCGATCATCAACTACCCCGAGGTTGCGATGCTCGGCGTGGGCCGTATCATCGACAGGCCCTGGGTGGTCACCGGGGGGGAGCTGGCCGTCCGCAAGGTCACCGAGCTGACCCTCGCCTTCGACCACCGAGTGTGCGACGGCGAAACCGCTGCCGGCTTCCTCAGGTACGTCGCCGACGCAATCGAGAACCCTGGCGGCGCGCTCGCAGACATGTAACCCCCCCCGACGCTCGCTCACATCCCCAAGGGCTTGAGCCGGACGCTCTCTCATGTCCCTCGGGGGGGTTGGACCGAACGCTCGTTCACGTCCCTCGGGGGGGTTGGGTGGATCCCTCGCTCATGTCCCTCGGGTTTGGACCGAACGCTCGCTCACGTCCCGAGGGTTTGGGCCGGACGCTCGTTCACATCCCAAGGGTTTGGGCGG
>BBFS01000035.1 GCA_001313365.1 Paenarthrobacter nitroguajacolicus JCM 14115
TGAAGGTGCGGGGGGTCCGCCGTCGTGGTTTCCTTTGGTGCCGTCATCCCTGAAGGGACAACGGCCGAAGGTGTGACGGTGGGCCCGGGGGGGACCGTCTGCGTTGACGGGAGAATCTGGCTGGAGGCGGCCACCCCCCAGAGCCAATACGCCAGCCAGCACGATAGCGGCAGGCGCAGCCAGTTTTCTCACAATTACCCCGCGAATGCTCGTTGCCCCCAAGTACGGGCGCGGTTCTACATGTCCGGGAACTATAGTCCATGGGGGGGCGGCGCGGACAATGCATGGGGGGGTATTTGATGCATGGGGGGGTATTTTTGATGCTGTGCTGATCTCTGACCGCGATATTCGTGCCGAAATAGACTCCCAACGGATTGTTCTTGAACCGTACGACCCCGCGATGGTTCAGCCATCTTCCGTTGACGTGCGGATTGACCGGTTTTTCCGGCTCTTCGACAACCATAAATATGCCCACATCGACCCTGCCGAGGAACAGCCCGAACTGACCCGGCTGGTTGAAGTGGAAGGCGACGAGCCTTCATCCTGCACCCCGGGGGGGAATTCGTACTCGGCTCAACCTACGAAACCGTCAGCCTGGCCGACGATATCGCTGCCCGTCTCGAAGGGAAGTCATCCCTTGGGCGCCTCGGGCTGCTGACGCACTCCACGGCCGGATTCATCGACCCCGGTTTCTCAGTCACGTGACCTTGGAGCTCTCCAACGTGGCAACTCTGCCCATCAAGCTGTGGCCCGGCATGAAAATTGGACAGCTGTGCTTCTTCCGACTGACGTCCTCGGCCGAGCACCCCCCCTACGGTTCCGGCGAATACGGCAACCGTTACCAGGGCCAGCGAGGACCCACCGCGAGCCGCAGCCACCAGAACTTCCACCGGACGTCCATCTAGCCTCGTTTGGTGCCTGTGCCGAGGGGGGTAGCTCTCGGCACTTTGGAGACTCGCTACGCTGGTGCGCGCTCTGTGTCCGCGGGGAGCTCCCGGCGACTTCCGAATGGCCTTGACCACCGGTTCCACGAAGCGGGCAGCCAGAGGCCAAGGATGGCCATGATGAGTACGTACGCGGTGGCGAGTGCCGCAAGTTCGTCCGGAACTGCCCCCCCGGACGCAACAGCCAGACCAGCGATGACAATGGAGAATTCACCGCGCGCAATCAGGCAGCGCCAGCGCGGAAACGGCCCGGGACGCGATGCCGGCCCGCTTGGCAGCCCAGAATCCTGTGAGCATCTTGGTAGCTGCGGTGATGACGGCCAGCACCAGGGCCCAACCAAGGACGGGTGGAATGGACGTCGGATCTGTGTTGAGCCCGAAGGCCACGAAGAAGATCGCTGCGAAGAGGTCCCGCAACGGTTCGAGGATTCTGGTGGCGTTGTGGGCAGTGGCACCGGAAATTGCGATGCCCAGCATGAAGGCACCCACTGCGGCGGACACCTGCAGCGCCGAAGCGATGCCGGCCACCAGGAGGGCGAGACCGAGCACGTTCAGCAGGAAGACCTCGGAGTTTTCGCTGTGCACTGCTTGCGAGACCCGGTGCCCGTGCTTGAGGGCGATGACCAGCACCACGGTGACTACTGCAAGGGCAATTCCCACAGTCTGCAGTCCGCCCAGGAACCCCCCCACGCCGGCCAGGATCGCCGTGAGGATCGGGAGGTAGATGGCCATTGCGAGGTCTTCAAAAACGAGAATTGACAGCACCACTGGAGTTTCGCGGTTACCGATCCGGCCGAGGTCCGTGATCACCTTGGCGGCGATTCCGGATGACGAGATATAGGTGACGCCACCCATGACGATGGCCCCCACAAGTCCCCAACCCAAAAGCACGGCGAGTCCCGCGCCCGGAAGGAAGTTGAGGACAAAATCAAGAACGCCGGCCTGCCACGATCGCCGAAGGCAGTGACGAGCTCCGACGCCGTATATTCCAATCCGAGCATAAGCAGCAGGAGGATAACGCCGATTTCACCGGAAAGATGGGCGAACTCGTGCATTCCGTCCAACTTGACGAACCCGCCGGCTCCGAAGGCCAAGCCACCCACCAAATAGAGCGGGATGGGGGGGGACATGCCTATTCGGCCCGCTAATCGAGCAAGGAGACCGAGGCAGAAGACGACGGCCCCCAGTTCAACGAGGCTAGTGCGAGCGGATCCATTCCGGTCAGCCGTTGCGGAGGATGTCGGCTGCCGAGTCAAGACCTTCCTGCGTGCCGACCGCTACGAGCAAATCACCGGTGTGAAGTACGACGTCGGGTGCCGGCGAGGGGGGGACAACCTCACCTTCGCGCATGATCGCCACGATGGAAACACCACTCCGGGTGCGGATCTGCGCCTTGCCCATGGGCTGGTTGACGAAGGGTGAATCCGGGGTGATGGAGAACTGGCGGGTGACGATGCCCGGTATCTCGCGATGTTCTTCTGCCAAGCGCATGGCAATGTGCTGGCCGCCCAAGAGGTTCCCAAGCGTCGATGCTTCGTCTGCTGTCAACGGGATGGAGGCTTGGCACGTGTCGGGGGTCGTCCCAGGTGGACACGAACAGCTCGGTCTCACCCTCGCGAAGTTCCACCACACCGATGCGACGGCCCGACGCCGTGACGAAATCCTTGCGGATCCCGAGGCCCGGGAGTTCAGTCTCATCCACGTTCATAGCTACACCCTAACTCTGTTGTATGGGTCTGGTACGGCGATAATGCTCAGCCAGTCCTATGTAGTTAACGCTCAGGGACCACGGCTATTTCCACCTTGGCCGGTGGCTTCACTGGCAGGATCACCAACAGGCCGGCCAGAAGGACCACCATGATTCCCAGGATGCCCCAGCGCTGGCTTCACCTTCTGCCACTTGCGGCGAGGCGATGGCGATACACAGCGTGAAGAGCGTCGGTGCGAGGAAGCTGACGGCCCGCCCAGTGGTCGCGTAGAGCCCGAACAGCTCCCCCGGACTCTCCGTGGGGGGGGCAAGCCTTGCAAGATATGCGCGTGAGGACGATTGGGCCGGTCCCACGAACAAGCAGAGCAGCAGGCCGAAGACCCAGAACGTAGTGGCACCCGGCCAGTCATTGCCAAAGAAAACGTAGTCGCCGTTACCCAGGACCAGAATGGCCGTGCCTGCGACGAGGAGTCCAACCAGCGAGAGGATAATGACTGCCTTCGGTCCGATCCTGTCGTCAAGGAAGCCTCCAATGATTGCACCGACGGCCGCCACGACGTTGCCGAAGATGGCGAAGAAGATAACGTCCTTGAGCTCGAAGCCGAACGTCCCCCCCGCGGCGATGACGCCGCCGAAAGTAAATACTGCCGCCAAGCCGTCACGGAAAATAGCACTGGAAAGCAGGAAGTAGATGGTGTGGGGGCTGGTCCGATAGGTGGCCCCCCCAATGCGGCGGAACAACAACTTGTAGGACGCAATGAAGCCCAGCGACGCGGTGCTTTTCTTCACGGAAACTTCAGGAACAGCGAACATCACGGGAAGGGCGAAGATGAAGAACCATAGTGCCGAGAAGATGGCAACGAGCCGGATGTTCAAGGAGTCCTGCGTTGAAGCGCCAAACCACTCGAAGGAGGGCTGCACGAAGAGCTGAAGAACCAGGAGGAGCGCAACGATGCCGCCCAGGTAACCCATGGCCCAGCCGAAGCCGCTGACCCTGCCGATGTTCCGGGGGGGCGTAGATATCTGGGCCAGCATGGCGTTGTAGTTCACGCCGGCAAACTCGAAGAAAATGTTGCCGAGTGCTATCAGGCATACCCCCAGCAGCAGGAACTCCGGTTGGGGGGGGAACACGAAGAAGCAGAGCGCTGTAAGGACAGCCGTTGCGGCGGTGTTGACACCGAGCCACATCTTGCGGCGTCCCCCGGCGTCGGAACGCTGTCCGGTGACGGGAGCCAGCAAGGCAATGGCGAGGCCGGCAACGGCTAGGGCAGCACCGAGCGCGGCCGATGCCGCATCTTCTCCGCCGAACGCATTGGACGTGAGGTAAACGGTGAAGACGAAGGTGGTCATCACCGCTTGGAAGGCAGCTGAGCCCCAGTCCCAGGATGCCCAAGCAAGGATCTGTCCTTTCTTGGAAGCGACGGGTCCTGAGGCAAGCTCGGACGTCGAGTGGGAGGCTTCGGGAACTGCGGCCGCGTTCATAGCTTGAATGCTATAGCGACAGCGGAGAACGGCGGGTAGATGACAGACCGCTATGTGGAGAACGAGGTTTTAAGCCATGCGCGCAGTCGGCTTCCCATGCCAAAAACTGTCGGTTCGCCTTGATAAACTAGCTAAACCGAACCCAACGTATGACCGCCTGCTCCAACTTTTGACAATATGTTCCTGACTTTGCGGAGATAACAGTGATCACAGTTCTCGCCATCACCTTTGTAGCGGCAACTGTGGCGCCTTTGATCTTCAGCAAACTCGGCAGGAATGCCTTCTATGCTCTTGCAGCGGTCCCCGCAGGTGCCTTCCTTTGGCTGCTTTTCCAGTACGGCCCTGTATATTCCGGTGGTGGCATAGAAGAAGTCGTCCCATGGATTCCCAGCCTGAAGCTTGAGCTCGCCTTCCGTATGGATCCCTTGGCCTGGGTGATGTCCTTACTGATCCTCGGAGTGGGATCCCTGGTTTTGGTTTATTGCGCCAGGTACTTCAAGAACAAGGACGCCGGCCTGGGCGGATTCGGCGCTCAACTGCTCGCTTTTGCCGGGGCCATGTTCGGTTTGGTGACCTCCGATGACCTGCTGATGCTCTTCATCTTCTGGGAGCTCACCACCATCCTTTCCTATCTGCTGATCGGCTACGCCCGCACACGTCTGGCGGCGCGGCGTTCTGCACTGCAGGCACTCATGGTCACAACCGCGGGTGGCCTCGCCATGCTCGTCGGCCTCATCATCCTGGGTCAGGCCGCAGGAACCTATCGCATTTCGGCGATACTGGACCAAGCCGGGCCGCTCATGGCCGGACCGATGCAGGGAGCGGTGGCCACCGCCGTCGTACTTATCCTGGCTGGCGCCGTAACCAAATCGGCGCTTGTTCCGTTCCATTTCTGGCTTCCAGGTGCCATGGCAGCGCCCACCCCCGTGAGCGCGTATCTTCACGCTGCCGCGATGGTCAAAGCCGGCATCTACATCGTGGCTCGCCTTGCTCCCGGGTTTTCGACGTCGGAGTTTTGGCTTCCCGTGGTTCTGGGGGGGCTGGGCTTGGCCACCATGCTCGTGGGTGGTTACCGGGCCCTACGCCAGACTGACATCAAACTGATCCTTGCCTACGGCACGGTCAGCCAGCTCGGCTTCCTCACCATGGTGGTGGGATTAGGACGTCCCGACGCCGCCCTGGCCGGACTCGGACTGCTGCTGGCGCATGGCTTGTTCAAGGCCGCGCTGTTCCTGGTAGTGGGCATCATCGACCACCAGTCCGGGACCCGCGATATCCGCAAGCTTTCCGGCGTTTTCCGTTCGTCGCGGGCGCTGGGTGTGGTGGCCGCCATCGCAGCGGCGTCCATGGCCGGTGTGCCACCTTTGGCAGGTTTCGTAGCCAAAGAGTCAGTGTTTGAAGCCTTCGTCCACTACGGCACCGGTGATGGCGCTCCAGCGTGGGGGGGCATCTTGATCCTGGTGGGCCTGGTCATCGGATCAATCCTGACGTTCGCTTACAGCGCCCGGTTCATGTGGGGAGCCTTTGCCGTCAAGCCCGGTGTGGAACCTACCCCGTTCAAGCCCATCAAACCGGCGTTCCTGGCAGCACCGGCCATCCTTAGTTTGCTCACTATCGTCTATGGATTATGGCCAACGCCCGTGGACACCTGGATCCAGCCTTACGCAGCGCTGTTCGCTGACGGTCCGGACGCGGTCGACGCCGGACACTTGGCTTTGTGGCATGGCGTCACCCCCGCGTTGGGCCTGACCGTGCTGACGTTCGCGGCCGGTGCCGCGATGTTCTACTGGCGCAACCTCGTTGCCCGTGCCCAAAGCCTGGTCCCGGACTGGGTGGACGGCGACAGGGCTTACCAGAACACCATCGGCGCGCTGGACGACATCGCGGTTTGGGTGACAGGCCGCACGCAGCGTGGTTCGCTGTACTTCTACCTCGCGGTGATCCTCACCGTGGCATTCGCGGTTCCGATGACGGCGCTGATCGTGGCGAACAAGCCACTGCCGGACGGCATGTACTTCATCGACCCGAACTCGCCACTGCAAGTAGTGGCAGGCATCGGCATCGTGGTGGGTGCCCTGGCTGCCGTCCGGGCCAACAAGCGTTTCCTCGCCGTGCTCATGGTGTCCGTCACGGGTTACGGCATTGCCCTCATGTTCGCACTCCAAGGCGCACCGGACCTCGCACTGACCCAAATGCTGGTGGAAACCATTGTGCTGGTTGCTTTCGTGCTGGCCATGCGCAGCCTGCCCGCTGAGTTGAGGGACAGGACCGGGGGGTCGGCTCAGGGTAATCCGTGTGATCATTGGTGCGGCCTTTGGCATCACCATGATTTTCGTGGCGATTTACGCCATGGGCGCGCGCGTTGCCACCCCCCCATCTCACTGGACTTCCCGCGGTTGCCTATGAAGGCGGCGGGGGGATTGAACGTGGTCAACGTGACCCTGGTGGATATTCGCGCCTGGACACGTTCGGTGAGATCTCGGTGCTCGCGATTGCTGCCACCGGTGTAGCCAGCCTGATCTTCGTCCGCAGCCGCGGCGACCGGATCAAGACTTCGGAGGCCGTGCCGGAAGCAGCGTCGGGCGACGCACCGGCGTCGACCGTGACTCCCGCGACGGCGCCACCTTGGCCGTGGCGAAGAAGTTCACCGACGTGAGCCGCGATGCGTGGCTGGTTGCCGGCCGTACCCTGGCCCCCCCGAACGGCGCTCGATCATCTTCGAAGTAGTGACCAGACTGATCTTCCACTCCATGATCGTGTTCTCCATTTATCTTCTCCTCGCCGGGCACAACCTGCCGGGCGGCGGCTTTGCCGGCGGCCTCACCGCCGGGCTCGCACTGACAATCCGCTACCTGGCCGGTGGGCGGTTCGAGTTGAGCGAGGCAGCCACCGTCAGCGCGGGGACTTTTGGGGACAGGACTTGCGACGGCGGCCGCTTCCGGTGTGGTGCCGCTCTTCCTGGGAGGACAGGTGTTCCAGAGCGCCATTATCGAGTTCTGGCTACCGGTCTTCGGTGACGTCAAGTTCGTCACTTCCACCATTTTCGACATTGGCGTTTACGTCGTGGTGGTGGGGGTTGGCGCTCGATGTCCTTCGGAGCCTCGGTGCCGAGATCGACGAACACTTTGAAGGCAAGGGGGGGCCCCGCTGGCTGAGGAAGATGCCGCCGGGCATGCCGACCTCGCCGAGGAAGCCGCCGAATCCGCTGCATCCGGGAAGGGCAACGCATGAGCATCAACCTGACCCTGCTGATCGTCATGGGCGTCCTGTACGCCTGCGGGATCTATTTGATCCTGGAACGCAGCCTGACGCGCGTGCTGTTGGGTTTGATGCTGCTGGCAAATGCCACCAACATCCTGATCCTGAGCACGGGAGGGTACGCAGGCCTTGCCCCCTTGTTCGATAAGGAAACGAACCCGGAAACGTACAACGATCCTTTGCCCCCAGGCCCTGATCCTGACGTCGATCGTCATTTCGTTCGCTGTCACCGCCTTTATGCTCGGCATCATTTACCGCACATGGTCCTGGCGCGTCAGGATGAAATCCAGGATGACCTCGAAGACGTCCGCGTGGCCAAGACTCCGAGCTTCGATGCGGAGGACGACGCCATCGTCCCGCTGGAAACGTCCGAATTCGCCATCACCCCCGGCCAGCCCTGCAAATAAGGACAGGCCCGACGCGACCGAAACCCCCCCAACACGGCTTCGAACCAGGAAGGGGGCAGCGCGTGAATCTCGCAAACCTGTCGCCGCTAGCTGTCCTCCTACCGATCCTTGGCGCTGCCCTGGCATTCCTGCTGATCCGGCACCACAGCGCACAGCGGGTTGTGAGCATTGGCATCCTGAGCGCGACCCTCATCCTCGAATGCCTGCTCCTGGTCTCCGTGTGGGACGGCGGCACAACGTCCGTCACGCTGGGCGGATGCTGCCGCCGTGGGGGCGTGGTCCTCGTGGTGGACCAGTTCTCTTCTCTGATGCTGGTGGTTTCCACTGTGGTCAGCCTGGCGGTGCTCATCTACGCGACCGGCCAGGGCATGGCCGACGGCGACCAGGAAGCACCGGTCTCGATCTTCCACCCCCCCACCTACCTGATTCTGGTGGCCGGCGTGTCCAATGCGTTCCTGACCGGTGACCTCTTCAACCTCTACGTCGGTTTCGAAATCCTCCTGACGGCCAGTTACGTCCTCATGACACTGGGCGGAACCGGACCGCGCATCCGGGCGGGCGTCACCTACGTTGTGGTTTCCGTGGTGTCGTCCGTGCTGTTCCTCATCGCCATCGCCATGATCTACGGTGCCACCGGAACCATCACCATGGCTGACCTTGCCATCAAACTTGCCGAACTGGATCAGGGCACGCAGAACCTTCTGCACGTGATGCTGTTGGTGGCGTTCGGCATCAAGGCAGCAGTCTTCCCTTTGTCGTTCTGGCTTCCAGACTCTTATCCGACGGCGCCCGCTCCAGTCACCGCCGTGTTCGCCGGGTTGTTGACCAAAGTGGGCGTATACGCCATGGTCCGCACGGAAACACTGCTGTTCCCCCGGGGGGGATACCCTCAACGTCCCGCTGATGGTGGTGGCGCTACTCACCATGATTGTCGGAATTCTGGGCGCCTTGGCCCAGAGCGACATCAAACGTCTCCTGTCCTTCACGCTTGTTAGCCACATCGGCTATATGGTGTTTGGCCTCGCCATGAGTTCCGTGGCCGGGTTGGGTGCTGCGGTTTTCTACGTTGCGCACCACATCACCGTGCAGACCAGCCTGTTCCTGGTCACAGGTCTCATAGAGCGGCGCGGCGGCAGCTCGTCCATTGACCGTTTGGGTGGCCTTGCGAAGCTCTCGCCATTGCTTGCGTTGCTGTTCTTTGTTCCGGCCATGAACCTTGCGGGCATTCCGCCGTTCTCCGGCTTCCTCGGAAAGCTGGGGCTGCTGCAGGCCGGCGTGGAGTTGGGGGACACCCTTGGCAATCGTGCTGGTGGTGGGTGGCGTTGTCACCAGCCTCCTGACGTTGCTGGCCATCGCCCGTGTCTGGAACAGGGCGTTCTGGCGCAAACCCGAGGACGCAGAGTACCCGGACCCTGTGCTGATGACCCCCCGGCAATGTGGGCGTCCTGCCCCGCACCATGGTGGGCTCCACTGCGGGTCTGGTGGTGTTCGGAGTGGCGCTCACTGTATTCGCGGGGGGCCGCTCTTCAAAGTTGCTGACGGTTCCGCCGGGATCATGCTGGACCGCTCAGCGTACATCCACTCGGTCCTGGGCGATTCCGTTGAGGTGCCGCCGTTGGCACAAACAGACGAACCGCGGACGGGCGAAGCACCGTCACTTGAGACACAGCCGGGTGATGCCAAGTGAGCCGCAAACCCATCTCCTTCCGCACGGAGTTGCCGCTCCTCGTCTGGTTGGTCATCGTCTGGGGGTGCGCTGTGGCGGGACTTCAGCCCGGGCAACCTGTTGTTCGGTGCCCTGATCGCCGTGCTGGTGGCCAAACTGTTCTACCTCCCGCCCGTGGAGCTCAGTGGCAGGTTCAACATTCTGCGCGCTATTCCCTTCGCCTGATGTTCCTCGGCAAAGTGGTGGCAGCGAGCTTCCTGGTTCTGTACCTGGCTGTAGCCAAAGGACCCACGGTGCGTAGCGCCGTCGTCGCCGTTCCGTTGCGGAGCCACTCAGACCTGATGGTGACAGCCACCGGGCACGTGATCTCGTTGATCCCGGGCTCACTGGTGGTGGAAGTGGACCGCTCAACGTCCACGCTGTACCTGCACGCGCTCAACATTTATGAGGAAGCGGACATCGACAAGATCCGCGAGGAAACCCAAGTCATTGAGGCGAGATTGATCCGCATCATGGGCACACGCGAAGAAGTCGCAGCCCTCAATGCAGAACAGCGCCCGGGAATGGAAGGGGGGGCAACGCTATGAAGGAATTCGTACTCGTGGCAACGGCTGTGATCCTTAGCCTCGCCGCGGCAGGGGGGGCAATTGTCCGGATCGCGATCGGTCCGTCCTTGCTGGATAGGGTTCTGGCATCGGATGTCTTGCTGGCGATCCTGGGTGCCGCCCTGGCAATCGACATGGCAATGAACAAGCACCTGAACAACTTGATGCTGCTGGTGGCCCTCGCGGTGATCGGGTTCATTGGCTCGGTGACCGTGGCCCGGTTCGTAGCCGAACGGAGGGAGCAGAGCAATGAATCCTGATGCCACCGGCTTGGATTTTGTGATCGACGCCGTCACTGCACTGTTCCTGGTGGTGGGCGCACTGATGTCCCTCGGCGCTGCTATTGGCTTGTTGAGATTTCCTGACCTCATGAGCCGCATGCACGCGGCCACCAAGCCGCAGGTTCTGGGGGGGTTGTTCCTCATGCTGGCTGCGATTGGCCTCCAGATGCGGACCTGGTGGGTATGGCCAGTCCTTCTGGTGGCGTGGATTTTCCAGCTCCTGACGGCCCCGGTTTCCGCTCACATGGTGGGCCGCTCCGCCTACCGCACCAAGCACGGGCATCGCGAAATGCTCACCAAGGATGAACTTGAAGCGGTTGTGCAGCGGGCGGCCGCGGGGGCAAGAGCCCGGGAACCAGCGCTAGCAGCAGCGGAAACAACGAACGCCGGGACTACCCTCATGGGTGATCCCGGCGTTTTGTTGTGGTGCGGTTGCCTAGACGATGTCGTGGGTCTTGGCGAAGCGTGCAATGGCGCGCTGCGTGCCCCTGCTCGCCAGGACCTGGATGAGTGTACTGACGAAGGCTGAAATCAGCGCGAAAGTCAGGGCCGAGCGAAGACTCGATTCCATGTCGTCGTTGCCCAAGGGTGGCTTGTTGCCCGTGGCCTTTTCCCACCCTTTGTTGACAAGTTTGGTACCTACGAAGCCTGCTCCGAGACTTACTCCGGCGCCGATCAGCTTGAAGAAGAGGTTCATGCTCCCAGCCTAACCGGCTCCAGCTCGTTCCAAGCGCTAGCGGCGGTTTTCCCGCTCCTTGAGGAAGGCAGCCATGGAGCCGACAGGTGCCAGTACCGGAACAACATCGTGTTCGGCCGACCAAAGAGCATCCACGGTGGCGAACCCGGCGATTTCTTTGAGCAGGTAGTACGTGGGCGGCATCAGCTTCAGGGTGCCCGCGGCCTCCGCCGTAAGAATGTCCGCTACCGGCATCCACAGTGATTGCCAGGCTTCCGTGGTCTGGTGCCGGGGTTCGGCCCGGGGGAGGGCTTGGCAACATAAAAGTAGGTGTCGAATCGCTTGGGCATGTCGGTCGGTGTGATCCAGTTGGCCCACGGGCGGAGGTCAGAGGCGTCGATGCTGAGCCCGGCTTCCTCCTTGACTTCACGGATTGCGGCGGAAAGCACCGTTCCGGCGTTCTTGGTGGCTTCGCCCGCGCCACTGCAGATGGAGCTCTGCTGCCAGTCCGCCGCGTGGCGTTGAAGCAGGTCCGAGGGGGGGTAGTCCCAGCCGGACTCGTCCGCGGCATCCACCCGTCCACCGGGGGAAGACCACCATGCCGGCGGCGAAGTCCATGGTGCTCACCCTGTGCTGGACAAAGGCTTCGAGTCCGCCCGGGGGCGTCACGGAGGAGGATGACGCTCGCGGCCAGGCGCGGCTGGGGGCACTTCTGTGGGAAGGGGGGAGGTCTTGCTGGGGAAGGTCAGTCATGAAGGTGCCCCCTTTGCCGCGGTGGATTCTGCTGGTTCATTCTCTCAGGTCTCGTTGTGGGGGCCTGGTGTGCAGGGAATGGCGTGGGGTAAGGGTGCAGAGCGGGCCTCGCAACGCACCCCCCCCGTCTTGTTGTGGGGGGGCCTGGTGTGCAGGGAATGGTGTGGGGGTAAAAGTGCAGAGCGGGCCTCGCAACGCGCCCCCCCCGTCTTGTTGTGGGGGCCTGGTGTGCAGGGAATGGTGTGGGGGGAAGGGCGCAGAGCGGGCCTCGCAACGCACCACCACTGCCGATTGTGACCGCCTGCCTGCAACAGACCAACACCCGCCACAGACTCAGGTGTAAACTGAACCAGCCCATCAGCAGATTTGATAACGACAGGGGGAGCGCCGCCGTCGGACTCTGCAGAGATGCAGGAGACGCGAGGGCGCTGAGAGTGCGGACAGCCGCAGACCCTCGAACCTGATCCGGTTAGTACCGGCGCAAGGGAGTCGAGCTTCTCAGAGTGTCCGGATCCGGGCGGCGCAGGCCAGCCGGATTCCGGGGGGGAGCACTTTCCCCTCCTGTAACCTCAGGAGGCAGAAAATGACCACGGTAAACGTGAAGAAGACCAGTTATAACTGGCGTGTTGTAGACATCGTTGTGGCGGCCTTGATCGCCATCGCGGGCGGCGTGATCTTCTGGGCATGGTCCCAAGGCGCCGCACTGGTATCCATCCCCCATGAACGCGACGTATCCGCCTCTCACCGGCCTGATTGCCGGCGGCTGGATGATCCCCGCGGTCCTGGGCATGCTCATTATCCGCAAGCCGGGTGCAGCCCTGTTCTGCGAAACTGTTGCCGCCACCGGTGAGCTCATCATGGGTTCGCAGTACGGCACCACCGTGCTCATCTCCGGCGTTCTGCAGGGCCTGGGCGCGGAACTCATCTTTGCCGCCTTCCGGTACAAGAAGTTCAACCTGCCCACTGCCCTCCTCGCCGGTGCGGGCGCGGGCCTCTTCTGCGGCCTGAACGACTCCTTCCTCCCGTGGGGGGGTTGGAACATCGCCTATGAAGCCGTCGACAAGCTGGCCTACATCACCTTCACCTCAATTTCCGGCGCAATCATCGCGGGCGCACTCTCCTGGGTGGCGACACGTGGCCTGGCCAAGACCGGCGTGCTGAGCTCCTTCGCCTCGCGCAAGGCCGCTTCGGAGCCCGTCTTCAGCTGATGTCGGCCACGCAAAGCGGCACGGTGAGGCCTGCCGCCATCTCAGCCGAGGGCTGGGGGGGTTGGCGGCATGCCGGCCGTGCCCAAGCTGCCATTCACGGCCTCGACATTCGGATCGAACCAGGGGGGGAGCGCGTACTGCTGCTCGGACCTTCGGGTGCCGGCAAATCCACGCTCCTTCATGCCCTCGCCGGGGGGGTGCTGGGGGGGGATGAGGAAGACGACTCGGATGAGACCGGCTCCCTGCTGATCGACGGCGTGGCGCCCCGCGAGCAGCGTGGACGCGCGGGACTGATGCAGCAGGACCCCGAGACGCAGGTGGTTTTGTCGAGGGTTGGCGACGACGTTGCCTTCGGTGCAGAGAACCTTGCCGTGCCGCGGGACGAGATTTGGTCCCGTGTCCATGAAGCGCTCGACGACGTCGGGTTGCGTACCGCTGCCGGCGGAGGTCTGGCGTTGGATCACCCGACGGTGGCGCTCTCAGGCGGTCAGAAGCAGCGCCTTGCGCTTGCGGGCATTTTGGCGATGCGGCCCGGGCTGATCCTGTTGGACGAACCAACCGCCAACCTGGATCCTGCAGGCGTGCTGGAGGTCCGTGATGCTGTAGGGCGATGCCTGGACAAGACCGGCGCCACGCTGGTTGTGGTGGAACACCGCGTCTCCGTGTGGAAAGACCTGGTGGACAGGATTGTGGTCTTGCAGCCAGGGTCGGCCGCAGGATCCAGCACGGCCGCAGGGACCGGGAATGCTGCCGGCGGCGTCCTCTTGGACGGCCCTCCCGACCAGGTCCTTTCCGAGGCCCGCACCCTGCTGATGTCGGCTGGCGTCTGGGTGCCGGGGTACGTTCCGGCAACCCGCACCCGCCGTAAAGAACCGGACGCCGCGCAGCTTCTCCTCGCAGCCCAGGACCTTGCTGTTTCCCGACTAAAGCCACGGCGCAAAGGTTTCAAAACCATCCCGCCTGTTCCGGTGCAAACGGGCATCAATGCGCAGGTCCGGGCAGGCCAAGCCCTGACCATTACGGGTCCCAATGGTGCCGGAAAGTCCACGTTTGCGCTCACGTTGGCAGGCCTTTTGGCGCCCGTGGACGGCAAAGTGAGTGCCGCCGTCGAACTTTCCGAGGGTGCGGGCATTGATCCGTTCAAGTGGAAAGCAGACCAGCTGATTTCCCGCATCGGGACGGTGTTCCAGGAGCCGGAACATCAGTTCGTCACGGGCAAGGTCCTGGATGAGTTGATGTTTGGTCCGAAGCATCTGGGCCACGGCGAGGAGCGCGTGGACGAGTTGCTGGAACGGTTGCGGCTCACCCATCTCGTCGACGCCAATCCGTATACGTTATCCGGCGGGGAAAAGCGCCGGCTCTCGGTGGCCACGGTGCTGGCCGCGCACCCCAAAGTCCTTGTTCTGGACGAGCCAACGTTTGGCCAGGACGCGAATACCTGGGCCGAGCTGGCGTCGTTCCTTTCCGAGTTGCTGGACGCCGGAACCGCGGTGGTCTCCGTAACCCACGATCAGGAATTCAGTGCTGTACTCGGCGGAACCGAACTACGGCTCGGCCCGATACCGCAAGGCAGAGCAACGCATCAGGAAGCGGGTGCAGCTTGAGGGATGCACTGAACATCCGCGGCAACCACGCCCTGCTGACTCGCGCCAACCCTTTGGCGAAGTTCGTGTCGGTCTTCCTGATTTCACTGGTGCTGGCCTTGTCCATCGACTGGGTCTCTGCGTCGACGGCGCTCCTTGCGGAACTGGCTCTCTTCCCGCTTGCCGGCCTTACCATCAGGCTTTTGTGGCAGCGGGCCTGGCCCCTGATCATTGCGGCAGCGATCGGCGGATGGAGCACTGCAATAGTGGCGGCGGACAGCGGCGCTGTACTGCTCGACGTCGGACTCTGGTCCATCAGCGAAGGTTCCCTTGAGCTGGGGCTCGGTTTCATGCTGCGCGGTTTGGCGATCGCGTTGCCGGCGATCCTGCTGATGACCTGCACCGACCCCCCCACCGACCTGGCCGATGCGCTGGCGCAGAAGGCCAAGCTGCCGCACCGCTTTGTCCTCGGATCGTTAGCTGCGATGAGGCTTGTAGGGCTCATGGCAGAGGAATGGCAAACCATAGGAATGGCCCGCCGCGCCCGCGGAGTCGGTTCCCAAGGCAGCCCCTTCCAGCGGTTGAAGGCCACGCTCGGCCAGAGTTTCGGTCTGTTGGTTCAGGCGGTTCGGCGGGCATCCCGACTGGCAGTGACCATGGAAGCGCGCGGCTTCGGCGGCGGGCCACGGACGTGGGCACGCGAATCCACGTACTCACTGCTGGACGTGTGGGTGGTCCTTGGCGGATTGGTCATCGCGGCCGGCGCAGTGCTGGCGGCCGTGGGTGCGGGAACCTGGAGTTTCGTCTGGCGCTAGCGGGCCCGCTGCTCCTGGATCTCATCAAAGCCCGCCCGTGTCAGGAACCCTAGCTGGGCTTCCTTCTCCGCCAACTGAATGATGGGTCCCAGCTCGAAGCACGTCGCTTCCAGCCGACGAAGGGCCTTGGCATTGCGGGAGTCCGGCTCCACCACGATCCTGTCCTTGCCCGGCAGGGAGAACATGTACTTGATCAAGGACGTGCCCAGCCGCGGGGGTGAAATGCGGAATGGGCCGAGTAGCCGGGGGCCAGCAGCAGGTGCATGCCGATGTCTTCCTCGCGGGCTGGGTAGCCTCGCCGACGGGATCGTGCAGCGGCTCGTACGTCTGGAAGAGGGCCAAAGGCTCCCCCCCGTCCATGATGGCCAGGAACGCGTGGTGGGTTTCCAGGGAGTCAAGGAACTCGTAGATCCCCCCCAGGACTTCTTCGCGGGAGTTCTCCGTCATTCCCCCCAGAACTTTGCCCGGGGCTGGGTCACCCATTCGAAGATGAGGTCGATGTCCTCGATGGGTACTAACGGAACAATGCGGAGCGCACCCCCCCAGCTTCCAGGTCTTCGGAGTAGACGGTGGTGCGGACGGAAAAGTCCTGGGTGGTGGTGGTCATGGTTTCCTTCGGGCTGTGGGTCGGGCTGTGGGCGGGACTGATGCGGGAACAGGAATGAGTCAGGGCGTGTCGTTGGTCAGAAGCGACCATTCAGTGACCACCGGGGGCGAGTTCCCCCCCGGCTGTCCAGAGCGGGAGTTGGTCGGCGAAGTGCTTGTGATCAGGCACGCCGGAGGCGCCGAATGGCACGATCCAGCGGCTGTTCTGCCGATCGGCCAGGTCCCACACGTAGCGGGCCACGGGCCCGCGGAAGCTACGGTCATCGACGCCGGGGGGAGGCTCTCGGTGCACAGTACACACCCGGTATCTCCACTGAGGTCGCAGTGGGTGCCGACGTTGCGAGCGGGCCAGGGAGGACATGAACCGGCAGGAGCTTGTGCCGGTCGCCCCCCCAGGCAGCACCATTCAGCATGGATTCCTCCAACGCGGCGTCTTCTAGCGCCGCGGCAGCTTCCACTCCGACGCTGATGCCAAGCTCGGAGCCACGGACCAGCAGGGTCTCAAGGGCAAAACCGACGCGCGACGCCACTGACAACCACGGCCCGAACAATGGTGAGTAGCCTGTGGGCTCATTCAAGGGCGCAAGCGCGGAATGCCGCGCCAGGCGCTGGACCAGCGCACCACGCCACGCAGCGAAAACGGCGGCGCGATGGCTGCCGGCTTCCATGAGGCCATCCCAGTCCAACAGGAGGACCCGCAAATCCTTCGCCTCCTTGGAGAGATCCTGGACGTCCAGGCCGGAGAGCATCGAACGGAACAACGGCCACGGACCCAGTAGCGTGTCCGTGTGGATGGCTTGCATATTGTCTACGGACAAAGGCCCGGGAGCCAGTTCCAGCAATTCCCGGATGCGCCGGGCACGATGTGCAGGTGCAAACTCCATGGCCACTTGGTCACCGCCTCCTGCCGCGCGGTCATTCGCGCTCACGGCAAACTGCTGGACCTCGGTGCGAGGCAGGATCACGTACTGGCCCTCCCACTCATGACGGGCGGAGAAGGCCGGAGCGGGCAGGCGCCGGTTGGCCGGATTGCGCTGCGGGACCAGCCCGGCAACGAAGTGCCTCACAGACCCGTGAACGTCGGCGGCCACCACACTGTTAACGGGCTCAACCCAGGCATCGAAGGCAGCCTCCACCTCGGAGACGCTTTGGCTCCGTAGCAACGGCAGGAGGGCCTCGAACCCCAGCCGCCCCTGAACCCTGGCCGGGAAGCGCAAACTGAGGGCGCCGCCGTCGGGCGTTTCCGAGATGACCGGACCCCCGATCGGTCTCGATAATCTCAACGGACACAGCCTCACCGTCGCGGACGCGGATGGTTTCGGAACTCACGACGGCGGGTTCCCAGCCTTCCGCTCCGCGCGCCTCGATGCGCTCACCCGTGAAGTCGCTGACCCGGCGCAACTCCTCGATGAAGAGATCCTGGTAGTCGGCCATGGCGTTGGTGATGGCCCAAGCGGTGCTGCCCGTATGGGCAAAATGGGGGGGAGGCCGGGAACACCCGGGAACGCGAATCCGATCGCATCGAACTCCGGGCAGGCGAGCCGTATTTGCTGGTAGACGCCGGGCAGTTCCATGAGGCGGTGGGGGGGTCGCCGGCAATCAAGGGAAGCCCACTGGCCGTCGTCGATCCATGCGCTGCCCAAGCGTTGCTGCCTGACCAAACCGGTGCTTCGATGCTGAACAAGCTCACGGCGTCGTCGCCGAGTGTCCGCGCGACGTGGGCCCGGAACAGTTTGTTGGGGGGGAAGGTGGAAAACAGGATGTGGTGGACCAGGAAGACGCCGAGCGGGGTCCACGGATTCCACGGCTCGGGGATGCTGCCGGATTCTTCGAACTCGGGCCCTCCGCGTCGGCCGTCTGACAGGGCCTGGTTGATGCCCGCCACGTATTGTCCGCACCAGCGCTGAGTGGCGGCGTCGAGGTTCTCAAAGCAGCGACGCGCGGTGTCATCCAGCCGGGCTTGCCGGGCGAACCGGTCCCAGACCACCACGTCTGCACCCAATGCCTCAGCTGCGCGGCCCTCCGAGCGCCACCGTTCCAGCTCGATCTGCCACGAGCGGTCCGTGGCCGCATTCATACCCTGGAGAAAGGCGAGTTCATCGGCGGAATCGGCCCATAAGTGCGGGATTCCCCCACTCATCGCGGTACGTTCCGGGGGCCGCTGCCGGGGCGGGTTGGTGCGTGGGGGGCAGGCGTCATAATCTCTCGCCACTTTCGAGCTTAGGTTAGGCTTACTTTAGCTCAAGATAAATGGCTTTGGCCTCGTTCACAAATCGTGGACATTCGTGAAGGAGTGTTGCTTGAAGCGCAATTGGGAAGCGTCGTCCTCAAAGTCATGGGCGCCAAGGACTTCACCCTGGAGGTCACGGGCCGGGACGAGATCACCCCCCCGGACTTCCTCCGCGTGCACGTGCGTGACGGCGGACTACTGGAGCGCAGCGGCCTGCATCCCACCATGTAGATCCGGCTCTGGTTCAACGATTCCGGCAAGGCTCACCAGCGCGCCTACACGTTGGTCAACGCCTCCCCCCCGCGGATGGTACGTTCAGCATGGACTTCGCGATGCACGACGCGTCGCAGCGGATTGGGCCCGTTCCGTGCAGCCCGGCGACACCATTGACGCCACTGTCCAAGGCAGTTCCTTCACCTTCCGCATCCCGCTCCGCGCCGGATCTGGTTGGTGGGGGACCTGCGTCCATCCCGGCAGTCAACTCGCTGCTGGACGAGCGCCAGCGCGTTGCCGCGGGCGCGGCGCCAGTGACCGCTTGGCTTGAATACCAGCACGACGCCGACACCTCGCTTGAGGTGCGTACCTCCGATTCCGACGTCGTCACCTGGATTCCGCGCAAACGCGACGGCGCCGCTTTGGTGGAGGAAGTCTGCGGTGCACTAACAGCGGACACTGTTTCCGTTAGCGAAGACTTCTTCTGGATCGCATGCGAAGCCTCAAGCACGCGGGCAATCGTCAAGCACCTGCGGAAAGAACTCGGAGTGGACAAGCACCGGATTGATGCGCTCGGGTACTGGCGGGTCTAGTTCTTCTTCGCGGGTTACTCGCGCCAGTTGAGGAAGCCCTTCTTCCCCCCCTCCGGCGGAGTGAGCACAACGTCGCGGCCGTACTTCTTCCTGGCGTCAGCCCCCCCGGAGAATGCGTCCGGAACAATGCGGACCGCTTTAGTCACCTTGCCGTCCTTCAAGAAGACAAAGAGTGCCGGTGAAGCGGTATAGCGGCTCTCCTTGGTGAGGGGGTTCGCCAAAGGCCTCCTCAATGTCCTTGGCCGGGGGTTCCCGACGTGACAAAACCTGCTTGGTCCCAGTCGAAGTCCGTGGCGTCGGCCAGCTTGAGCGATGTGCCGTTCTTGGCGGACTCCAGGACTTGATCGTTGAGGTGATCGTTCGTTTCGGGCATGACGGATCCTCCGAGGGAACAGGATGCCAAGCGCAGGCCAGGACAACGGTGAGCAAGGTGGTAACGGTGACGCGGAGCGCTGCAGTCTTGGGGGGCGGCGTCGTAAGTTGTTGATGCATGGACGAGTCACGATGTCGTCCTGGACTCGTCGTTGAACTCCGGATCCTCGCCAGGGGGGGCGGGCTCGGCATTGCTGCATCACCCGTCTGGTCAGCGGGGGGGACCTCGTTTGAAGGGTGCGGCAATAGGTCAGGTCCCACCACCACGGTGTCTCCGTTGTTGACGGCGTCCTCGATCAAGTCTGCAAGCTCCTCAGCACTGGCGTCCGGATTGGCGATGGCCACGTTGCGCCCAACTTCATTGTTGTACAGATCCATGGCCTCGCGGGGAGCGGATTCCCGGGGGAGCTGTTCGTGAGCCGTGGCATAATCCTCTGCCAGTCCGCGCCGAACTCCTTCACCATGAGGGCATTCCAATAAGCGTGGCGGAAGGCATCGTTCTGGTCGTCGTTGCGGTCTTCGCTGGGGGGGAAGCGCTCGTCGGCAACACTGAAGGCGTCGTCGTGGATGCCCTTGAAAGCGTTCAGCTCAAAGGGGGGGCCCAGGCCATTCAGGAGTTCCGCTTCCTTCTCGGTCACCACCTTCTGGTCCACCACGAACCGCAGCGGATCCCAGGCGCCGGGCCAGTTGGTGGTTTCGGCGTCGCTGACTTGGTACTGGTCCAGGATTTCTTCTGGCGTGGGCTGGGTGGGGTCCGTGGCAGCCGCTGTCTTCGTTGTTGCGTCGTTACCCGGGTTGCTGGAGCTGCCTGAGCTGCCGCCGGCGCCCTCGGTGGACGCGCCCGCCTGCTCGTCGGCATTGGTGAGCACGGACTTGGACGCTTCTTCTATCCCGCGCGAGGTCCTTTCAAGCAGGGGGGGCGTAGGTGGCCGTGCCAGTCGGAAGCGAAACGCTTGGCATCCTGCCCCCCCTGCCAGTAACCGCCCTGGGCGATCAAGGAGTCGAGCTCACGGGCGCGGCTAGTAAGCAGCGATGCTCCGCTGGCGAGCGCTTTGGATAGTGCTTTGAGTTGATCGACGTCGGCGCCGTAGAAAGGCATATTTCCCCCCCTGAGCTTTCCCGTACATCTTTCGCTAACCCTCGTTAGGGCACAATGGGGAGCTCTGCCTTGATGAAACTGAGGGAAAGCGTTCACGAGAAGTAAGCCGCCGGCGTCGTGCTCTATATCGCACAGAACGGGTATGGTGTGATGTATGCCGCTGATTCATTGTTTTGCTCTTCACTTCTAGCTCATTTGTGATATTTTTTTGGGTATGACGCAACCTACCGCCGAGAATGTAGGCCTCCTGCTCCGCGACGCCCGGGGGGGTGAAAAAGGCTGGACGCAAGGGCAGCTGGCTACTGAGCTGGGAACCAGCCAGAGCGCAATCGCCCGGATGGAACAGGGCAAACAGAATCTCAGCCTCCGGATGATCGAACGCCTTGAAGCCATTTTTGGGCGCTCCATCGTCAAAGTGGGCAAGCCGCAGATGACACACCTCCGCGTGGAGGGTGGCAGGACCCTATCCGGCGAAGTGGACGTCAACAGCAGTAAGAATGCCGGTGTCGCCCTCTTGTGTGCCAGCCTGATCAACCGCGGAACCACCACTCTGCGCCGGCTGGCACGGATTGAGGAAGTCAACAGGATCGTCGAGGTATTGACGTCCATCGGTGTGGAATGCACGTGGCTCAACGGAAGCGACCTCCGTCTCCGCCGCCCCGAGGTCCTGGATCTTGAATCCATGGACGTTGACGCAGCCCGACGCACACGCAGCGTCATCATGCTGCTCGGTCCGCTTCTGGACGAAACCAGCGAATACCTGCTGCCCTACGCCGGTGGCTGCGATCTGGGTACGCGCACTGTGAACCGCACATGCAGGCGCTTCGCCAGTTCGGCCTCGAGGTGGAAGCGAAGTCCGGTTTCTACTCCGTGACCGCACCTCCCGGTGACGAACTCCACCGTTCCTTCGTTCTGACCGAACGCGGCGACACCGTGACGGAGAATGCCATCATGGCGGCCGCCCACCGTGAGGGCACCACCATCATTCGGAACGCCAGCCCCCAACTACATGGTGCAGGACCTCTGCTTCTATTTGCAGGGCCTGGGCGTGGACATCGACGGCGTCGGAACCACCACACTGAAGATCACCGGACGCTCAGCCATTGATGTAGACATTGAGTACTTCCCGTCTGAAGACCCCATCGAGGCAATGAGCCTCATCACCGCAGGCATCGTGACCAACTCCGAGGTCACCATCCGACGGGTTCCCATCGAGTTCATGGAAATCGAGCTTGCCACCCTGGAGCAGATGGGCCAGAACCTCGAAATCTCCGGCGAGTACATGGCTCGCAACGGGCGCACCCGGCTGGTGGACGTGACTACCAAGCCCTCGGAGCTCCGCGCGCCGCAGGACAAGATCCACCCGATGCCGTTCCCGGGCCTGAACATCGACAACCTGCCGTTCTTTGCGGTGATTGCAGCAATGCCGAGGGCCAGACCATGATCCACGACTGGGTCTACGAGAACCGTGCAATCTACTTGACGGAGCTCAACAAGTTGGGCGCCCAAGTGCAGCTTTTGGATCCGCACCGGATCTATGTCAATGGGCCTACCAAGTGGCGTGCCGCTGAAATCGGCTGCCCGCCGGCCCTGCGACCTGCGGCCTGCCTGCTCCTGGCAATGTTGGCGGCCCGGGGGGGAACCTCCGAGCTTCGCAACATTTACGTGATCGAGCGCGGCTATGAGGACCTCGCCGAGCGCCTGAACACGATCGGTGCGAAGATCGAGTACTTCCAGGACTAGGGCCTGCTGCTGGCCGGCCGCGCACCCTTTCACTTTTCGGCGCGCCCGTTCCCGCCATATGCTCCAAGTAACTCTGGTGCGAATGGCGGGAACGGGTGCGAAAAGTCCCCGAAGCACAAGCCCTGTCCTCACCAGCCCTCCTGACGCAGAATGGAGCATGCGCACTTTCGGGGGGGTTGAGGAAGAGCTGCTCATCGTCGATCCTGTGACGGGCGAGCCCCCTGGCCCTCGCGGACGCGCTCCTTGCGGGCCACGATGAACCCCGCACTGCCACGGGCCTCAGCCACGAGCTCAAACTGGAGCAGATCGAGACACAGACCCGCCCATGCCACAGTTACGGCGAGCTCCTGCAACAGATCCGCCGTGGCCGGGCCATGGCCAACGAGGCCGCACGGCAGCATGGAGCGAGGGTTGCCGCAATCGCCACGTCTCCCGTGGCCTCGAATACGCACACCACTCCGGACCCCCCCGGTATGCCGCGATGCTGGATCGCTTCGGCATCATTGCCACGGAGCAGCTGACGTGCGGATTCCACGTGCACACATCAGTGGAGTCGCCCGAGGAAGGCGTGGTGGTTTTGGACCACATCCGGGACAAACTCGCCGTCCTGACAGCCCTAACCGCCAACTCGCCTTACTGGCGGGGGGCTTCCCACTGGTTTCGACAGCTACCGCACACAGGCTTGGAACCGCTGGCCGACGTCCGGCCCTTCCTCCGTCTTTGGCTCCCTTACTGCTTATCGACGCATCGTGAAGCGCCTCCTGGAAACGGGCGTGATCATGGATGAAGGCATGATCTACTTTGACGCCCGCATCTCCAGGAACCACCCCCCCACTGTTGAGGTCCGCGTGGCCGACGTCTGCCTCCGCGCTGAGGACGCGGCCCTCATGGCGGTGCTGGTGCGGGCTTTGGTGGAGACGGCCTCCTTGGAAATGCTCGACGGCGTGGAACCCACCGCGGTGCCCACGGCACTCCTGCGGATGGCGAGTTGGCAGGCCAGCAATTCGGGTCTGCGCGGAGATCTCCTGGACTTCGGTGACTTCCTACCTCAGCCAGCGGCGGACGTCGTGTGGGCATTGGTTGATTACCTGAGCCCGGTCCTGGACGACCAAAACGAGTTGGAACTCGTCAAAGCCGGGATTTCGGACTTACTGGCGCGGGGGGGCAATGGTGCCCACGAACAACTGGAAGCCGCCGAACGCTACAACAAGAGGCAGCGCGACGGGCAAACCCAGACGGGAAGTCCGCCCACCAACGAAGCCCTGGCCGCCGTCGTCGCGCATGCTGCGAAGGTGACGGTGCGCGGCGGTGCCGCCGATGCCCATAAGGAACCCTCGCCCATGCTGACCCGGGTCAGGCGGCCCTAGGCTTGTCGGCTTCCGGCTCTTCCCATGCCATCAGGTAGGCTCCGACGGTCCCCCCCTCCACGAGGTAGAAAAAGAGCGGTGGGATGTCCTTCTTGGCCAGAAGGACGGCTCCGTAGATGGGTGCGGCGGCCGCAGCCGTGACCCCGATCCACCGTTTGGCAGGTAACGAAAGAAGGCTCCCGCCGAGCGCAGCCAACGCCACAACATGCAGCCCGGAATACGCCAGGAACGGAGCGCTGGTACCGCGGCGGTAGGCGAACCCTTCAATGTCGGAAGCCCGCCGGGCAACGCTGGAGACGAAGAACGGTGCACCGGCCAGCAGCGCGGCCGCAGCGGCGTAGGCCCACTTCTTCGCCCTAGTGCGCGGAGCTCCCAGGGCTGGAATGGCACGGGCGAACGCCGCGAATCCTATTGGCACTGCGACGGTCCCGGCCGCGGTAATGTGCTGACCTGTGATCCAGCCGCGCTGGCCGGCTTGCAGCATGCGGAGGCGTTCGGCGTCATCGGGGGTGATGTAGACACGTGAGACCGGCGAAATCCCGACGAACCACACCGCCGTGCCGGCAACGATCACGGATCCGGCACGGCGATACGGATGGTTCCCGCTCATGGCAGCAAGGTTAGACCTGTTTGAGTGCCTTCTCCAGATCCAGGATGAGGTCGTCCACGTCTTCAAGCCCGACAGACAGGCGAACCACACCATCGGAGAGCCCGATGGCCGCACGGCCCTCAGGCCCATGGCCCGGTGGGTGGTGGTTGCCGGGTGCGTGATGAGGGACTTGGAATCGCCAAGGTTGTTGGAGATATCGATGACACGGAGGCCATCGAGCAAGGCAAACGCAGCGTCTTTGGCTTTACGCCCGGCCGAGGGAAGCAGCTCGAACGTCAGCACAGTACCGCCGGCCTTCATCTGCTTCGCAGCGAGCTCGTACTGAGGGTGGGACTTCAACAGCGGGTACTTGACCCAGCTGATGGCGGGTTGCTGCTCGAGCCACTCTGCGATCTTCAGAGCAGAAGCGGAGCTGTGATTCACTCGCAGTCCCATAGTCTCCAAGCCCTTTGTCAGGACCCAGGCATTGAATGCGACAGTGACGGGCCAGTGTGCCGCATGAGCTGCTTGACCGGACCATCGATGAATTCCTTGGTGCCCAGGATCGCGCCGCCAAGGACTCGTCCCTGGCCATCGATGTGCTTGGTGCCGGAGTACACAATCACGTCTGCACCCAGCTCACCACAGCGCTGCAGCAGGGGGGGAGTGGCAAAGACATTGTCGACGACGACAGTCGCCCCCGGCGGCATGGGCCAGGTCGCTGACGGCAGCGATGTCGACGATCTCCTGCATGGGGTTGGACGGTGACTCGAAGAAAACCGCGGTGGTGGGCTCGGACAGGGCTTCGCGCCACTGCTCAAGGTCGGGTCCGTCAACAAAGACCGTCTCCACGCCCCCCCACCGGGGGAAGGATCTCGTTGAGGATCACGAAGCAGGAGCCGAACAGCGAGCGGGCGGCAACCACACGGTCGCCGGCAGCCAGCAAGGCACCCAGGGCGGTGAAGACTGCAGACATGCCGGACGCCGTCGCGAAGCACGCCTCGGTTCCTTCGAGCAGCCGCAGCCGCTCCTGGAACGTGGCCACGGACGGGTTGCCGTAGCGGGAGTAGACGAATCGTTCGTCCTCGCCGGTGAAGGCACGTTCGGCGGCGGCAGCGGATTCGTAGACGAAACCGGAGTTCAGGAAAACGGGTTCGGACGTTTCCTGGAAGTTGGTGCGGTCAAGGCCACCGCGGACGGCCTGGGTGTCAGGCTCCAGCCGGCGGCGTCGGGATTGAAAGTCACTTACTCGGTCCCCCCCAGATTCGTCGGCAGGCCACGGTTCTTCCAACCATTGACGGTGCGCTCACCGTAGCGGTCCGGTTCGCCTTCGAAGCCCTCCAAGACGTTGTAGGCAGTGAAGCCTGCCTGGGTTGCGGCGATGGCCGCCGAGATGGAGCGTTGCCCGGAACGGCATAGGAAAACGAGCTCTACGCCGTCGTCCTCGGGAGCCTGTTGCTGAAGGTCTTCAATAAAGCGGGAGTTCGGAATTCCGCCGGCCAAGTTCCACTGGATGAACAGGGGGGGGTCGTTCTCGGTAGCTTTGGTGTCGGGGATTCCAATGTGGGCCCATTCGCCCTCGGTCCGGACGTCAACCAGGATGGCACCGTCTTGAAGTTTGGCCCACGCGTCGTGCGGGGGGGTCAGGTCACCTGCGTAGCTCATGCGTGGCCCTCGAAAGCTTCTTCGTCGTCGTAGTTCTCCAACTGGTCAACGGCATTGGCCACTGCGGCATCCGCTGTGGCGATCGCGGTCGGCAGGACAACGGCTTGGGCAACGATGACGTCCGTGCCGTTGAACGTAGCTGCCGGGCTCCCGTGGAGGACGTAACCTTCGGCGAGGGCATTGTGGATGCGCTCGCAGAAGTCGCGGGTGTCCGGGCCTGTCACCAGGCGGTAGGAGAGTTTTTCTTCAGTGGGTTCAGGCATAGCTGGTGCTCCTCAGTCACGCTTGCAGTACGAATTGTCGATACGCCGAGTAGTCACCTGAGGCACCCCCGCCGGAGAGAGGGTTGCCGACCAGCAAGTCAGGGCTTTGCGCTGGTACTCATTACTCAAGAAAAACGTAACATCCACGGGCATCCGGCCGCACTTGCGAGTGGTGGGGGGGCGGCCGTCATGTTGCGTAATCGGCGGCCGTTTCACTCTTCGTCCCTGAGCGTGCGGACGGCAGCGCCGACCGTAGGAAAGAAGTGGTCCGGCGTGAAACGTGCTGCGTTCCGAGGCGGATCAGCTTGTCCTTCACAGGTCCTTTGAGTTCGGCGAACACCAGATCCACGCCGTGACGGGCCAACCATTCATCCAGCGTGACGAGGTCGTCCAGGGCCGTGGTGTCGATGCCTGTGATGGGTTCCGCCGCCAGGATGACGTGGGAGATATTATCCGAAGCTTCGTCCAGTTGTTCCCGGACAAAGCTTGCAAGAACCTGCCCGTTGCCGAAGAACAGCGGTGCATCGAAACGGAGGATCAGGAGCCGGGGGATGCGTGCGCCGTTGGGGTGTCGTTCAAGATCGTGGTACCCAGGGAGCCCTTCTTCGGCACCGAGTTCTGTTCGGTATGGATCCCAGGCCCGCCGCACGAAGTCCAAGAGTGCCAAGGCTATTGCCACCACGATTCCCTGGAGGACACCCACTGTAAGGACGCCCAGGAACGCAGCCAACATCACTACGGATTCGCTCCGGCTCAGGCTCAACAGGCGCCGTACGCCGGCCGGGTCCGCCAGGGCTATCGCTGCGGCAATCACGACGGCGGCCAAGGTGGCGGACGGAAGGTACTCGGTCACCCCCTGGAGCCAGCAGCATGAAAGCAAGCACCAGCACCGAACCCACCACGCCGGTCATCTGGGACTTGGCTCCAGCGTCCACAGCCACAGGGGTCCTGGATGTACTGCCGGAGATGGGGAATCCGCCCAGCAGGCCCGTGGCAGCATTGGCTGCCCCAAGTGCTGCCATTTCCCTGTTGCCGGAGACCTTCTTGCCTTCCTTGGCTGCCAATGTTTGGGACAGGACGCCGGTGTCTGCGAAGGCCATGAGGGCGATTCCTGCCGCAGCGGGAAGCAGGGTGAGTGCGTCCGCCCAGCCGATGCCGCCGAGCGCGGGCATCGGGAGGCCCTGCGGCAGGACTCCGGTGACCTTGACGTCGTCGTTGAGGCTCCAAACGGCCGTTGCGACGCACGAGCCGACCACCGCCAGCAGCACACCCGGCACTTTCCACTTCAGCAGCCGGGGAATCCAGATCAGCGCCAGCGAACCCACGCCCAGCAGCAACGCGGTGATGTTGACCTCGCCGCCCAGCACCCCGGTGGTGACCTTCGCAAGCTTTTGCCAGATGTCGCCGTCGGCCTCTATCCCAAGGAACGCCGGCAGCTGCGACAACGCCACCAACAACGCGATTCCGTTCAGGTATCCGAGCCTGATGGGTTTGGAGAGCAGTCCTGTGATGGTCCCGAGTTTGAGGCCGAACCGGCCAACATCAGTACCCCCCCGATCAGCACTGCCAGGAGCCCTGCCAATGCCACCGACTTTTCGCTGCTACCCGCTGCCAGCGGCACGATTGCCGCGGCAATCATGGGGGGGCGAGGAAGAATCGGGGGGGCCGAGGACCAGGATGCGGGAAGGCCCCACGAACGCGTAAACCAGCAGCGGGACCACGGTGGCGTAGAGACCGGTGACCGGTGGAAGGCCGGCCGCCTGCGCATAGGCCATACCGGCGGGTACCAGCAGGGCGAACAGTGCAGCACCTGCCACGACGTCGTGCCGGAGCCATTCGCGTTTGTAGCCCTTGAGCGCCCAGACGCCCGCAAGCCGGTCCTTGGCGGACTTGGCGGACTTGGCGGAAGAACGGGTGGGTGAACTCATACAGCGATCATTCCCGAACCACTGCTGTTGCGGAACCAGGCGGAGGCCGTATGTGGAAAATCCGGACTGTCATCAGTCCCGCCCAAATGTGACGCCCCCCCGGGAGCATAATTGACGCAGTACGACCCCCCCTGTAACTTCGCATGAAATCAGGTCGCGGTGAGCGGACAGAGCAGTTCTACACTCAAGCCCATGCTGCATTTTGGATGGTTCGTGGGACACGGTTTTGGTGTCCAGGGCTGGGGGGGACTCCCGGCTACAGCCTGGGCTATGACTGGAAGAAACCCGCCCTGTACCAGGAGGCTGTCCGGGCCTTTGAGCAATCCGGGTTGGACCTGTTCATCATCGAGGATTCCCTCACCGTCCCGGATACTTACGGCGGCACGGCCGAGGTCTCCCTGGCGCACGCGTCGTTCGCTCCGAAGCATGATCCGCTGGCGCTGGTCCCGTACCTTCTCTCAGCCACGGAGCATTTGGGGGGGATCGTCCCGACGGTCAGCGCTTCCTTCTACCCGCCCTTCACTGCCGCCCGGCTCCTGGCTACGCTGCAACACTTCTCAGAAGGGCAGCTCGGCTGGAACGTAGTCACGTCCGGCAGCGACCTCGCCGCCCAGAACTACGGGCTGGACCAGCAGATCGAACACGACCTCCGGTACGGGAAAGCGGAGGAATTCGTCGACGTCGTCAGGCGGCTCTGGCGGAGTTGGGAACCTGGCGCTGTGCTTGAGGACCTTGAGGCAGGGGGTGTTCGCGGACCACAGCAAAGTGCACCCTATCAACCATGAGGGCGACTTTTTCAAGGTCAGGGGTCCGCTGAACACTGCGCCTTTGCCGGAAGAACCCGTCCTGGTGCAAGCTGGTGCGTCGCCGCGGGGTAAGGCCTTCGCGGGTGGGCATGCCGACGTGGCCATTGCCTTGGCACGCGGCGTTGACGGGATGAAGTCCTACCGGGATTCCATCCGCGCGGAAGCTGCAAAGGCAGGCCGCAATCCCGACGACGTCAAGGTTCTTTTCGTCCTGAAGCCCACCATTGTTGGTTCCACGGCAGAAGCAGAGGAGTTGCGGGCACAGAGGCGTGAACTCACCCAACGCGACATCGACAGCCAGCTCAACTCCATCTCCTACCTTTCAGTGATCGACTTCAAACAGTTCGACCTTGACGCTCCGCTGCCCGAATTGAGCACCAACAGCAACCAAGGGACGCTGGAGCATTTCGCCAAGGCGGCCCCCCCTCCGGGCTCCACACTGAGACAGATCCTGCAGGCGCGCAGCGGGGGGAGCGGGTGATTCCATCATTGGTACGGTTGGCGAAATCGCCGACTACCTGGAGTCGACAGGGTCTGAAGTGGGTGGCGACGGTTTCCTCTTCTCCGGCTTCGTGGACCCTGTGACCGTGCACGGTGTACTGGACAAACTCACCCCTGAACTGCGGCGCCGTGGCCTGTTGAGGAAGAGCTACGGCAACGGTGGTTTCCGGCAAAATCTCTTGGACTTCTGATGGTGTCGGCTGAACCGCGAACCTTCCTGATCGGTGCGGCTCCGGTGCTGGCAGCGGACGTGGCGCTGGCCGCCGAAGATCCCTCGTTTGACGTGGAACTCAACCAGGAAGCGTTGACTTTGATGCGTAAGTCGAGGGAACTAGTGGAGCTCACCGCGACCTCCGGAAAGCGTGTGTACGGTCTCAACACACTGCTGGGGGGGTCAGGCCGGGATACGGCTGTGGAGGAGAAGTCGCTCCTGGCGTACCAGGTGCAGGTGGTCAGGTATCACAACAGCGGTGTGGGCACGTATCTTGACCGGGCTGCTGCCCGTGCCGTAATCCTTGCCAGGCTTATCGGTTTCAGCCGCGGTGGTTCCGGCGTGCGACCCGAAACAGCAGTCTTCTACGCCGAAATGCTCAACCGCGGAGTCTTCCCCCCGCCATCCCCCCCCGGGAAGGCTCAGTGGGCTCGTCAGACCTGACTCAACTTGCTGCCGTCGCCGCCGTTGCTTTGGGCGAGGGCGAAGCGTTCGACGCGGATGGCACGCTGATCCCCCCCGGCGCCAAAGCGCTCGCCGACGCCGGTCTCCAGCCACTTGTTCTCGCGCCGGGTGAGGCCTTGGCCCTGGTCAGTGCCAATGCGTACTCGGTGGGTGTAGGAACTCTCGCCTTGGTGCGGTTGCGGCACCTGGCCGAACTGGCCGACGTCGCACTTTCCCTCTCACTGGAGACGATCGCAAGGTACGACGGCGGCGGGAACCTCAGCCGTTCTCCCTGGCAATCCAGGCGGCCAAGGCGGTGGACGGGCAGCGGGAGTCGGCTGCCGCTGTTCGCCGCCTTCTGAGCGGTGGGTGGCTGGAGGATATTCGTCCCGAAGTTTCGGTGCAGGATGCGTTATCGTTCCGGGCCGCGCCCCCCCAGACGCACGGGGCATTTCGATCCGTGGTGACGCAGCTCGGTACTGCGTTGGAAGTGGAGCTAAACGGCCGCGGCGATAATCCCCTGGTCGATCTCGACTCCGGGCAGATGGTGTCCGGCGGAAACTTCCAACCGATGCAACTGGCTCTCGCCTTCGAGGGCCTGCGGCTGGCTTTGGCCCACGTTGGGATTTCCAGTGAACGTCGCATCGCCAAGTTGTACCCACCACAACGGGCCATCCGGGCCCGCCACCTGCAGGCGGCATCCTCCGGGGGGGAAGGTCTGGCCCAAGAAGAACTTCCCGGGCTGCTCTGGTACTCGGCCGCTGGACTGTTGGCCGAACTCAAGTTCCTCGCCGCACCGGCGACGCTCGGGGCGCCGACGCTTTCTGCCGACGTCGAGGACCATTCGACGCTTGCCCCGCTTGCCCTGCAGCAGCTCGAAAAGTCTTTGGAGGCTGCCGAAAAGCTCTTGGTTATCGAGGCGCTGACGGCGTCGTACCTGCTGCTTGAAGCGGGAGCCGCGCAGCCGCTCGGAAAGGGGGACGGGCGCCGTCGTGGGGAAGACTGGCCGATGTGCTTGCCGACCGGCCGTCGGCTCCTGACTTGGTGGCGCGTGCGCGTCTGGAGTTGCGGGATGCCGTAGCCAGGGAATTTTTGGAGACAGGGGAGGAACCGTGGTGAGTACAGCGATCCGCAAACATGGTGTGCACGCGGCTGTCCCCATTTCGGACGGGCTGGACGCCTCAGTCCTGGACAAAGTGGGCAACACCCCGCTGGTGAAGCTGGAATCACTGGGGGGGCACGGCCTGGGCAGCACCATCCACATCAAGCTCGAGTCCGAGAACCCTGGTGGCTCCATCAAGGACCGCACCGCGCTGAGTATGGTTCGGGCGGCGGAAAGGTCTGGCGAGCTGCAACCGGGCGCCACGATTGTGGAAAGCACGTCGGGCAACACCGGGATCGGGCTCGCCCTCATCGGACACCTGACCGGACACCCGGTGGTGGTGGTTACGGGCGACACGATCTCCGAGGAGAAGCTTGCCGCGCTGCACAACTACGGCGCCCGAGTGATCCTCACGGACTGGAACGCGCCGTCGGAATCGCCGGAGAACGCACGCGCCGTGGCAGCGCGGATTACCGCCGAGACGCCCGGCGCGTGGCGGCCCATGCAGTTCGACAACCCTGCCAATCCCGCCGCCCACTATGAAACCACCGGGCCCGAGATCTGGGAACAGACAGGTGGACTGGTGACCCACTTCGTAGCGGGGATAGGCACCGGCGGGACCATCAGCGGGAACGGCCGGTTCTTGAAGGAACGCGTGGCTGCCTCACGACCCGGCGGGCACGTGGAAGTTGTTGGTGCCGACCCCCCCTACGGCTCCGCCTACAGCGGCGGCCATCCCGGCGAGATCCTGGTGGACGGCGTGGGCAACTCCTGGCCCGAAGCTGAATGGCCCAAGCTTTCGACCGCGCCATCGTGGACCGTTTCCTGAGGATCCCCCAACGACGAGGTTTACACCACCGTCCACAGGCTTCTTGATGAAGAAGGACTCGCGCTGGGTCCGTCTTCCGGGCTCGCTGTTGCCGCGGCTGTGCGGGTGGCTCGAGCAGCACCTCACGGTTCGGTGGTGGTGGCCATAGCGCCCGACGCCGGCACGAACTACCTGAGCAAGGCCTTCAACCCGGTGTGGCTGGCGGAGCACGGCATACGGCTCGCTGCCGACACCCCCCCCGGCGCCGCGAGTAAGCCCTCTCTCACATCCTCGGGTTTGGGGTAAGCCCTCTCTCACGTCCTCGGGTTTGGGGTAACCCTCTCTCACGTCCTCGGGTTTGGGGTGGATGCTCTTTCACGTCCTCGGGTTTGGGGTGGATGCTCTTTCACGTCCCTCGGGTTTGGCATAGGGGGGGCTGCTAGCATCTGAAACCCTGGTCGGCACCAGCCGGGCCGTAATTGGGGGGGGCTTTCTTTGTTTTCAGCTTTTGGCATTCTCTACGTCTTGGTGACAGTGGGCGTTGCAGCTTTGGTGATCTATGCCTGGTGCTGGCGATCATCTTCCTTCGCCTCCGCATTCAGGAGCTGAAGCGGGGGGGACAGGAACCCCCCGTTGCGTTAGGCTCCAACCATGCCTGAACAGGAAACAAAACCACGTCTGGCCGGCTATCTGGACAAGCAGCAGCCGGATCTTTACGCGACCCTAAGCCACTATTCCCAGCAGCTCGTGGACGAAGCTGACCGGCTTGGCATCCCGCGCCGCACCCTTGAGCTCATCAACTACTTGTGCTCGCAGATCAACGGCTGCGCCTTTTGCCTGGACCTTCATCACCGTCGCGCCCTCAAATACGGCGAGACGGAACAGCGGCTGTCCCTCGTTGCCGTTTACAAGGAAGTTCAGCTGTTTGAACCCGCTGAGGTGGTGGCGATGGAGATGGCTGAGCAGATCACCCGTATGAGCTCGTCGAGGCCCAGCCCCCGAGCTTTTTGAACAGGCACGTCAGCACTACAGTGACGAGCAGATCAGCGTCCTCTGCATGGCGGCAATAGGGATCAACGCCTTCAACCGTCTGTCCATCTTGAGCGAGCACCCGGTACGCGCAGCCAAGAAATAGATCCCACCGCTAGCCGAGCGTGCTGCCACCACCTACTTTGGCGTCCAACAGGGCTGTGACACACCCCTTGGCAGGCGTGTCGGAGCCAATCAGGATTCAATGTGGGTGGTGGCGGCACGAGGCGTGGGGGGGTCGTGACCCCGGTTGTCATTGAACCAGCCTTTGGGCAACCGGAGGCGGTTGCCAAGGGCTGATTGACTTCCAAAGAAGGTCAGGAGACCGCGAAGGTCAGCGCGGGCAGGCAAGGCGGGGGGCCGCCGTCGTAAGTTCTCAGAGGATCCAACCAGAGCGTGTCGCCACCACCTACTTTGGCGTCCAACAGGCTGTGACACACCCCTTGGCGGGCGTGTCGGAGCCATCCAGGATTCAATGTGGGTGGTGAAGGTACCACCCAAGGAGAGCCCCCCCGACCCTGTTGAAACGAGATCAGCCCCCCCTGGCAACCGGCAAGGGCTGCCCAGGGGCTGATTGACTTCCAAAGAAGGCCAGGAAGTCACGGACTACAAAGTCCTAAACGTCCACAGCCTTCTTGAGCGACCGGCGTCGTCCGTATTTGAAGTAGAAGATGGCGTAGCAGGCACCCACGAACGGAACGCCGAACAGGAGTGCAGCTACTTGGTTGGGGGTCGAACGCGATGCCGATCAGCGATACCAGGCAGAGCGCGAACGCGAGGATCGGTACCAATGGAAACAACGGAGCCTTGTACGGAAGCGTGCTGAGGTCTCCACCGTTCTTGATGAACGTCCGGCGGTAGATGAAGTGTGAAGCGACGATGGACATCCAAACGCCAACGGTCGCGAAACCGGCCACGGAAACGAGCACCAAGTAGACGGTGGCCGGGGCAACAACGCTGCTGATCAGCGAAGCCAGGCCGCCCAGCATACTGACGCAGAGGGCCACCATGGGGATCCCGCGCTTGGTCAGTTTACGGAAGGCCTTGGGGGGCGTGGCCTTCGTCGGCCAGCGAGAAAAGCATGCGTGCACAGGAGAAAAGCCCGCAGTTGCCGGCGGAAAGCAGTGCCGTGATGATCACGAAGTTCATGATGTCCGCGGCGTATGGGATGCCGAGCATGGAGAAGACGGTGACAAACGGGCTCTCGTCCACGCTGACTTGTTCGTAAGGAATGGTGGCGGCGATGACCACGATCGCACCAACAAAGAAGATCATGAGTCGTATGACGGTGGTCCGCATCGCCTTGGGGGATGTTCGCGCCGGGATTTGCGGTTTCTCCCGCGGCAACGCCGATCAGCTCGGAGCCCGAGAAGGCGTAGAAGACCGCCAGGCACGTGACGAAGACGCCGGTGAATCCGTTCGGGAAGAGGCCGTCCGGCGTGCTGAAGTTCTCGCCAAAGGACGGGTACTCGCCAGCGGCCAGAGGGTGGAAGCCAGCCAATGCGGCTCCGCCCAGAATGATCAGCCGACGACGGCGGCAACCTTGATCAGCGCGAACCAGAACTCTGATTCACCAAAGACGCGCGATGAAATGGCATTGAGGGTGAACAGGACCGTGGCGAAGACGAAGCACCAGATCCAGACGTCGACGCCCGGGAACCAGCGTTGCATGAGTAAGCCCGCTGCGGTGAACTCGGAACCTAGAGCCACAGCCCAGCAGAGCCAGTACAACCAGGCCGTGGCAAAGCCAGTAGCCGGGCCGATGGTGCGGGCGGCATAAATGTGGAAGGCACCTGAGACGGGGAACGCAACAGCGAGCTCCCCCCGAGGCATGCCATCACCAGGTAGACCACCACGGCGCCAATGAGGAAGGCAATCACGGCGCCCAAGGGGCCGGCGGTGGAGATGGTGTATCCGGAACTAACGAACAGGCCAGAGCCGATGACGCCGCCCATGGCGATCATCACCAGGTGCCGGGCCTCCATGGACCGGCGAAGTCCTGTCTGTGAGGCGCCAGTCTGGGACTGTGCCTCGGTTGCCGATGCTTCGGCTTCTGTGGGGGGGAGCTGAGTCCCATATTCCCTCCGGGAAGTTAGCCAGCAAAGTCTGAAGTAGGTGTACTAGCGGGACGTGATCCAACTAACACGAGAACAAGATTCATCACATGACGAATGATCATTTCAAGGAGGATAAGAAACGTGATTGAACGCAATGGGCGCTCATGGTCGAGCCCAAGAGTTTCTAATCATTGAGTCATGCGAGCAATTACTCTACTTGTGACCTGCTAGGTTCTAGCGGGGGCTTCATCAGCGAAAAGCTTGGAAGCCCAGCGATTTACTCGATGCCTGCGAAGAGCTCATTGAGTTCGGCTGTGAGCTGCTTCCGAACAGACGGTGTGCCGATTTCCTTGCCGTTGATGTGGTTCACAGGGGCGATTAAACGGATGCTGGAGATAAGCCATACGGCGTCGGCATCAAACAGGTCCTGCGGCACAAGCGGCCCATAGCCGAGCTCCCAGCCGGCAGCTTTTGCCGCTGCGAACAGTGCGCCCTGCGAGGTGCCGGGCAGGATTCCGCTGTCATGCTGCGGCGTGATGAGGCGGCGTATGGTCTTCACGGAACCTTCGCCGTCGTCGACTGTTTCAAGGTGAGCCAGCAAAACAGTGGAGGTTGGGCCCTCCAGCACGCGGCCATCCGTGGAGGTGAAGATGGCATCATCTGCGCCCTGCTTATGCGCAAAGCGCAGCGCAGCCATGTTTACTGCATAAGAGAGCGTCTTGGCACCCAGCAACAGCCACGGCGCCCGTTCGCCGGCTTCGGTGTCGAAGCCGCGGTCCAAAAGTACGACGTCGATGCCCGTCTCGCGTTGTCGGCGACTGCCCGCAGGTGAGGGCGAAGCCTGCACCCAGCATGTGGGGCTGGCTGCACCTTCGACACCGCGGGTCACGATCAGCTTGACCACAACCTCGTCCTCCTCCGGCGTGGGAGCCGGGTGGACATCGCGGAACTCGTTGATGGCGGTATCGATCGCCTTGCGCCAGGCATCCTGCTCCGGAAGTACCAGGTCCAAGGCTGCGGCGGAACTGCTCAGCCGGTTCAGGTGGGCCTGGACCTTGCGGGGTCGTCCCTGAACAGCGAGGAGTGATTCGAACACTCCGTCGCCGCGGGTCGCGCCAAGGTCGGTAGCCATGAGCTGCGGCTGGCTTGAATCGGCAATGCGTCCGTTTTCGAAGGCGGGGGGGTCAAGGAAAACCAGGACCGTGGGAGCAGGTGAAGTCATGGTCCCAGCTTAGTGCGGGGGGGCCGTGGCGCACGACTTTGCCGGATAGGCTGTGGTCACTGTTGTTCTTGGACCGTGGGGGGGGTTTGCAGGTGCTCTTTCCTTTTCCGTTTGGCCAGGAGTGGACCTGGTTGTTAGGCGCGTGGGCCATCGCGGAAGTGATCATGCGCATCGTCCTTTTGGGCATCATTCCCGGTAACCGGCGTCCCACCACGGCCATGGCCTGGCTTTTGGCTGTGTTCCTCATCCCATCCGTAGGTTCGTCCTCTTCCTCCTTTTTGGCAATTTCAAACTGTCCACGCCGGCGTGAGCAGCAGGAAGAAGTGAATCGGCGCGTGCGTGCCGTCACTTCCGACCTTGCAGATCCAGTGAGTGTCTATTCAGGCCCGGAATGGGTGAAGTCGGCGGGTGAGCTGAACCACCGCCTTGGTTCGCTGCCCATGGTGGACGGCAACAAGGTTGAACTGATTCCCGGTTACGAGGAGTCGATCAAAGCCATGGCCGAGGCGGTTCGGAGCGCGAAGGACTACGTCAACGCGGAGTTCTACATCATGAGCAGCGATTCCGTCACCGATGAGCTTCTGACTGAGCTGGAGAAGGCGACCGAGCGCGGTGTCACGGTGAGGCTCCTTTTCGACCACATTGGAACGCTTCGGGTAAAGGGATACCGCCGCCTGATCCGAAGACTGAAGGCAAGCAAGATCCAGTGGAAGCGGATGCTACCGCTTTTGCCCATTCACGGTCAGTGGCGGCGCCCGGACCTGAGGAACCACCGCAAGATCATGGTGATCGACGGACTGGTCGCTTTCACCGGCTCTCAGAACTTGATCGAACCTTCCTACAACAACCCAAAGCACCACAAGGTGGGACGCAAATGGGTTGAGCTTATGTCCCGGCTTGAGGACCGATCGTCGCTACCTTGAATGTCGTCTTCGCGACGGACTGGCTCAGCGAAACCGACGAGTCCCTGGAAGACCAACTGCGGCTGCCAACACAGCCTCCGCCTGGTCGCGTTACAGCCAGGTAGTGCCGAGTGGCCCAGGTTTCGCCACTGAAAACAACCTCCGCTTGTTCAACACCCTTATCTATTCGGCGCAGCACACGATCTCCATCTGCAGCCCCCCCTACTTTGTCCCTGACGATTCCCTGCTGTATGCGATTACCACAGCAGCGCAGCGAGGTGTCGCCGTGGAGCTTTTTGTGTCAGAAAAGGGGGGACCAGTTCCTGGTTCACCACGCCCAGCGTTCCTACTACGAAGCCCTCTTGGATGCAGGGGTTCGCATCTATTTGTACCGGGCGCCGTATGTCCTCCACGCCAAGCACTTCACCATCGATGACGAAGTGGCCGTTCTTGGTTCCAGCAATATGGACATGCGCTCCTTCTCCCTGAACATGGAGGTCTCGGTGATGCTCCTCGGCGCCGAAACCGTGAACCTCATGCGGGCCGTGGAGTCCACGTATCGCGAGGTGTCCCGTGAGCTTATGTTGGAAGACTGGATGGATAGACCCCCCCTTTGGCGAAGTATGTGGATAACGTAGCCAGATTGACTGCGACGCTCCAGTAGCCCTCAACTGTGGACTAGCGGCTCAGCCCGGGAATCAGCGCCAGTGTGGACAGGACGCCGAATGCTTTAGTCCGGATTTCCTCGTACTCATCGTCCGCAACGGAATCCGCGGTGATAGCTCCACCCACGCCGAGGGACAGGGTTCGCCCGCCAGCGCCGTCGGGATTGACCACCAGGGTGCGAATCACCACGGCAAGGTCCGTGGCCGCGTTCAAGGAGAAGTAGCCGATGGCGCCGGAGTAGATGCCCCCCCGGGGCCCGGATTCGAGTTGGTCGAGGATGTCCATGGTGCTGATCTTCGGCGCACCTGTCATGGACCCGGCCGGGAAGGCTGCCGCCAAGCTTCCGCCCGCGGAGCCCCCCCGGACGAAGGTGCGCGTCTATGGTGCTCACCATTTGGTGGACCGTTGCGTAGCTCTCGATCGCGCACAGCCGGCTGACGGTCACCGAACCCGGGATGGCGAAATGGCTGAGGTCGTTGCGCAGCAGGTCCACGATCATGATGTTCTCCGCGCGGTCCTTCAGCGACGTCTCAAGATCGTGCCGCAAAGCAGCGTCCTCGGAGGGGGGGTCGGAGGACCGGCCGCGTGTTCCCTTGATCGGCTCCGCACGCATGCCGCCGTCGGACAATATGCGGAGGAATCGCTCGGGCGAGGTACTCGCGACCACCAGTTCGCCGAACCGAAGGTAGCTGGCGAACGGTGCCGGGTTCCGGCGTCGAAGGCTGAGGTAACCCGCCCAAGGATCCAAGTTGCAGCGGGGGCTTCCAACGTAGTGGTCAGGCAGATCTCGTAGGAGTTTCCTTCGCTGATTTCGTGCTGGGAGTCAGCGATCTTGCGCTTGTAGTCCGTGGCAGAGTCGCGGCTGACGAATTCGGGAACCGTGCCGGATGACACAGAGACGGCGACGTCAAGAGCGGCGACAGCAGCCTCTACGGCGGCGCGGGCCTCCCGGAACCATTCCTCGGCGTCGGGAGCGTCCAAGGCAAGCAGCCAGACAGTTTGTTCGCGATGGTCCAGTACCACAGCCCGACCGGCAAATAGCAGGGCCGCGTCCGGGGGGGTGTCGGAGGGAACGTCATTGCCGCCGGTTTCGCGCTTGAGTTCGTAGCGAGGTAGCCGAGCCAGCCAAGAGTGAACTGGCCGTCGTAACCGCGGGGGGGTGCGCGGACGGCGCGGCGGCCCCAGACAGAATCGAGCCAGCGGAAGAACGGCCCGGAGGTGCTCACGGTGCGGAACCGGCGGTCACTTGGGTAGTCCCGGACCGGTGCAGCACCGACTGGCCGAAGGTGCCGCCGTCGTCAGCCAAGATGCTGAAGCGGCTGCGCGCGGCCGCTTGGGAACGGCCGGCGACCGCGGAGGCATTGGAAGAATCCAGCCACACCGCGTTCGTGGACTTGCCGTACAGGGAAGCGAAGAGAAGCGCTGCGTCGGGCGTCGCCTCGAGGCGCTCGGAGCGCAATTGCAGTCCTCGGCGGGCGCTGAGTTCCGGCGACAAGATGGCAGCAACCGGAGGCAGGTACATGAGCACGCAGGACATCATCCGGTGCGCTGCCGTCCGCAAGGTTCTGCACGCGGACGTCGGCGGCGCCGATCACCGCATCGGCTGAAAGCCACTCGTCCTCTTGGGCTGCCCAGCTGTCCCAGTAAGGTTCGTAGGTGCTTCCGTCGCGGGTCAAAGCCCGACGACGGCGATCGTCACCTGGGGGATTCCACCACACCACGCATCCAGCATGGGACGGGCTGCATCCGCTGCCGCTCCTACGCCTTCCACAATGACTATCTCGGCGGGCAGCGTGACGTTCAGGCCGCCGTCGTAATGCTTCTCCCAGTCCCAACTGGTCCATTCCGCCGCCTGGCCCTCGCTCAGCGGCTTCAGGACCGTGCCGACGTACCGCTCGATGCCCGGCATGAGACCGTTCCAGCCCGGGTAGATGTCCTCGAGATGGAACAGCGAAACCTTGTGGTGCTGCCGCAACCGGGCCGCCAGTTCAACGGCCAGCGTGGTTTTTCCTGCGCCGGACCTGCCGTCAACAGCGATGATCACAGGTGCAGGGGTCATGTCATAGAGGTTACCTGCTGGTGGTCCTGGCCTGCCGCGGACTGCGCGGAGCTGATGGCTGCCTTGACATACTGCACGATCCCGGGGGATGGCGGCCTTGATGAGCGTCCACGTGTTATCGAAGTCCGCGTGCCCGCCGTACCAAGGGTCTTCGATGCCCAGGTCCAGGGAGCTGCGGCCTGCCATGTGTGGATCGAAGCTGCGGAGCATCCGAACTTTTTCGAGTGAGGAGTGATCCGGCGCGCCTTCCTGGAGCCAGCCGAAATGGTCAACGTCCAGTGCGAGGATCAGGTCACGTTCGGCGTACCATTCCCGCCGCCACTCGCGGGCAACGTGGTCCTCCGACGTGAGGTGCTGTGTGGTCAGGACGCGTGCGGCACGGGGGGTCTATGGGGGGGTGTCCAACCTCGTACCCTGTAGTGCCCGCGGAGTCCACCACTACAAGCCGGCCGAGCCCTTCCGCTTCGAAGGCTTCGGTAAGCATGAGCGCTGCCATGGGCGAGCGGCAGATGTTTCCAGTGCAGACCGTGATGATGCGGTATGGGCTCGTCGTTGAGTACATGCAGCAAGCATGATTCATGGCGCCCCCTCTTGGCTAGGGGGGGAACTTCACAAGTGAGTCACTTTTCCTGTCAAAGCTGTCACGCCGGCGCTTCCAGCAGGTGCTTGCGCTAGGCGGGAGTGGCTTCCCGCGCTTCGGCGGCCAGCGCTGCGGCGGCCAGGTAAACGGTGCGTACGACGGCGGCGCGTCGCCTTTCGGCCCTGCCGGATAGTCCCCCGGCCATGAGTCCGTCGAGCGCAGGGAGCACGGGTGCGGCGTCGCACAAACTCACGATGGTGATGAGGAGGTCCCCGGCGTCTTCCTTGGAAATGCCAGGGAGGGCGGCGATAGTGCTATTGACCTTGGAGGCGCAGTTGGCCATCCGCTTGGGCAGTCCGACAACCTCCGCGCCCCCGTTCGAGCCCTTCCCAAAACAGGAGGCGTGGTGCCGTGGCATCCTTCTGGTGGTGGTCGAAGAGCCGGCCGGCGTAGTCTGCCATTGCTTCGGGACCGCTGCCCTCGATGGGAACTTCATCCATGAGTGAGCTCAGCGCGGTGACGATTACGGCGTCGAAAAGCGCATTTTTGTTGCCGAAGTATTGGTAGATCCGCTCCTTGTTGACGCCCGCCTCTGCCGCAATGCGGTCAATGCGTGCACCGGCCAGTCCACGCGCGCAAAACTCGGACGTTGCTGCTTCGAGCAGCAGCCCTTTGGTTCGCTCTGTGTCCCACGCCATGGGGGGGTCATATTACCAGTTTCCAACTAGATGGTTGTAATTGTGGGCGAGCGGGGGGGTTATTGTGATCCCAAGCCAAAAGCAACCGTTTAGTTGGAGAATGCCATGACCACACAAACAACCTCCGAGATCACAACCGAGCCCACAGCGCCGGCAACCCGCCCTCACATGCCATCCGTGCACGTTCGCGCGGTGATTACGTGGCTGGCCATCTTCCCGCTCGTGTCCATCGGCATGCTGCTCCTGGGACCCGTCATGGACTCGTGGCACCCGGTCTTGCGGGCACTGCTGCTGACGGCCCTTGTGGTTCCCGCGGCTGTTTACGTTGTGGTTCCCAGGCTCATGGCCGGCCATGGCGCCCTGAGCCGCAAGGCCGTAGAGCGCGCGGCCCAACGCGCGGCCCGCAAGTCCGCTTAACCCAAGTAGGTCAATTGAGCGCGTTTTGGAGGTTCAAAACGCGCTCAATTGCGACCCAGTTGGGTGCAACGCCGGGACTAAGCGTCCCGCAGCTGCTCGACGTCGGCGATGGTCGGGTATGCGGCCTGCGTCCCTTTCTTCGTTGCAGCCAACGCGGCCGCCACCGAGGCGAAAGACGCCGCACCGGCAAGTGATTCACCAGCGGCCAAACGTGCAGCGACAGCACCAGTGAAGGCATCGCCGGCGCCCGTGGTGTCAACCGCAGAAACACGCGTCGGGGGGGCAATGCGCGTGATCTGGTCTTCAGCGCCACGCGCCAACGAATCCAGGACCACGGAACCATGTGCGCCGAGAGTGACCAGAACCCGCTGCAAACCCCCGGTCCGCAAACTGGCTCCGGACCGGCTCCCACGCCTCCACGCCAGCCTCGGCGTCGGGTACGTCGGCTTCTGCGCCGAGGAACAGTGACGCCTCGTGCGCATTCACCAGCAGCACGTCGCTCAACCTGGCCAAACGCTCCGGCACCTCGGCGTAAGGCGAGAGGTTCAGTAGAACTGTTGCGCCGGCGTCGTGCCCTGTTTGGGCGGCGGCGATGACCGTATCGGTCCCCCACCTCCAGGCAGAGGCACACCACGGCCGCGTCCTCGAAGGCGTCGGGCGTAACGTCCGACGGCCTCAGGGTGCCATTGGCGCCGGCCGAGATGATGATGCTGTTCTCGCCGCTGGCATCCACGGAAATGACTGCGACACCGGTGGCGACGTCGGAGCGTCGGACCCGCGAAACGTCTACGCCGGCGTTGGCAGTCGATTCAAGGAGCATGGTGCCGTTGGAGTCGTCACCCACAGCGCCGATCAGGATTACATGCCCGCCGAGCTTGCTGGCAGCCACCGCCTGGTTGGCACTCTTGCCGCCGGGGGGGTTCACTGCGAAACCGTTGCCGTGGACTGTCTCGCCGGGTTGGGGGGGAGGCGGTCGCAGTAGATGGTGAGGTCCGCGTTGAGGGAGCCGACGACGACGATTCCCGCCTTGGGTGCGCTGGTCATGCGGTCACCTTGTCGTTCTCGGTCACTTCTGCGTCCACGGGCTTCGGAATGAGCAACGACGCGGCGAAGGCAGCGAACGTGATGGCGAGGCCCACCACCACAACGGTCAGATAAGAAGCCTTGTCGTCATTGAGCGTAGACGTGGCCACCAGGACCGCAGGAAGGACAAGGAAGCTCAGGCCCGCGCCGAGGTTGAACGCGCCGGCATTCATGCCAGGCAGGAAGCCCGGGTTGCCTGGGGGGGCGAGAGAACCACGCCCAATCCGTTCAGCATGATGTTGACCGTACCGGCGTACATGATGCCCAGCAAGGCCGTGCCCACGATCATCATGGGCAGGTTGTTGAGTCCGAAGAACGCGATGATGGCCAGTGCCACGAGGCTGCCGACAAGGCCGATGCGCAGGACCTTGGTGTAGCCGAGGACAGGCGCCAGGCGGCCGCTGATGGGGCCGAACAGCCAGCCAAGCAGTGCATAGGGGGTCAGGATGATGAGCGACATCTCGGTGGGGGCCAACGCCGAAACCGGGATCAGCTGCCTGAACGTAGGCCGGGACTATGCCGTTGATGACCGCGAAGATGCCCGTCATGGTGAGGGTGGTGGTCAGCAGCGGAGCCCACGTGGAGCGCTGGCGCAGGTGCACTGTTTCCACCATGGGCTGCTTGGCGCGCTTTTCCACACTCCAGAACGCAAAGAACGCGACGGCGGCAATCGCCGTGAGCACGATCGCGAGGGTCAGGGTTCCGGCGTCGAACGCCGTGGCCAGTTTCGCGCCCTCGTTCAGTGCGGTCAGCAGGGCACCGACGGCGATGACAATGAAAAACACGCCCAGCCAGTCCATGGTGGTCCCGGCGGCGGGCTTGCTTTCGCCTGCGAGGACGGCGATCAGGACGGTAGCTACCAAAGCGAGTGCAACCATCAACCAGAAGATGCTGCGGAAGCCGAAGTTCTCAGCGAAGTATCCGCCTACGAATGAGTCGACGCCGGCCACGCCGCCGTTGACTGCGGTGATGAGGCCCATGAGGGTGCCGTACTTGCGCGGATTGGAGACCGCGGAGCGGAGCATGATCAGGCAGAGCGGAACAGTTGGGCCGCTGACGCCTGGATGATGCGGCCCACGAACAGCCACGTGACGTCGGGCGCCATTGCTGCGATGACCGAGCCGACAGCCATCAGGAGCATCATCCCAACGAGGATCTTCTTACGGCCAACGATGTCGCTGAGGCGCGGGAGGAAGAGGGAGAAGAGGGCTGCGGCGGTGAAGAACCAGGTCTGGGACAGGCCGATGGTGGCTTGGTCCGTGTTGAGTTCGTTGCCCATGGTGACCAGTGCGGGGCTGAGCATGGACGCATTGAGCTGGAAAGCCACGCAGGCGGCCAGCAACGCAACCATGAGGGCGGTGACGTTGCCGCGGGTGGATTTGGATTCTGTTGTGGCGGAGGACATTATTTGGCTTCCCCTGCCAGGATTGCCTCGGCCGTGGCGTTGACTGCAGCGGTGGCGTCAGCGCCGACGTCGTGCGTTGGTTCGCCGATCCGTTCAATGGCATCGGTGACCAAATCCCAGAACTTCTTGTGATCCAGGTCCACGGCAACGGAGGTGTGGCAGTCATCCGGTGCGGGTGCGCGGAAGTCTGCAACGGTCATACCGAGGGTGAGTTTGCCCTGCAGTTCGATGTCTACGGGGACCTTGCGGGTGGTCATGACGGTGGGGTCGATGACGTAGGCGACTGCGCAGGGGTCGTGGACCGGCGGGAAATCGAAGCCTTGGGCATCCTTGTAGGTCTTCTGGAAGAAGTCCATGAGTTCCATGACGAACTTGGCCGGCTTGGTGCCGATTTTTGCGATGCGGTCCACTACCTCGTCCGTGGCCAGCGCCTGGTGCGTGAGGTCCAGGCCGACCATTACCAAGGGCCACTTTTCATTGAAGACAATGTGCGCGGCTTCGGGGTCGATGATGATGTTGAACTCAGCCACGGCGCTCCAGTTGCCCACGTGGTAACCGCCGCCCATGAGGACAACTTCCTTCACGCGCTCCACGATGCGCGGCTCCTTGCGGGCGGCCATTGCAATGTTGGTGAGGCCCGCGGTGGGGGGGACCAGGGTGACCGTGCCCGGCTCATGTGCCATGACGGTTTCAATGATGAGGTCGACGGCGTGGCGCGGGTCCAGCTCGATAGCGGACTCGGGCTGCTCCGGGCCGTCCATGCCGGAATCGCCGTGGATGCTGGGGGGGCCGTTTCGATGGTGCGCACCAAGGGGCGGTCGCAGCCTGCAGCAAAGGGGACGCCCGTGATGCCGGCAATGGTGGCTACGGAAAGGGCGTTTCGGGTGACCTTTTCCAGAGTCTGGTTTCCCACCACGGTGGTCACCGCCAGCAGTTCGATGTCCGGGTTGCCGTGCGCCAGCAGCAATGCCACTGCGTCGTCATGGCCAGGGTCGCAGTCAAGAATGATTTTCTTGCGTGCCGGTGTCATGGTGTTGGGTTCCACGGTTCTCTCCACGTCATTGGGGGGGCCTGCCTGGTAGTTGCCCGGGGGGGCAGGGCGCTAAGCATTCTGGGGGGGAATTCTGGCACTGCTTTGCGGGGGGGTACGTCAAACGCTTAACGCTCGGCGTTTGCTCGCTACGTCAAGCGCTTGATGCCTTCTCGCAGGTCAGAGCGGTTTATGAACGCTACGATCGATGCATGGAATCCCTGGATCGGCGCCGCGGCCGCGCGCCCGCTCACCTCGCGTGACGGCTGCGATGGTGG
>BBFS01000036.1 GCA_001313365.1 Paenarthrobacter nitroguajacolicus JCM 14115
CGGCCACCCACATTGGGCCATGGCCGCCGCGGCCGTGCCCCCCCTCGCAGGAGCCGACCTCCCAAGCCGCGTCCACCGAGGTATCCACCGCATCGTGGGGACGTTCCTCGGGTTGGGGATAGTCGCCGTCGTGCTTTTCCCCCCCAGTCCGCTATCGCCTCTGCAGTACTTCCCGGGCCAAACCGCAGTGGTGCTCGCTGTGCTGGTGGTTTTGTGTCAGTTCCCCCCCACCGAGCTGTTCATGGCACGACACTACGGTTGGGCCATGGTGTTCTTTACTCCCGTGATCCTGCTGATCGCCCAACTCGCTGCTCCCATGGACCCAGGCGTGCTGGTCATGGAGCGTGCCATCGAGACATTTGTGGGAGCCGTTGTTGGGATCGCGGTGGCGGTGCTGGTGCGGGCCCCGAGGGGGGGCCGGGTCAGTTTGTAACTGTTTCAGTTCGCAACTGTTTCAGTTCGTAACTGTTTCAGTTCGCGACGACGAGGATGTTCGGGTGGATTTTCGTCAAGCCGCTCGACTCAAGCTCCTTGGTGTCATAGCCGTCGGAGACCAGAACAGCAGATTTTTGGTCGGGACCACTGATTCTCAGCATCTCTCCCTGGATGGAATCACTGCAGCCGCTATGCGAGAAGTATGGTTCCGCAGCTTCTACGATCAAGCAGGACGGGCGGCCCTGTTTGCCCTGCCCCCCCAAGTAGTACTTCTTCCCGTTCGCTTCGGCGACCAACAGCACCTTTTCCAGTTCGAATTGCTCGAGTTTCAGGCCCGTCGGCGGAGTGTCGGTCTCCGTCGCCTCTCGCTCCAGCGCCTTGAAGCCCGTGTTGCTCGTTCCGGTGCAGCCGCTCAGTAATAGTCCGCTTACGACCATGGCCACAATGAATGCCAAGGATTTGTTCCTCACGGCGCTGCCCCCTCAGGCTCGAATGAACTGTCATAGTAACCCGGACCTCAGATTTACGGCTCGAGCGGACGCCGGGGGTGGGCCCGAGGTGAGCTTCGCTGGCAGGATACGTGCAAAGAAACTGACCACTTTGTACCGTCGCGTAGGGATGGAGACACCCTTGCCCTTGGCGTTGTCCTCCAGCCCCTCGCGCACTACCCGCTCGGCTGTGAGCCACAAGAACCGGGGGGGAGCAACGGTTTTGTCCATGCCCATACGGTCGTGGAATTCGGTGTGGGTGAAACCTGGGCAAACAGCGGTGACCTGCACTCCGGATTTCGCGTAGGTGATGTTGGCCCACCGGCTGAATGTCACTTGCCACGCTTTGGCGGCGGAGTAAGTACCCTGTTGGCGAACGCTGCCACGCTGGCGACGTTGATGATCCGCCCCCTTGCCGCGTGCCAGCATGACTTCAAGTGCAGCGTGGCTCAATTCCATGGGTGTCTGGACGTGGAGCCTCAGGTGGCGACGTTCCTCGTCCAAGTCATTCCGTTCGAACGACTTCAACAGCCCGATGCCCGCGTTGTTGACCAGAACATCCACAGGCCGCGCAGCGTCCCGCAAGCGGTCAGCGACTGCCGAGACGCCGACGTCGGTGGTTAAGTCCGCGGGAAGGACCTCCGCCGAGATACTGAAGTCGCGTTCGAGTTCCTCGGCCTTTTCTTTGAGGCGCTCTTCATCGCGGGCCACCAGGACAAGGTGGTGTCCGGCTTCGGCAAGCTGGCGGGCGAATTCTGCACCGAGCCCGGCGGTGGCACCGGTAACCAAGGCAGTGAGTTCGTTGGCTCGAGTGGTCATGCGCCTAGACTAGCCCCCCCTCCCCTTTTCCCCCCCGCCCCCCCGAGATGGCACCTAATGACCATGTCCACGGCTGGGACGGTCATCAAATGCCAACTCGGCGCAAGGGGATGTGCCGGTTGTCTACGCGTACTGGGTGATGTGCAGGCTGTTGAGCGTGGTTGAACCGCCTACCGAGTAAAGGGAGACGTCGTTGCTCGTCAAGGACGGAAAGACTAGTTCCGTCATGGTGACTTGGCCGCCTTGAGCAAATACCTCCACTGAACAGCGGTCCACGAAGAGGGTGAGTTGGTACTGACCCTCCACCAACCGGATGGGGCGGTGTCGATGGATGCGAAGGCTTCATGGAAGTCTGTCTGCCCCGATTCGCGGCGGTCGACGACCAGGGTCCCCCCCGGCAGGCCGAATACCAATGCGGGTTCCTTGCGAACCCCCGCCTCGGACAACGAGCCCGAATTCTTCGGCTGCTCCTGGCGACCAGGAAATGTCAATGCGTTGGACCGTTCCAGCCGCACCGTCAAGAATTGTGGTCCCCCCCGCCGGGATGGTGGTTTCAGGGAGGCTGAAGTTTGAGACCGAGGCGCTTACGGCAGCCCAGTCCCCCACCGGCTGCTGCACCAGGTGCGTCTCGCCGCCGATTGTTTGGAGTGTCAGTTCCCGGACCAGTGACATGGGGGGGCTTCGCATGATGCCGTGGGGGGGAGTTCGTTGACGTATTGCCAGTTGTTCATCCACGCGATCATCAGGCGGCGGCCTTCCGGTGCGTCGCTGAAGGAGACGGCAGCGTAGTAGTCCCGGCCCCAGTCCAGCCACTGGTATTCGCCCAGCCTCTCTGGTCCTGAAGACCTTCGGTCACTGTGGTGGCTGAGGTGAACGTGGCGCCGTCGAAGTCACCTACGAAGTACTGCCCGGCCGAGCCGCCATTTGGACCGCCCGGGTTCAGGTTGACGGTGAGCACCCATTTGACGTCCTCGGGGGTCGCCGTCGACGGGCAGGGGGGGGAACAGGTCCGGGCACTCCCAGATGCCTCCCGTCGCGTTCGCAGGACCGAAGGTGCTCAGGTACTCCCAGTTCCTGAGATCCCGGGACTTGTAAAGAAGGACCTGGAAGTCGTGCGCCTCAACGACCACCATGACCCAGTAGCTGCCGGCGTCACCTTCGTAGCGGAACACTTTAGGGTCGCGGAAATCAGCTGAACGGCGGTCCAGAACGGGATTCTCCGCGTATTTGCTCCAGGTGTACCCGCCGTCGAGGCTGTAGGCCAGTGACTGGGCTTGAATTCCTTCGAGCATGGACCCTGGTTTGTAGGCGCTGGTGTAGATGGCTACCAGCGGTGCTGTTCCGTCCTTGCCGAAGCCGCTGGTGTTCTGCCTGTCGAAGACGATGCTGCCGGAGAAGATGTCTTCGTTCTCGTCACAGGCGATGGCGACGGGATGGTCAGTCCAGCTCACAAGGTCGGTGGACGTAGCGTGGCCCCAGGACAGATTGGCGTGCTCGCTGCCGAACGGGTTGTTCTGGTAATAGAGGTGGTAAGCGCCGTCATGGAAGATGAGGCCGTTGGGGTCGTTGAGCCAGGTGCCTCCGGTGCTGTAATGAAGGGCGGGCCGGAAGATGTCGGTTGTCGTGGCGGCGGCGGCAGTCATGAAAGTGAGTCTCTTTCTTGGCAGGTGATTTCTGCAGTTCTCGTGGGAGTCCCGCAGACGGAAGAGCGGTCAAGGTGGAACCAGCGCGCTGGGCGCCGGTTCCACCTTGGGTGTTGGCAGTTAGGAGTTCTTCTTGAAGCGGTCGTAGGCCGCCTGGTAGACCTCGATCATCTTGTCGACTCCCACGTTCTTGAGCTGGGTGACGTAACCGTCCCATTCCTGCTCGATGCCGCCGGAGACGATCCACTTGGCGGTGTTTTGCTTGACCAGCGAGGTGACGTCGGTCTGGACGGTGCTGATCTGCTGGAGCTCTTCGTTGGACAGTGCCACGGGCGGGTAGCCGTCGTTACCTGCGAAGGGCTTGTAGTTTTCGGTGACCGTCTTTTGGCGGGCCGCGGCGCGTGGTTCGGGCGCGACGACGGACGTGAAGTTCTCGGCGGTGTTTGCCTTCGGTCCGCCCGGGGGGGCGACCTTTTGGCGGCGTTCGCCTTCGCTGGTTCCGGCCGCGCCGGGATTTGGGTCAGGATGCCGCTGGCGTCCTTCTGGAGGGTCTCACCAATGGGTCCCCCAGTTGGCCTGGGCTGACTGGATGGGATCGTACAGGTTGTCGGCCCAGCGCATGGTGGCTGCCGGGTATTTGTTGGCCCGGGTGATGGCGAATGCGCCGCGTGCGATTTCCTGGTTGTTGGACTGGCTGGCGATTCGCTTGCCGTGGACGCCTCAAGGACGGGCACCAAGCGTAGTCGCCGGCGCGGTCCGCTCCAACCATTTCATGAATTTCCCACCAGACAAATGAGCCGAGGTTTTCCGTGGCGGCCTTGCCCTTGGCCAAATAGGCTTTGTCGTCCTGGGAGAAGGACTCCGGGTCAATCAGGCCCTCCTTGTACCATTCGTGCAGGGTTTGGATGGCCTTCTTGTAGCCATCCTGGGTGGCAGTGAAGATGACTTTGTCGTCCTGGACGATGCGGTGGTCCATGTTGTCCGGGGTTCCGCCGAGGGCAGCGATCAGGTCCACGATGTCGCCGCACCATGAGCCGGGCATGAAGCTCAGGGGGATGGTTTTGCCTGTGCCGGAGGCGTCCTGGGCTTTGAAAGCCACCAAGCGTCGTGGAACTCATCGATGGTCTTGGGCATGGGGATGTTGAGCTTCTTGAGCCAGGAGGTGTTGATGGCCAGTTCGTTGGGGGGGAACTGCACCAGGCCGAGCTCTTCCACGGACGGCAGGGAATAGATGTGCCCGTCCGAAGAGGTGATCGCCGCCTTGATGTCGGGGCGTTCGGAGAGGAGTTTGGACAGGTTCGGCGCGTTTTTCTCGATCAGTCCTTCCAGCGGGATCAATGTGCCGCTGGCGGAGTATGTGGCGATCTCGGCGTCCGTCAAACCTGTGTTGAAGAACGCGTCCGGCAGGTCGCCACTGGCCAGGATCAGGTTCTTCTTTTCCTGGAAGACCGTCTCGGGAAGGTTTTCCCACTCGATGTGGACGTTGGTGGCCTTTTCCCATTCCTTGACGACGGTCATCGTGTTGTAGTCCGGAGCCAGGGCCGCCTTCGTCCCGGAGAACTTCAAGGTCAGCTGCTTGCTGACAATGGGGAAGCCTTTTTCCTGAAAGCCGAAGTCTGCGGAGGCATCTTTGATCTCCGTGGTGCCCGAGTTGGAGCCCGAGCAGGCGGTGAACGTCAACGTTCCGGCCAGCACGGCGCCAAGGACGGCGAGTTTGCGGCTGATTGCCATGGTCATTCCTGTTCTGAGGTGTTTTGGATGAAGTCCGGGGGCCGAATGCCTCGGACCGTTTCTTAGAGGTGAGCGATTATTTGACGGCGCCGATCATGGCGCCCTTGGTGAAGTGCTTCTGCATGAATGGCAGGGCGATCATGAGTGGCAGGCTCGAGACGACGATCATGGCGTACTTGGTGAGCTCTGCGATCCTTTGCGCTGCCGCATAGGATTCGATGTCCCCGCCGGTTGTTCCGGTGGAGGAGACGTCTGACTGGATCAGGATGTTCCGCAGCACAAGCTGCAGCGGGTACTTGGTGTCGTCGTTGAGGAAGATCAGCGCGTCGAAGAACGAGTTCCAATGGGCCACCACGTGCACCATGATCATCAGCATGATCAATGGCTTGGATAGTGGCAGGACCATGTTGAAGAAGAACTTGAAGTCCGTTGCCCCGTCCATCTGGGCAGCCTCGCGCAGTTCGTTCGGGATGGTGTGCTCAAAGAATGACCTGGCGATGATCAGGTTCCAGACGCCCACGGCTCCCGGCAGAACCACTGCCCAAATGGTGTCCAGCATTCCCAGGTCCCGGACCACCAGATACTTGGTGATGAGTCCGCCGTCGAAGAACATGGTGATCACGAACAGGAGCATCAGGATCTTTCGACCAGGCATGTCCTTCCTGGACAGCGCGTAAGCCCCGCACAGGATGGTGGTGACACTGATGGCGGTTCCCAGGACCGTGTACATGAGCGTGTTACCCAAGCCGTTCCAGATCCTGCTGTCAGCGAAGATCCGTTCGTAGCCTTCGGTGGTAACTCCGGAAGGGAACAGCCAGACTTTCCCCCCCTCATAGACGGCATTGGGGGTCACTGATGGAAGCGATCACAATGAAGTAGAGCGGGTAGACCACGGCAAGGATGGACAACAGCAGCACTGCCGTCGCGCCAACGTTGAAGACGCGATCGCCGTACTTGTCGCGCAGCGTCTGCTTGCGGCGCCCCCGGGTTGGGAGCACGGTTGGCCTGGTGGATGGTTGAGGGTTCGGTTGTCAGGGACATTTCGGCATCACCACAGGGTCGCTTGGTTGGCCCGGCGCGCGATCGTGTTGAAGACGAGCAAAAGCGCAAGGTTGAGGAGGGAGTTGAACAGGCCAATGGCGGCCGAGTAGCTGAACTGCGCTTGCTGCAAACCAGCGTGGTAGACGTAGGTCTGGATGATCTCTGATGTGGACAGGTTCAACGGTGTCTGCATCAGCAATGCCTTTTCGAAGCCCACGTTCAGCAGGTTGCCGATAGCCAGGATGAAAAGGATGGTCACCACCGGCATGATGCCCGGCAGGTCGATGTGGCGGATGCGCTGGAGCTTTGACGCACCATCCACCTTCGCGGCGTCGTGAAGTGCGGGGTCGATAGCGGCCAAAGCTGCGAGGTAAACGATCATGGAGAACCCCCCCGCGTTCTGCCAGACATCCGAGATGACGTACACCGGCCGGAACCACTCAGCCGAGCCCATGAAGAAGATCGGCTCGCCGCCGGTGAGTTGGATGGCGTTGTTCACCAGCCTGACCGCGGCGACAGGATCACGAACATGATTCCCACCACCACAACCGTGGAAATGAAGGCCGGTGAGTAGAGCACCGTTTGGGTGAACTTTTTGAACCTCTCGCTCTGGAGCTGGTTGACCAGCAGAGCCAGGATGATGGGGGGATCGGAAAGGCCACCAGAAGGCCCAGAACCGCAATCCAGAGAGTGTTTCCCACCACCTGGCCGAACTGGTAAGAGTTCACGAACCGGACGAAGTGGTCCAGCCCCCACCCAGGGGGCTGTCCGTGAAGCCATCCACGGGGGTTGTAATTCTTGAAGGCAATCTGCACGCCATACATCGGCCAGTATTTGAAAACCAGGATGTACACAAGAGCAGGCGCTAGTAATACGTATAACTGCCAGGCCCGAAAAATGCGGCGGAGGCGGAGCGAAGCAGAAATTTTTCGTTGCGGAACTTGCGGCACCGGTGCCGCAGACGGACGCCCGCGTTTCGCCGGCATAGTGCGGCTCATGGCATCTCCTTAGGGTGTGTAACTGACTTTCGTTCAACAAGGGGGGCACTCCATCAGCTCCACCCGACCGTCGGGTTCGGCGCCTTGGAGGATAAGTTCAACGGCGCGCTACCCATGGCAACAAAGGGCAGCTCAAAGGTTGTCAGCCCCGGACGAAGATGGGGGGGCGCAACGATGGCCTGGTTATCAAAACCCACAATCGACACGTCGTGGGGGGGAATCGAAAGCCGAAGATCAGCCACTGCCTGATAGGCGCCCCACGCTGTGCGGTCGTTGGCGCAGAAGATTGCCGTAGGTTTCTCCGGGGGGGCAGTCATCAATTCCATTGCATACTTGTAGCCGTCATCCTCGCCGCCCCTGCCGAAGCGCACCAGCGCGGGGGGGTCCGCGTCCAGTCCAGCCTCTGCAAGGGCTGCCGTATAGCCTTCGTAGCGACCCACTGCGGCGGGGGGAGGCCACTTTCGAGCAATTCGATGTTGATCATCCCAATACGGGCATGCCCGGCATCGATCAAGTGACGTGTAGCTGAAAAGCCGCCGCTCACCTCATTGGGCGCCACGCTGGGAAGGTGACCGTCCCGGTCCTGGGAATTCAGCACCACCGAGGGGACACCGGCGAGGGCTTTGGGCACCTCCAGCAGCCGGTGGTACATGGAGCCATAAACGACGCCTGCCACATTGTAGGAAAGCATGGCATCGAGGGAGGCGGCTTCAAGCTCCTTGTCCCCGCCGGTATTCATGGTCACCAGGAGGAGCCCATCCTCCCAAGCGCGCTCTTGCGCACCTTCGATGATCGCCCCGGCAAACGGGGGGGAGGTCGCCACGGAGTCGCCGATGAAACCAACCATGCCGGCAAGTCCATCGCGAAGCATCTTTGCGTGGGCATTCGTGCGGTAACCAAGTTGCGCGACGGCATCTTTGACCTTGCGTCGGGTCTCGTCGGAAAACCGCGACCCGCCCGCTGAGTTCAGCACCAGGGAGACAGTGGCTTGCGAAACACCGGCAGCAGCAGCAACATCGTGCATGGTCGGTTTGGAATGCGGCTTCGACTTAGCATGGGGGGGCACCTCCTTGGGCCGTTCCAACATACGGGTTATTCGTATTAGTTATTCGTATAACGCGCCTAAATGTATCCCGCGTCACGTTGGAGTGTCAAGGGTTAGGAAGCACCCGCTCTGCCGAGGTGACAGTTAATACCCATGTCTGCGAGCAGGATTGGTATTAACTGCCACCTCGGCGGAACCGATTAGGCGAACTTGGCCAAGGGTTCGCCAAGCGGCCCGCCATCTGGAGCCCGCCGGAGGGATCAGAGATGTCGAGCATTTGCTGGTTGTTCCGGAGCTGCAGGCGGTTGAGGCAGGAAAGCTCGAAGTCCGGGGGCAAAGAGATCGTGCATGGCGAACTGGTCTGCAAGCTCCGGGTGGCGCTGCTGGTATTCCCTCAACACTGCGGCCGCAGTTCCCCCCCAGAATTCGTCCTCGCGCAGCGTTCCGTCCTCTACAAGGATCGCTCCGAGGAAGCGGAAGATGCAGTCGAACACGTCCGTGAAGATGGCCAGGACCATTTCCTCGGCAGGGATCTCAGCCTTGACGCGGGAGACCTCCTCCGGGAGTTCCAGCCGGTCCCCCCCCATGACCACGATTTCCTCGGCGATGTCCTTCATGATCGCCCGGACGGGCACACCGTTTTCGAGGATCAGGATGACGTTCTCGCCGTGCGGCATGAAAGCGAGCTCGTACTCGTAGAGGCAGTGGACCAGCGGCACAAGGTAGGCCTCGAAGTAGCGGCGAAGCCACTCGATGGGTGCCAGGCCGGAGCGCTGAATCAGGGCAGACACCACCGATTCTCCGGAGGAGTCCACATGCAGCAAAGACGCCATGGTGGCCAGCTGCTGCCCGTCCTTGAGCAACGGCAACGGACTTTCCCTCCACAGGGCCGAGAGCATCTTCCGGTAAGGGGGACCCCTTGGCCGAAGCAGCCTCGTAGTAGTGGTTGTGGTAGCCGATGGCCGCGGTTTCACGGATCATGGCCAGGCCCCCCCGGTCCTGGAGCTCCCGGTCATTGCCGATCAATTCCTGCAACCATTCGTTGATAGCTGGCGTTGCTTCATGTACTGCGGAGAAAGACCACGCATGAAGCCCATGTTCAGCACAGACATGGCCGTCTTGACGTAGGCCTTTTCCGGGTAGTCGGTGTTGAAGAACGTACGGATGGACTGCTGCGTTGGTACGAATCTTCACCGGTGCCAAGGTTCACGATGTGGCGTTGGGCGATTTCTGCCGCGAACGTCACCGTGAGCTTGTTGTCCCACTGCCACGGATGGACGGGCATGAGGAGGTAGTCCTCCGGATCCAAGCCGGATGCAGACAGTTCCGCGTTGAACCACGCAAGAGTCGCGGGCCCAAGTTCGGCCTCGAAGTGCGTCCGGTAATCCAGCCCCCCCGCGCTGGAGGTGAATACCGCCTTGCTGCGATGCACGGCGATCCACTGCAGCTTTATGCTGCGCCGGTTTCCGGTGCAAATGCATGGTAGTCGGCGATCCCGAACCCAAGCCGGCCGTTGTTGGCCACGAAGCACGGGTGGCCCTCGGTCATGCTGTGCTCAATGGCTTGGAAGTCAGCGGCGCGGTCAGTGCCGCCGGTGATGCCCGCAGCCAATTGGGCCGAGCTAAACGGCTTGCCCTGCTTATAGGCGTGGCTGGCCAGCGTGCTGCTGATTTCCTCGAGGTACACAGGCAGCATTTCCTGGCGGATGGCCAGTGCCTCATGGAACTCGGCAATGAAGTCCAAGGCATCCACAGGGAGCTCTTCACCGTCCCGCATCCGAACGATGGATTCCTCGGATACGGACCAGTGCTCCAGTTGCAGCAGCCGGGCGCGGAAGCGGTATTCAGTAGCAGCGTCATCGCTCACTACCTTGTACAGACTGACGCCGGCTTCCTCCGCGCGGATCACTTCCGGCACCAGGATGCGCTCGTGCGAGAACTCAGCGATCGCCTTGCGGACCAGATGCCGGTTGGCGATGGCCCAGCGCTCGGGGGTCAGGTGCGACACGGAATCAACGGCGGTGATTGTCGCGTTGTCGGCAGTTGTGGTCACAGGGATTCTCCTCTGGTCGCCGCGGCAGGCGCGGCCAGAATTGGGGGGGTCAGGGTCGCCAGGAAATCCTCGCGGGTGCAGAAGCTGAGCAGCCCCTGCTTGTGGTCTTCGGCAGGGTCGACGGCGGGAAGGGTCACCACGCCGTGCGGCCGGAAGCCACTTTCTCGTTCAGGACATGGATCTTGTGGTTGCGGGCGTCAGGCTCGACGACGACACGCCGGGTTGCCGGGTCATCGAAGAGTTCCGTCATGACGGACTGCATGACGGCGGTGGTGAAACCAGGCTGCGGCTCCCCGTTGGGCGGCGCCACCAGAAGGTGCATGCCGACGTCACCGCGTTGGACCTCGTAAACGTCCGCCAACGGCGATGACTCCGGTCGGTACCGCTCCATCAGGAAGGCGGGGGACGCCGTCGTCGAGCCCCCAGGAACGCTTGGTGATGGCCGGACTCGGCGATCCTCGAGTACTCCTCCACAACGTCCTGCCCGGTGGCCGAAACCATGCCCCAGAACCGCGCATATTCTTGGCTGACCCAGCTGTGGAGGAGGGGGGGTGCGTCCACTAAGGGATCAACGGGCCGGAACGTGAAGCTCATACGGTGGCTCCAGCGGTTTCGGAGACGGCAACAGTCACGGGAGCCGGAGCGCCGAACTGCTGGAACGCGATGCTGCGCTCGATCGGGTAGACCTCACGGCCGGTGATTTCACGCAGGATGCAGGAGTTGCGGTAGGCGGCCATGCCGAGGTCCGGGGGTGACGAAGCCGTGCGTGTGCAGCTCAGCGTTCTGGACGAAGATTTCGCCGGGTTCAACGCCGGTTCCGTAATTGCGCTCGACGTCGAAGCGGCCCTTGGCGTCACGACGGATCCGATCCTGGATGCCTGCCAGGAAGGCGGGCTCCTTGTACGTGTAGCCGGTGGCGAGGACCACGGCTTCGGATTCCAAGGAGTAGCCCTGCCCGTGTTCCTCGTGGTGCAACCGGAGTGTATGAGTGCCGGTGGTGGCATCCCACTCTGCAGCGGTGAGGGAGGAGTGCGTGTGCAGTTGGGTGTCCACCATTCCGGAGAGGCTCTTGGTGTAAAGGAGGTCGTAGATGTCGTCGATCAGGTCCGAGTTGATGCCCTTGTACAGGTTCTTCTGGCTCTTGATCAGCGAGTCACGCTGCTCGCCCGGGAGCGAGTGGAAGTAGTCAACGTACTCCGGCGAGGTCATCTCCAAGGTGAGCTTGGTGTACTCAAGCGGGAAGAAACGGCCCGAACGGGTGACCCAGTTGAGCTGGTAGCCGTAGACATCGATTTCCTGCACCAACTCGTAGTAAAGCTCCGCGGCACTCTGGCCGCTGCCCACGATGGTGATGCTGCGCTTGGACTGCAGCTCGCTCTTCCTCGACAGGTAATCGGCATTGTGGAGGACAAGTCCACCGGCGTCCACTATTCCTGCACAGGAGTCCGGGACATACGGAGAAGTCCCGGTGCCCAGGACCAGCTTGCGGGCGCGAAGCACCTCAGCACCCGCCGGCCCCCCCTGCACCGAAAGCCGGTACACACCGTCGTCGTAGGTCACATCCAGCACATCCGTGCTAAAACGCACGGACTCAAGCTGGCCGGCCACCCACTGGCAATACTGGTTGTACTCGGCACGCAGCGGGTAGAAGTTCTCGCGGATATAGAAACGGTACAAGCGCCCGGTTTGCTTCAGGAAGTTCAGGAACGAGAACGGCGACGTCGGGTCGGCGAGCGTCACGAGGTCCGCCATGAACGGGACCTGCAGGTGCGCCGGCTCCAACATCATGCCGGGGGGGTGCCAGTCGAAGGACTCGCGGCGGTCCAGGAAAACGCAGTCGAGGTTTTCCACGGGCTCGCTCAGCGCGGCCAAGCCCAGGTTGAAAGGCCCGACGCCGATGCCTGCGACGTCGTAAATCTTGCCGTTGTCTTGGGTGCTCATGCTGCGGCCTCCGTGGTGTTCGCCAACAGGTTGTCGCCCGTCCGGCGGATAAGTTCGATGATTTCCTGGATGTCCCTCAGGCTCGCCTCGGCGTTGAGGAGGGTGAACTTGAGGTAGTGCCGGCCAGCCACTTTGGTGCCGGCAACAACGGCCTGGCCGGAAGCGAAGATCGCGGCGCGGATAGCCGGGTTGAGAACGTCTGCAGCATCTTCATCGAGGGCTGCGCCGTCAACCACTGGGCGGTAGCGGAAAACCAAGGTGCTCAGCTGGGTGGGGGGGCAGCGAGCTCGAACTCAGCGTCATCAGCCAGCAAGGTTCCCACCCGGGCGGCGAGGTCGATCGCTTCGTCAAAGAGTGCGCCGATGGCGTCGGCACCCATGATGCGGAGGGTCAGCCAAAGCTTCAGTGCATCGAAACGGCGTGTGGTCTGGATGCTCTTATCCACCTGGTTGGGGGGGATCTCTGCCTTTGCCGCGCTCTCCGGGTTCAGGTAGTCCGCGTAGTAGGTGACATGCCCCATCATGGAGCCGTTGCGGACCAGGACTGCGCTGGAGCTGACGGGCTGGAAGAAGGTCTTGTGGAAGTCCACTGTGACGGAATCCGCCAGGTGGATCCCGTCCAGGAGGTGACGGTGCCTGCCGGAAACGATGAGCCTCCACCGTAGGCGCCGTCCACGTGCAGCCACGAATCGTAGGCGCGAACCAACGCTGCCATTTCGGACAAAGGGTCAACCGAACCGAAGTCCGTAGTCCCGGCGGTGGCCACAACCGCCATCGGCACCAGTCCGGCGTCGTGCGCTTCCGCCAAAGCAGCCGCGAGGGCGGTGGGGTCCATGCGGTGGTCCCCCGGTGGTGGGAACCGCAATAACGGCATCGAAGCCCAGGCCCAGCATTGAAGCGGATTTCTGGATGCTGAAGTGGCTGTCCACGGACGTGAAGATCCGGAGGCGGTCAAGCAGGTGCGGCAGGCGCGCGTCCCCCCCATTCGCGGCCCGTAGCTTGGCTACGGCATGATTCCGGGCGATCAGCAGAGCCTGGAAGTTGGACTGGCTGCCACCGGACGTGAACACGCCATCGGCGTCTTCCGTGAAGCCGATGCGTTCCGCCGTCCAATCGATAAGGCGGCGCTCGATCATGGTGGCACCGGCGCTCTGGTCCCAGGTATCCATAGAGGAGTTCACCGCCGAGAGCACTGCTTCACCTACCAGGGCCGGAATGACAACCGGGCAGTTGAGGTGCGCCGCGTAGCGGGAATCGTGGAAGTAGATGGCGTCCTTGAGGTAGAGCTCATCGAGCTCTTCCAGCGCCGCAGCCGTGTCCGGAAGCGGGCGTTCAAGATCCACCGCACCAACTTGGCCTTCAGTTCAGCATGCCCGACGCCGGTGAACGGCTGTGCTGTCCGCTGGACTTTGGTTGAGACCGCATTGACCCCCCCTGGAGAACCTGAGCGACGTAACTGGGTGAATTTCGTGCGTTGAACAGCTGGTTTGTGGCAGCGAGGGCCAGTTCCACTTTGGAGCCAAAATCCTGCTCCTGAGCGATCCGCTCTTCGACACTAGGTGACGTCACGTCAGCTTCCTTCCATTGCGTTGGGGCGCTTGTTAGCAAGGTAAGCCTTACTTAGGTAATCCTTTCCGTCAAACTTTTGTGATGTATTTCGCTGAGAAGGCGGTTTCTCGTGCCTGCGCCGCGCGGATATACGTCATTGACTTTTCTTCGGGACCGCTTTGGGTGCAGAATATGGCACTCTTTTCGGCGACCGAAGGCTCGTTGGGCCGTGTGTGCACGACCTGCTGTCTTCCGGTCTGTAGGGGGGGTAGAGTGCTAGGACTATCCGCTGCCCACGGTTGGGGGGGGACCACATGAAGGACCACGCCCACGAGCGAATCGGCTTCCGCGAAATCGACGAGCATGGCAATACCCAGCCCGCCGTCAGCCCCCCCACGTGCCGGAGACCGCGGGCCCGGAACGCAAGCGCGTCCAGCTCAATCCATTCATCATTGCCTTGTGGGCCCTGGACGCCGGCTTGGCATGGTTTGGACTATGGGCCTTACGACCGCGGCCAGCGCGATAGTGGCACTGCGCAAGCTCAGTCCGCCGAATCAGCCCAGACAGCCCAAATAAACTTCATCATGCTCTCCAACGCACCCTATGCAATCCTGGCTGCGTTGCTGATCACTGCCGCCCTCCTCTTGTGGCATGCAGTGCAATGGCAAAGAAAGCGGACCCTGTTTCCCTAGCGAACCGGCTCCCCCAGGGAAGGGAACGGCAAGTTACTCGTTCTCGGGTTCGCCCACCGGCTTTTCCGCGGGCCAGTCGACGTCCTGCTCGTAGCCCTCGTGCTTCGTCAGGTACGCGGCGATGTAGGGGGCAATGCGGGATGATGCGCTTTCCGGAGGCCACCACGTCATCCAGCGCAAAGTGCGCCAGTACTTTTGCGAGGCCTTGGCCGTTGAACCCGGGTTTCGTTTCAGTGTGAATGAAATCAATATGACCGGGCTTGTCCATGAACTGGGAGATCACGGCCAGCTCACCGTCCACGTGCAGCTCATAGCGGTGAAATTTGTCGTTGCGCACCGTGGTGACGCCAGCTCGGAACGACTCTGCCAGTGAATCCGTGTACTCGGTCATGTTTCGAGATTGGCACGTAATTCCGGCTCTGGCAACGTGCGCCACCGGCCCCCGCGGAATTCAGCGCCTTCCTGCGTGGCCGCGTCAGCACCGGCGTCGGAACCCTGCCAAGCAAGAGGACCGAAAGGGCAAAGCACGCCGCTCCCCCCCACCCAACAGGGCAAGGGTCAATCCGTTGAAAGCGGCGTCCGCCAGCGGGACCAAAACCACGACGGCGGCGGTCACCACAGCGGTACGCGACGGTCCCCGCGCATGGCTGGCCGCCGTCGGTCGGTTCTCCAAACGACCAAAAAGCCACACCACCGGGACCAGCAGGGTAAGCACCGCGAAGAAGACCGGAATCCGCGCCCACCACCACTCTGCAGTCCCTGCGAATGGCTGGGGCACATCGGTGAGCAACAGCAACCCGGACATGCCCACCAGCAGTGGAAGGTGCCACAGATAGACGGTCATGGAACGCCGCCCCCCCGTTACAGCTATGACTACCTGGACCCATCGGAGGTCCGCGATCCACCGAATGCCCTTGTGGAGCAGTTGAAGCGTCGCCACCTGGGAAATGCCCAAGAGAAGCAGGCAAAAATTGGGCGGATTCAGGTTTACCACCATGTTCCCCGGATACACGGCCACGCCGGTCACCAATCCCAGCAGAAGGTTGCTGGAAACCACGGCACCAAGAAGCCAGCTGCGACTACGTTTCTCGAAGAAGCCATCGGCCATGAGGAATCCCAGTTGCTGGACAGCGCACCACACGAAGATCATGTTCGCGAACGCCACGACGGGGGGGACAGCGCCGCGGAGGGAATCCACCGTGATGATCAGTGCCACCAACGCAGCGAAAGTCAGCAGAGGCACGCGTTCGTGAAGGCGGGCCATGAGCGGAATGCTGAGTTGGGCCGTGAGGTAGGCCGCCAGGAACCACAGGGGGCATCGCGGCCCCGGCAGTCATCAACTGGATGACTTGCGGGTGGACACCAAGCAGCAGCGCGACCCATAGCCCTCCCCCACATGACGGCCAGCACAGCCATAGCCGGGCGGACCAGTCGCAGGAGCCGTAACTGGGCGAAGTCGAACCCGTTGCCGCCGTGCGCTTTCAGGCGCCGCCACGATTGCAGCCCGGTCACTCCGCCCAGGACGAAGAACAGGGGCACAATCATGAGCCCCCATGCCACAGGGGTGAACCAACGTTGCTCCATGAGCACGTTCAGGGTAGTGACGGTGCCATCCTTGTGCAGGACAGGGCTGACCATCATGCAGTGTGCCGCGACGACCAGGAGCAGGCAGGTGAAGCGGACAAGGTCGATCGCCGGGTCCCGTTGCACAGCCCTTTCCTGGCTGGCGGGAGGATGCGCGTCCATCTCCATGGTTCTCCCTACAATGGCACGCGCTGCGTGCTGACTCCATTGTCCGCCCGCGCGGCCAATGGAGCCATAAGGCTGGCCCCCCCGCGGCGGACTACACAGGCGCCTTTTGCAGCAGGCGTTTCAGTTGCTCCGCGTCCATGGCCGCAGCACAGGCCGCGGCGGCCATGCCGAACGATCCGTCCAGAACGGCCTGGTCAGCGCCTGCTGAGGCGCCGAATGCGGCGAACTCGGCTGTGTGGTGGGCGGCGCCCCCCCGGACGTCGTAACCCACAACCGGGTGGATGGAGGGCACCAATTGCGAAACGTTGCCCATGTCCGTGGAGGCCACAGGATCGGCATTGAAAGCAACGTCCCTTCCCCCTGGCTCTCATCGCTTCCTGGTAGGCCTTGGACAGATACGGATCCTGGCGCAGTTCCGCATAGTCGTTGCCTTTGGGGTCATGCTTAGCGTGCAACCGCTCGCGTGGGCACCGGCTTCCAGGCAACGGCGGATCTTGTCCTGAATCAGGCGCAGCTGGTCAATGCTTGGAGCCCGCATTTCGACGCTCGCCCGCGCACGCTCGGGAATAACGTTGACGGCGCTGCCGCCCTCGGTGACGATCAGCGACACGATCGATCCGGCGGCAGCTGCTGCCTTGCCAAAGCAATAGCCATTTGCGCGATGACCAGCGCATCCAACGCGTTGACGCCCTCCGACGGTGCCGCTGCTGCATGGGCCGGGCGCCCTTCGAAGAGCACGTCCCACATCGACATCGCCAACGACGACCCACCCACCACATCAGCGGCGCCGGCGTGGACCATCATGGCCAGCGAGACGTCGTCGAAGAAGCCTGCCTCTATCAGGTCCACTTTGCCTCCGGTGGTCTCTTCCGCCGGTGTGCCGAGAACCTTGACGGTGATGTCCAGCTGCTCTGCGACGGCGGTCAATGCCAGGGCGGCCCCCCACTGCGCTGGCTGCGTTGACGTTGTGTCCACAGGCGTGCCCGATGTCCGGCAAGGCGTCGTATTCAACGCAGAGTGCCACCACGAGTTGGCCGGACCCGAAGCGCGCACTGAAAGCGGTGGGCTGCTCCGGTTGTGTTTCATCAAACGTGAACCCGGCTTTGCGGAGCACCCGTTGAACGCGTTTGACGGCACGGAATTCCTGGCCGCCAAGCTCCGGGTCGGCGTGGATGGCGTGGCTAAGGTCCAGAATGTCCGGTTTCCAGCGCTGGACTTCGCTGTCCAGCGTGGCGTGGACGTCGCCTGGGAGGAAAGCACGACGACGGCCCCCCCTCGGTCGCCGGTGCCCAGACCGGCGGTCATGCCGTCACCTCGGCGGCCTGCCGCTTCGGGTACCGGGCACTGGCCGCGGCGGCTATCAGCGCAGCAACTGCCAAGCACTCCAGATGGTCAACAATCCGGTTTCGGTGATACGTCCGGATTCAACCGAGGCAGAGGACAAGAGCTTGACCACTGCCGCTCCCACAGCGATGCCCACTGACAATGCCAGCTCGTTAAGCCCTGCGGCCGTCGATGTTTCCTCCATGGCAACGCCTCGATCGAAAGGGAGCGGGTGCCCGCCTGGTACATCCCCCCCAGGCTCAGGTTGAACATGGCGAAGCCGATGCAATATCCGGTAATGGAGCCGTGCGCGAGCATCATGACCAGGAAGCCGCCTGCCAGCAGAACGCCTGCAAAGACCAGGGTGGCCCGCTCGCCGAAACGTCGCAAGGCCCGTGCTGTCAGGAGCGATGACACCAAGGAAAGTACGGACGCCAGGGCAAGGACAATCGCGATCATCAGCGGGCTGAGGGCGAACCCGTACCCCCCCGTCTTGTCAGGGTTGGAGTGCAGGAAGATGCCGTTGGTACCGAAGTAGCTGATCGAAGCGAAGCCGAAGAAGAACGTTGCCACGGAGATGGCGCGGATCCGCGGATTAGCCAGCATGCGCAGGTCCATGAACCGCTGTCCTGCGGCACCGCTGTAGTCGCGCCTGGCCCAGAAGGCCAGTAGGGCAAGCCCCCCCAACAAGCCGGCCGCGAGGGTGCGGGCGTCCAGCCAGCCCCATTCCGGCGCCATCGACAACGCCACAACAAAGCCAATAAGACCCAGCGAGCATGCCAGCAGAGGTGACAGGGCGATGCCCTCACGCGTCGGGACCCCCCCGGCGTCGGGCAATAAGAAGGAACACACGAAAGCGACCACCGCGAACGGAACCGCCACCCAGAAACCGAGCGTCGGATCGGTGACGCCAACGACGCCGGCGAGCAAGCCACCGGCGCCCACCATGATCATGAGCATGCCGATCATGACGCTGACACCCGTGCGCGTGTGGGCGGGGCTGGTCACGCGGAGAATTCCCATCATGAGCGGGATGAACCCCCACCACGCAGGTCAGCATGACGACGCCGATGGTCACCGTCCACAGCGACGGCCACAGCGCCATTTGCAAGACGCCGACCGTCACCACACCCGTGGACCACCGGAGTACAAGGCGATACCCGTAGCTGTCGCCGAGCCTCGAAATGATGGGCGTCAGGACGGCGAAACTCACGTTGGAGATCAGGAAAATGCCGTTGATGGTGGGATCGTCGATCTCGAAGACCGGTCCCAGCGCGGGCAGGATGGGGGTTCAGATACCCCCCCTGCGTTACTCCGCTAAGTGATTCGATGAGCGCCATTGCCAGGATCATGCCTGCGATGGTCCTGCGCGTGAGGGCCGCTGCCGCAGGTGGTGCTGTCTTGCTTGCCATGAGCTTCCTTGAGTCCGGGGCGGATTCGCCTGTGGTGATGCGAGTCACAACGTTATGACCGTCGATTACACTGGCCCTCAGATTGTTTGAAACCCACACAAGGCAGCCAATATTGAATGAATCAGCCACTATCTCGGAACTGGACCTTGAAATCGTCAATGCCCTCCAGATCAATCCACGGGCGGAATGGAGCCGGATAGCGGATGCTCTTGGCCTGTCCGGCCCTACGGTCGCCAGGCGCTGGAACGTGTTGGCTGAACAGGGACTGGCGTGGATCACGCCGTCTCCGGGACAGCGCTACCTCAGCGCTGGCTGGTCGGCGTTTATCCAACTGTCTTCGTTGCCCGGCGAAAGCGAAGCACTGATCCAAAGGCTGTGCGAGGTGCCGGCTTTCGGCACCGTCTCCATGGTCACCGGCTCCCACGACGTCTTCATGGATTGCTTCGCGTCCAGTCATGAGGAACTCATGGACATCGTGACCGGAGCCTTTCCTGCGCTCCCCCCCGGCATCACCCACCGAGAAGTCGTCTTTGTCACCAAGCTTTACCGGCAGGCCTCGGAATGGCGCAGCGGAACACTCGAACCCGCACGCGCGCGGCTGGTCTCAACGGAAGCCAAGCCCGCACCGGCAGGCTACTCGCCGGATCGCCTGGACGCCGCGCTGCTGGAGGAACTTTCCAAGGACGGCCGTGCCAGTTGGGCTGATCTGGGTGCCGCATGTGGCGTTTCACCGCAAACTGCCCGACGCCGGGTGGAACGGTTTCTGGCGTCCGGCTACATCACGCTGAGGTGCGATGCGTCTACCGCGGCGACCAGAGGCCTCAGGGAGGTCACGCTCATGCTCAACGTCCCTGCTCAATTCGTTGACGACACTGGCCGCTACTTCGCCGCGCAAACGAACTGCCGGCTCAGCGCCAGGTGCTCGGCGCACAGAACCTCGTGGTCACACTGTGGGTCCGCGACTATCTGGAAGCCCAGGCATTCGAACGCGAACTGGCCGAACGGGCGCCCGGCAGCATTGTGATCTCACGGCAGGCGGTAGTCCGGACCTACAAGCGGCTGGGCCATATCCTCGATGAGTCCGGGCGCAGCCTCCGCGTGGTGCCGCTGCCTTTGTGGAGAGAGGGGGGGTCTGGACGAGTCGGGGGGGAAACACCGGCAGGATCAGACCCATGACTACGTCGATTTTCGTGAACCTGCCCGTTAGCGACCTCGAGGCATCCAAGGCCTTCTACACGACCCTTGGCTACTCCATCAACCCGAACTTCACCGACGAGACTGCGGCCTGCGTGTCTTCAGCGACACGATCTACGCAATGCTTCTGACCCACGCCAAGTTCAGCGAATTCACCAAGCAGCCCATCGCGGACACGCAGAACTCGACGGCGGCAATTGTCGCCATTTCAGCCGACAGCCGTGAGGACGTAGATGCCCTGGCTGCCAAGCGCTCGAAGCCGGCGGTTCCGAAACCTACGACGCCCAGGATCTTGGATTCATGTACAGCCGCGCGTTCCGTGACCTGGACGGCCACCACTGGGAAGTCCTCTGGATGGACGACGCCGCAGCCCAGGATGGTCCGCCGGAGTCCTAGCCCATTGGCTTAGTCCATCTTGGCTTAGCCCAGCGTCACTGCCAGCACGCCAAGCACGACGGCGAGAAGCGGCGTGGTGCCTTGGAGGGTAGCTGCGCGGAGGTACTTCTTGCCGCTTGCTGCGAGCACAAGGGCGGCCAGGAGCATGGAACCGCAGCTGCTGAAGACAAGGGTCCATCCCACTTGGGGTGCACCCATGGCCACTGCAACAATGCCGATCAGTGCGCCGATGGCCAGGAACAGGTTGTAGAAACCTTGGTTGTACGCGAGCGGCTTGGTGGTTTCCGCGTCGGCCTGGGAGGTGATGCTGAATGTCTTCCAGGTTTTGGGCTTTGTCCAGGTAATGGACTCCATGGTGAAGATATAGACGTGAAGCAAGGCGGCAATCGTTGCGAAAATCAGGGAGGCCAGGATCATGGTTTTGATCCTAGCCTCCCTGGTTGACGGACTTGGTGGTCGCGCGGCCCGTCAGGCGCTGAGCAACTCCAGTGTGGCGCCCGCAAAAGCTGAAGCCGAGCGATTCCACTGGGCCAGCAAACCCTGAAGATTCTCGCCATCGGCCGGTGGGTTGCGGCTTGCGACTCCAGCATCGACAAAATGCCCGTGCGCAGTTCCGTGTTGAAGTTGACCTTGCCCACCTGCATGGAGGGAGCCTTCGCCAGTTCGTCGGCCGGAATGCCGGAGGCGCCGTGGAGCACCAGCGGCACCTCTGTCTCGGCAGCGACTTCCTGCAGTACGTCCCAACGGATGTTTGGTTCGCCCTTGTACTTCCCATGCACGTTGCCCACGGCGACAGCCAGTAGCTGGGCACCCGTGCGCTCCACAAAGTCGGCCACCTGTGCCGGGTTGGTAAGTCCCGCAACGGACGCTCCGGCGTCGTGCGCTGAACGTTCGGCACCGAAGGCTTTGTCCTCGTCGCCCGCAAGGCCGCCCAACTCCGCCTCAATCACGACGTCGGCAGCGCCTGCCTCGTCCAGCGCCGCACGGACTTCACGGACAAGGGCGATGTTGTCCTCGTAGGGCAATGATGAACCGTCAGCGAGCACCGCATCCGCACCGGCCGCCACGGATTCCAGGATGACCCTGAGGTCGGAGGCGTGGTCCAACTGCACCGAAACCGGGACGCTGGCGTCGTTGGCCAGGCCGCGAAGGGCCGCGATGAGGCGCAGCCATTAGGCGTGGACGCAGTCTTCGGAGCGACGAGCAGGATCACGCCGAGCCCCGATTCTTCCGCCGCGCCAACAACAGCCAGCGCTGTAGTGAAGTCGTAGCAAGTGAAAGCCGGAACAGCCGAACCGGAGGCCAGGGCAGTGTTGAGCATATGGTCGAGGTTGGCGCGCATCAGTGGGCCAAACCTCCCACCAGGATCCAGGCAACGTAAGTCAACGCGAAGCCTGCCAGGCCCAGGATGGTGGTGAGGACGGTCCAGGTCTTCAGGCCGTCAGACACTGTGAGGCCGTAGTAGCGGACGACCGTCCAGAACCCGGCGTCGGTAACGTGGGACAGGCCCAATGAACCGAAGCCAATGGCAATGACAATTACCGCGATCTGGGCCGGCGTGTAGCCACCTTCCATCACGGCAGAGGTAAGCAGGCCAGTCGTCGTCACAATTGCGACAGTGGCAGAACCCTGGGCGGCGCGCAGTGCCAGGGAGATGATGAAGCCGAGCACGATGACCGGCAGGCCGAGGCTATCCAAGGTGTGGGACAGAGCTGCGCCGATTCCGGATGCGCGGAGGACTTCACCGAACACACCACCAGCGGCCACCACCATGAGGATGGAAGCGATGGGAGGAAGTGCGCCTTCGAAAATCTCGCCGGTTTCCTTGAGGGACCAGTTGCGGCGGACGGCCAGCAGGAAGAAGGACAGAGCCACAGCCACCAGGAGTGCGAAGAACGGGTTGCCGACAAAGGCGGCCACGCCGTACCAGTAGTTGTCTTTGGGGGAGGGTCAGCGTTCCCACTGTGCCGAGGAGGATCTGGACGATGGGAGCGGCGATCAGGAACATGATCAGGCCAGGCCGCGGAGGAGCGATGGCGTGTGCACCGGGGCCGTCATGACCAACGTGGACCAGTGATTCGGAACCGAACTCGTCCACTTGCTGCTTGACGCCTGGAAGCAGTTCGTACTCTTTGCGGTTCATGATGCTGGCAACCCAGTAGGACAGGAAGCCAAGCGGCACGCAAATGATCAACGAGATCAGGGTGATGAGTCCAATGTCCGCACCGAACACGCCGGCGCGGCAACGATGCCCGGGTGCGGCGGGACGGCCACGTGAATGGACAGCATGATGCCGGCCATGGGCAGGCCGAACTTGATCGGGTGTACGTTAGCGATCTTCGCGAACGCATAAACAATGGGAACGAGGACGATCACGCCCACCTCGAAGAACACGGGGGATCGCCACGAGGAAGCCGACGGCCGTCAGCGCAATGGCAACGCGTTTGGCGCCGAGCTTCTCAGTGAAGTGGGTGGCCAGCGACTGCACGCCGCCGGAAACTTCAATCATGCGGCCGAGGATGGCGCCAAGGGCGATCAGCAATGCGACCTTGCCCATGGTGCTGCCAACGCCCGTGGTCACAACAGTGAAGATGTCCTTGAGCGGAATCTGCGCGGCGACGCCCACCAGGATGCTGACGGCAAGCAAGGCAACAAAAGCCTGGATTTTGAAGCGGATGATCAGCACCAGCAACAGGGCGATGCCCGCTGCGGCGATGGTCAGCAGCAGAGGTGTGCCCAGCTCCACTGCGGGCTTGATGGCGGGGGGGCGTCCGCCGCCTGAACCATCAAAGAGTTGACGAGGGGGGGATTCATTGGGGGGGTGTCTCCTTTGACATACCAGTCTAGAGAAGACCGGCGGGAGGTGGCGGCGACGGCGAAGGGGGGGGATCGCCGTCGTCGCGCGTTCTGGTGGGGGGGTGCTTAGGCGGTGCGCTTTGCGGGCGCTACAACCTTGATGACGGCGGAGTCGTCGGCGGCGGCGAGGCCCTGGGCCTGGCGAGAAGGTAAAGCTGTTCGGCAGCGGCGGCAACGGGTGCGGCGAGGCCGGCGGCCCGGGTTGCCTTACCAACGATGCCCATGTCCTTGACGAAGATGTCCAGGCGGCTGAGTACCTCGGCGCCGTCCTCGGAGTAGGCCTCGAGGATGCGCGGGCCACGGTTTGAAAGCATGAAGGATCCGGCGGCTCCGGCTTCGAGGGCGGCGAGGGTCTTGGCCTGATCGAGTCCCAGGCGTCGGCAAGAGCCATGGCCTCGGCAGCAGCGGCGATATGGACACCGCAGAGGAGCTGATTGACGGTCTTGAGGGCCTGCCCGTCGCCGGGCTTGTCGCCCACGATGCTCAGGGTGGAGGCCAGCAGTTCCAAGGCAGGACGCGCCTTTTCAAGTGCTTCGGGCTCCGCCCCCGACAACGATCAGCAGATCGCCTTCGCCGGCACGCTTCGGGCCGCCGGAGAGCGGTGCATCCACCAGGCCACACCATATTCCGCAAGCTTTTCCACCGTGGCGGGGATGGCTTCAGTACCAACGGTGCTGCCGAGGATCACGACGGCGCCCGGCTTCAGTACCGAAGCCACGCCGTTCTCGCCGAAAAGGACGTCGTTGAGCTGCTCGCCGTTGCGGACGGCCAAGAGCAGCGCGTCGGCGCCATCCGATGCCTCGCGTGCAGAAGCAAAGGTCTTGATGCCGGCTTCTGCGGCGAGTTCCAAGCGGGGCTCGGCGATATCGAAGCCGTGGACAGTCAGCTCGGACGCGAGCCGGGGTACCATGGGCAGGCCCATGGCGCCCAGGCCCAGGACGGTGACGGTGTAGTTGCTGCTGGTCATGGTGTTCTCCATTGAATAGGTAGGGCCCACGCTTGCCGGGTTCCCTGGCCGAGCTTGCGAGGTTAGGGGGCAAGTGGGGATGTGGCGCTGAGCTTGCGGGTGACCTCAGTCAGGGACTGGTCGTCGCCCACGTTGCCGGCGAACACGATGTACGGAATGCCCTTGGCGGGACCGTCCACCGGCTCCCAGAGCGAGACGATGCCCGGCAGCATGGGGGCCGCGGACAATTGCATGGCGGATTTCCAGCCGTGCGCGGCGACGTCCGAGGACGTGATGCCACCCTTCGCGATGACAAACCGCGGCGGGAAGGTCTTCAGCGTCCGGTTCACAACTGCGACGACGGCGGCCGAGACGGTGCGTGCGATCTTCAGGCTTGCTGCGGCGTCGTCGGTCTTGATGAGCAGGCGGCTGGTGTGGACGATGACGTCACCCGTGCGAAGTGCGTCGACGACGTCGGACACGACCGTTGCGATGTAGCCTCGGCCTCGCTTTCGCCCGCACTTTCGGTCCCGGCAATGAGTTTCTCGACGTCGATCTCGATGGTCCGTGCCGAGCTGTGTTCTGCGGTCAGGGCGTTGAGCTGACGGGTGGTGACGCCGACGTGCGAGCCGACCACGATCAGGCCGCCGGCCGTGGAGGGAGTGTTGCCTGCAAAAGCCTCCTGGGAGGTCAACGCGGTGCGGATCTCCTGGCCGATGCGGCCCCCCCTCACGAAGGGCGGGCCCACACGGTACAGGAGCTTCTTGCCGCGGCGCTCGGCTTCTTCGAGCCCAGGGCCAAGGCGCGGAAATCATTCTCGGTGACGATGTCGGCCACGATCGGCGTGGAGTTGGTGGCGGACTCAAGGGCGTCAGCGATGGCCTTCGCTGAGATGGTGGGGTCCTGCGCGGAGGCGCCGGCGCGGATGATGTTGAGGTCAAGCACGATCACATCGCCTGCAGGGAACCGGCCCCCCCGCGACTTCTCCTCCACGTACTTGGCCATCTCGGAGTTCTTGAAGCCGAAGCTTGCGTCCTTGGCGAATTCCGTCTCGGCCACGGGCGTGAGTGTGCCTGCGTCTTCACCGGTGCCCCCCCGCATGTAGTGCACGCCGCCGATGGTGACTCGGCCGGCGTCGGGGAATGCGGGAACGATCACCACGCCGTCGGTGGCTTCACCGGTCTCGGAAGCCACGGTGGCTGCAATGACGTCGGGCTCCAAGGGGGTAGTGGCCACGGAGGTGGAGTCACTGCGACTGACAAAACCGAGCCTCACATTTCCGGCTGCCGCGGCCAGGGCATTGCGGACGATTTCCTCGTTCCGTGCGGCGGCTTCGGCCGGGTCCAGACTCCGGGTATTGGTGAGGACGTAGACGGCAGGCTTGGTCTGGTTCTGCCGGATGTGGGTGAAGGCCCATGCGAAATCTGCGACGTCCCACTGGGTTAGCACGGCGAGATCCGCAACGGACTGCGTTCCCGTGGGGTCGTCGTCGAGGACTACCAGGACGCGGGGGGGACGTTGCCGAGGACGCCGCAACGGCGTCGGCAACCAACTGAGCAGGAATCTGGACCTCCGCCGGGAAGGCGGCCAGAACGTCGGCTTCAAGGGTCACTTTGCACTCCATCGTGGGAAATCTATGTAGCGGTTTGCTGAATGTAAGATGTCAGACATCTAACATTTGAATTAGTGTGACACACGGCTCTACAGCGCGCAAGGTGCTGCGCATCACTAGGCTGGGGGCATGGCTGACAGTGTTGTTGCGCTCCCGTTCGTGAACGTCCTCACGCCTACCGTTTCCGCAGGTGAGGCGGTTCCCGTGGCACTGATCCACGGTTGGGCCTCCGGCTCTGTGTACTGGGAACCACTTGCGAAAAAACTGCTCGACGCCGGCCGGACGGTCTGGATTTTCGACCTCCCGGGCTACCACCCGGGCGAAGAAGTGCCACCGGACTTCCCGTGGACGCTCGACTCGGTGGCCGGTTCGGTAGCGGCCGCCATTGAAGTCAGGAGCAGCGGACCGGTGCACCTGGTGGGGCATTCCATGGGAGGCAGCGTTTCGTTGACACTTGCGGCAGCCCGCGCCGAACTGGTGGCCACCATAACCTTGGTGGGCATGGCGCCCGTGCCGCAGAACCAGGGGTTCAAGAAGCTGCTGAGCTCGCAACTGGATCAGGGATTTTTTGATCCCGAGACCGTAGCGAAGCTCATGAATGCTTGGTTCGGGGAACTGTCCGCAGCCGACATGGCGCGGCTTAGCACAGGGTTTGATGCGCCGTTCCCGATTCTGTCCGCCAGCGCCGTAGCTGCCATGACCGGCGTCGAACCTTCAGTGCCCGGGCGGGTCCACGCGCCACTGCTGGTGATAGCCGGCACCGATGACCGGGTGCGGCCCATGGAGCAAATGCGCGCATTCGTGGACGAAAGCCCGAATCGGCAGCTAAGCGCCATCCTCGGCGCCGGCCATAACGTCCACTGGGAACAGCCGGAAAAATGCGCCGCGGCACTAACTGAGTTTTGGAAAACAACCTGGCCACCGCCAGCGTAAGATGTCTGACAACCGCCCGTCCGAGGGAAATACACGGGGGGGAGCCGGGCGGTCTGAAGTATAGGAAACGGGGGGGATACATGGCACGCAAGTCGCTGGTCGGCGTCGTCGCTGACGAGTTGCTGGACCGGATCATCGCGGGCGAGTTTCCGCCCGGAACGGTAGTCCCGGGAGAGCTGGAGCTCAGCGCCAAACACGAGGTAAGCCGCATGACCGTGCGCGAGGCCATGAAAACCCTTGAGGCACAGCGGATCCTTAGTGTCGAACGCGGCCGTGGAACCTTCGTCAACCCCCTCAACCAGTGGGCGTCACTGGAAGCCGTTTTGCGCGCGGCCTCAGAGGGAACCAAGGATGCGGCTGCCGCGATCCAGCTGATCGAACTGCGCCGCATGCTTGAAACCGGCGCATGCGAGCTGGCCGCGGAGCGCATCTCCGACGACGAACTCGCGGCGCTTAAAGAGCATGTGGAAAAGATGCAGGCCGCCCACGAAACCAATGACCTCGCCGCCTTCGTGGAAGCCGACCTTGCCTTCCACGACGTGATCCTTCACGCCTCAGGCAACGTCTTTGTCGCCGTGCTCTTCGAGCCGCTGCACCGGGTCCTCGAAGCCCGACGGACCGAAACTTCAGCGTTTCCTGAAATCCAGGAACACGCGATCGGCCACCACAGGAAGATCGCGGCCGCTTTGGAATCCCGCAATCCCAACGAGGCACGGCTCGCCATGGATGCGCACATGCAGCAGACCCTGGACGACCTGAAGACGTACGTGCTGGAGCCTAGCTACCGACGCAGGCTCGTTAGCCGCCGTGCACCCAACTGAGTAACAGCAAACGTCGCTATGAGCGGTCATAGCGACGTTTGCTGTCACTTACTTGGGCTGGTTACGCGTCGACGTCCGTGTTCACGATGTACACGTCGCAGGGAGCACCATGCGCCACGCTGTTGGCGATGCTGCCGAGTACGCGGCCGAGGCCCTTCATGCGCTTGTTGCCCACCACGATCAGCGAGGCGTTGTTGGTCTCGGCGTAGTTGATGAGGGCGTTGGCAGGTGTGCCGCGGGCTGCGAAGTACTTGATGTTGCCGGCGGGAACGTCCAGCTCTTCGGAAACCTTGCGGGCCACGTATTCCGCGGAGTCCGCGGAGGAGACGGTGATGCGGTCGCTGCCGCTGCCGAATTCTTCAATGCGGTCATCGGAGAAGCCGCTGATCACGTGCAGTTCGGCGCCGAGGGCGGTGGCGAGCTTCGCTGCTGCCACTGCTGCGCGCTTGGCCGTCTCGCTGCTGTCAACGCCGACCACAATAACTTCTGACATGAGTACTCCTGGTTGTGGGGATTCACTGGGTGCTGCTGCAAGAAATCTACACTCCATCCCCCCCATCCGCCGGGATGACCCTTTTGCGCCGGGAGTGTTTACGGCCGGAATCACTGGGTAGTGATTAAGCATCGGAGCGATCACACGACCGAAAGGCAAGACAATGAGCGACGCACCATTTTCCCCCCCGCAGACCGCCATCGTCACGGGATCGGATTCCGGCATCGGGCGGCCACCGCGGTGGCCTTGGCCAAAGCAGGAATGGACGTGGGGGGGATCACGTGGCACTCGGATCAGCAGGGCGCTGAGGAAACCGCGGAGGAGGTCCGCGGCCTGGGCCGGAAAGCTGTGGTCCACCAACTGGACACCACGGATGTCCGGGGGGGAACGGCCGTGGCCATCGACAAGCTCGCTGAGGAACTTGGCGGCGTGGACGTCTTCGTCAACAATTCCGGAACCGGCGACGGCACTAAGTTCCTTGAGCTGGACTACGACACGTGGATGTCCACCTTGGACACCAACCTCAACGGGGGGGCTTTCGTCGCAATGCAGACAGCAGCCAAGCGTATGGTGAAGGCCGGCCGCGGTGGGCGGATCATCGCTGTGACCAGCGTCCATGAGTTCCAGCCAAGGGTTGGAGCCTCGGCGTATGACGCGTCCAAGCACGGCTTGGGTGGCCTCATCAAAACCATGGCCCTGGAACTCGCTGAGCACGGCATCACTGCCAACAACGTGGCGCCGGGCGAAATCGCTACTCCCATGACAGGCCAGGAGGACGAGGATCCCACTCAGAAGGAACGGCCCGGAGTTCCGCTGGGACGCCCCCCCGGCGATGCCCGGGAAGTCGCCGCCGTCATCGCCTTCCTGGCATCACCGGATTCCAGCTACGTCAACGGCGCTTCGTGGCCGGTGGACGGCGGAATGTTGCAGATGGGACCACAGGCAGGTTCACACATCACCAGCAACGACTGGCGCGAAAGCTAAGCCCCCCCTGCAAACTCTGGCCGCACGGTGATCCGTGGGCTAGTCTGCATGGACGGCCTGCCTGGCGGGCCTGATTTTCCAGAGATTCGTAAGACGTTGATGAGGAGCACCATGGCTGGCCACACATATAGCGTTTCCGAAATTGTAGGAACTTCCACCGAAGGCGTTGACGACGCGATCAAGAATGGCATCGCAACAGCCTCCCAGACCCTGCGGAACCTGGACTGGTTTGAGGTCAAGGAAATCCGCGGCCACCTTGAGGACGGCGCCGTGGCCGACTGGCAGGTCACCATCAAGCTTGGTTTCCGCCTGGAGCGCTGATCACCCCTCTACCCATCCCGCGAGATGGCAGTTGACGCCCATGTTTTCCGAAAACATGGGCGTTAACTGTCGTCTCGGCGGGCGGGTTCGGGTTCGGGCACGGCGGCCGCCTCACCGAAGCTCAGCAGCGTCAAAGCGTCCGACGACGGCGAACCGGCCTTCGCGGAATAGACCCTCAGCATCTGGTCGGGGTCGTCCGGGAGACTTAGCGTCTCAAAGTTCAGTTCCAGGTCACCCACAATCGGGTGGTGCAGCCGAACAGTTCCAGCGGATCGCGATGCCACCCTGTGCCCGGCCCACCACTGCCGGAAATGCTCGCTGTGTACGGCAAGCTCGCCCACGAGTTGGTTGGTCTGCGGATCGTTCGGATGCCGGCCCACGTCCATCCGGAGAGCGCCCACGGCTTCAGCAGCCACGGTTTTCCAGTCCCTGAACAATGCCCCGGCGGACGGGTCCAGAATGATCCAGCGCGTCAGGTTGCGCTCCGCGGCCGGCAGCGCAGTGAAGTCGGTGAAAAGCAGGTGAGCCATCCGGTTTCCGGCCAGGACATCGGCGCGTCTGCCCAGCACCATGGCCGGAACATCGCCGACGGCGTCGAGCAGCTGCCGGAGCCCGGGCCTCACCTTTTGCACGGGGCCGGGGTTGACTGCAGAACCGCACAGTGCTCCAGCAGGTCCATCATGTGCGCCTGCTCCCCCCCGCGTCAAGGCGCAATGCGCGGGCAACAGAGTCAAGCACCGCCTTGGATGGGTGGATGTTGCGTCCCTGTTCCAGACGGGTGTAGTAATCGGTGCTCACTCCAGAGAGTCGGGCAACTTCTTCGCGACGGAGTCCGGGCACCTGCGGGCACCGCTGGGCTCTTGCGCTCCAGCGTCCTCGGGTGAGAGGCGGGCACGCATGACCTTGAGGAATTTACCGAACTCGGCGCTTTGACCCATCCGTCCATTCTGCCGCTCGGGGGCGTGTGAAAGACCACCATTTTGGGTAGGACTACCAGACCTAGGAAAAACAGGATCAGGTTGGATTGCTGACTCTGCCACCAAAAGTGCATAGGCTCAGTACAGAGCCTCCGAAAACGCTTTCTGGAGTGTCACCACCATAACCATTCCGTCGAAGGAGACCGTCATGCCAGAGCTGACATTGAACAACGGCGTCACCATCCCCCCCAGCTCGGATTCGGGGTCTTCCAAGTACCTGCTGAGGAAACGCAGAAGGTCGTGGAAGACGCCCTGGAAGCCGGCTACCGTCACATCGACACCGCGGCTGCCTACCGTAACGAGGCAGGAGTCGGCGCTGCCGTCGCGGCCTCGGGGATCCCCCGGGAAGAACTCTTTATCACCACCAAGCTCCGCAACGGGGGAGCAAGGCGAGGCCTATGACGCTTCCAGCGCAGCCGCGACGCCTTGGGCCTTGACGTTATCGACCTGTACCTCATCCACTGGCCTGTCCCGTCGCAGGGCCTCTACACGCAGGCATGGAAGGAGATGGAGAAGCTGTACCAGGACAAGCAGGTCCGGGCCATCGGCATCTCCAACTTCCTCTCGGACCACTTGGACACGTTGCTGAAAGAAGCAGATGTGGTTCCCGCCGTAAACCAGATTGAAGTCCATCCCACATACCAGCAGGGCGAACTGGCCAACAAGTGCCGCGACCTCGGCATCGCAGTGGAGGCCTACAGCCCGCTGGGCCAGGGCAAGGACCTGAACTCCGAGCAGGTGGCCCTGGTGGCTGCTGCCCACGGCACTACCCCTGCACAGGTGATTCTGGCCTGGCACCTCGCCCAGGGGACCATCGTGATCCCCCCCAAGTCCGCGGACTCGAAGAGGATGCGCGAGAACTTCGGCGCGGCCGATCTCACCCTCACCGAATCCGAACTGGCTGCCATCACGGCACTCGAGGCGGGCGCCGGATAGGGTCCGATCCCGCCGTCGCTGCTTTCACCCAGCTCTAAGCAGCTTTCACCCAGCTCTAAGAAAAGGACAAACATGCAGTACACGCATCTGGGCCGTTCCGGCCTGAAAGTTTCACGTCTTTGCCTGGGCACCATGAACTTCGGTCCGCAGACGGATGAAGCGACAGCCCACTCGATCATGGACTCCGCACTGGATTCCGGCATCAACTTCTTCGACACCGCCAACGTGTACGGAGGAACCGGGCACCGCGGCTGGACCGAGGAAATCATCGGCCGATGGTTCGCGAAGGGCGGCGAGCGCCGCGAGCGGACTGTCCTGGCCACCAAGTTGTATGGCACCATGACGGACCGCCCCAACGAGTCCAAGCTGTCGGCGCTCAATATCCGCCGCGCACTCGATGCGAGCCTGAAGCGGCTGCAGACGGATTACATCGACATTTACCAGTTCCACCACATCGATCGGGATACGCCGTGGGACGAGATCTGGCAGGCTATCGAGGTAGCTGTCCAGCAGGGCAAGATCCTGTACTCGGGCAGCAGCAACTTTGCGGGTTGGCACATCGCCCAAGCCCAGGAAGCCGCCCGGAAGAGGAACTACACGGGCCTGGTCAGCGAGCAGTCCATCTACAACCTGTTCAGGCGCGAAGTTGAGCTTGAAGTCATTCCGGCCGCGCAGCAATACGGCCTGGGCCTGATCCCCCCCTGGTCCCCCCCGCTGCAGGGTGGGCTCCTTGGTGGTGTGCTGAAGAAGGAAGAGCAGGGTGTTCGCCGTGCCGAGGGCCGGGCGCTTGAGACCCTCAAGAAGCATGAGGAACAGATCCGCCAGTACGAGGATTTTGCGGATGAGTTGGGCCACGCCCCCCCCGGAGATGTAGCGCTGGCGTGGCTGCTTCACCAGCCTGCGGTGACAGCCCCCCCGATCGTGGGCCCCGAACCCAGGAACAGCTCGATGCCGCTATCCGCGCCCTGGACGTCACCCTGAACGAGGACGCCTCAAGCGACTCGACGACATCTTCCCGGGTCACCGCACTGCCCCCGAGGACTACGCCTGGTGAGCAGTTCTCTCCCCGACGCCCTCGGGCCGGCGGCGGACACCGTCTCGCCTCGGAACTTCCTGTTCATCGGCGGGACCGGGGTTATCAGTGCGGCGGCGGCTGAACGCGCCGTCGCATTGGGCCACCGGCTGACCATCCTCAACAGGGGGAAGGTCGGCCGGCAGGCCGGTGCCGGAAGGCGCGGAAGTACTCCATGCGGACGTCCGGGACGCCGCCGCCGTGCGCGAGGTACTTCAAGGAAGAGAGTTCGACGCGTCGCGGACTTCATCTCGTACACACCGGATCAGGCGCGGGCCGGGTTGGAACTGTTCCGTGGGCGGACCGGACAGTACGTTTTCATCAGTTCCGCTTCGGCTTACCAGAAGCCACCCACTACGCTGCCGATTCTGGAATCGACGCCGCTGAAGAACCCGTTCTGGCAGTACTCGCGGGACAAGATCGCTTGCGAGGAGCTGCTGTTCGAGGCCTACCGTGAGCAGGATTTCCCGCTGACCGTAGTGCGACCATCCCACACTTACGACCGGACCAAGATCGCCATGGTGGGCGGCTGGACCGACATCCACCGGATGCGGGCCGGAATGCCGATCATGGTGCACGGCGATGGAACGTCACTCTGGACGTTGACCCACAGCCGGGACTTCGCCAAAGCGTTCGTCGGTCTTCTGGGCCGGCCTCAAGCCGTGGGTGAGAGCTACACGATTACCTCGGACGAGTTCCTGCCGTGGAACCAGATCTACCGCTTGTTTGCGCGTGCGGCCGGGGGTGGAGGAACCGGAACTGTTCCACGTTTCTTCGGACACCATCGCAGCCCACAGTTCCGAGCTCGGCCCCCCCAATCTGTTGGGCGACCGCTCGCACTCCGTGGTGTTCGACAGCTCTAAAATCAAGGCACTCGTCCCTGATTACAGGGCCACGATTCCGTTCGCGGCCGGCGCCAGGGAGATCGTCGCGTGGCACGACGCCCACCCTGAGCTGCAGATAGTGAGCGAGGATTTTATGGAGTTGAGTGATCGGCTCCATGAATGGTCGCGGCGGTAGCTGTTGCCAAGCAGCAAGCGGCAAGCGTAGAACAGCAACAGACCCAAAGGAGATCACGCGCATGACAATTGCCCCGCTCATTGAACTCAACGACGGCCACAAGATCCCGCAACTGGGGCTCGGCACGTGGCCGTTGAATGATGTCCAGGTTGCCGATGCCGTGGTGGAGGCGGTATCTCACGGCTACCGGCACGTGGACACGGCGAAGAAGTATGGCAACGAGAAGGGCGTGGGCAACGGCATCCGGGCCTGCGGGGTGAATCGCGAAGAACTCTTCATCACCACCAAATTGGACGGGGGAATTCCAAGGCTCCGGCAAAGCCGTGGCAGGGCTGGACGGCTCGTTGGAGCGCTTGGGGGCTGGAGTATGTCGATCTCCTTTTGATCCACTGGCCGCTCCCCCCCGCCGCGGTGAGTTCGTGTCCACGTGGAAGACCTTCGAGGAACTGCAGGCCTCCGGCAAAGCACGGTCCATTGGTGTTTCCAACTTCAAGCCCTCCCACCTGGACCAGCTGTTCAGGGAGACTGATATTGTTCCTGCGGTCAACCAGATCCAGGTCAGCCCCCCCTCCATCCCGCGGCCCGCCGCCCGGGCTTTCAACGAAGCGAATGGCATCATCACCGAGTCGTACAGCCCGCTGGGTGCCGGCAGCGACCTCTTGAACGCGCCAGTGTTGGCCGGCATCGGCAATAAGTACGGCAAGACGCCGGGCCAGGTGGTCCTCCGCTGGCACATCCAGCAGGGCTTGGTGGCCATACCCAAAACCGCGAATCCGCAGCGCATGAAGGAGAACCTGGACATTTTTGACTTCGAGCTGGATCACGACGACCTCACCAAGCTGCAAACCCTCGACGCCGGACCGGACGCCGGTGTGGACTCAGACGTACAGGGGGCACTGAGCATGGGGGGGACCAAAAAGGCACTGATCTGTTGGTTCGTACACAGCCGACAGGAACGGCAACGGCGAGGGCATCGTCGCAATTTCGGCCGATGATGACGGTCAGCTGACGTCCCTTGGTTTGGCGACTGCCGCCAACTCACCATCGTTCCTTGCACTGCACCCGTCACTCCCGGTGGTCTACGCCGTAGCCGAGGAAGGCAAGACCGTACGCGCGTATCGCCGGACGGGGGATGCTGGGCTGGAGCCTTCGGCGATTCCTGGCCCGCAGGCGAAGCGACCTGCCACGTAGCCGCCGATCCGCAGGGACGCTTCATTGTGGCCACCTGTTGGGGTGACGGCCAGGTCATCCTGTACGAACTGGACGACGACGGCGCCATCACCTCGCGCACGAGTGCGGCAGCCGCCGTCGATCCCCACACTGCAACGTCGCCGGACGAGCCGCGCCCGAGTCGGGCGCATTCAAGCCTGATGCTCCCGGACGGCCGTGTCATGACCACAGACTTGGGGGGGCATGATCTGGTCAGGGTGTGGCGGTACTCGCCCGGCGGAAGATTGCAGCAGGATCATCAGGTGATCCTGCCGGCGGGCTCAGGGCCCCGGCACATGGCCCGCCATCACAGCGGAACTGTGTTCGTGGACACCGAATATTCCGTGGAAGTAGCCGCTCTTCGGATGGAACCGGACGGCACTTACGAGCTCACAACCATGGTTCCGGCGAGTGCCACCGGGGCAAAAGAGGGCGACGCCGGTGCGGAGATTGCGCTCTCGCCCGACGGCCGCTTCGCTTACGTTGGCGTGCGGGGGGATCCAACCGTATTTGTGTTTTGAAGGTGACCCACGGCGGGGCTGAGCTGGAGCCCGTCGCCGATGTGCCGTGCGGCGGCGAGTGGCCGCGCCACCACCTGGTCCGCGAAGGCTGGCTGTACGTCGCCAACGAAGGCTCGGACGACGTCGTGAGCTTCAAACTGGACCGTGAAACCGGCCTGCCGGACGGCGTTGTGAGTCGGGTGGAGACGGGCTCTCCGAGCGTGCTGATTCCCGCCGTTTAACTACCGCCGAGATGGCATTTAATACGTATGATCCGCTCAGACATTGGTATTAGATGCCACCTCGGCGAGTCTTTTTAGACGGTCCAGACCTCGACGTCGTCCGTTCCGCAGATGAGCCTGCGACCGGTCGGTTCAAGGATGACCCAGAGCAATTCCTGGTGCTTGGAAACATCGTCCACGCGGCCGGTCCCGGCACCCCACGCCACGTCGTAGATCCACACGGGATCGCCGGAGCTGAGTTCAGTCCACTCTGCCGCCGGTACGTGGCGGTAATCGGCGGGCCTGTTCAGGATGGTGCTGGTCATGCCGACACTTCAGCGGCAGTGCGGCGGCGCCACACAGTGGGTACGCCATTGTGCGCCGGCAGGATGTGGCCTTCCGCGAAAACCTGAACGGCATCGGGATCGGATTCCGGGCTCCACAGGCCTGACGCCGGGCAGTGGGATCCGGTAGGCATGACGCGGGTGGCTCGTTCGCGCAGGAGGGCGATGCTCTTCATCGTTGAAACTCATCCTTGGAGGTAGATCGGGGGGGCGTTTTGTGAAGCAGATCTCTTCAACCCTATGCAAGTCACGCGAGCTTGGTTATGGGCAAGTGCATAACGTTTCCTGCCAGCACCATGCAGAGGCACAGTCAAAATTCCGCGCAATTTCAGCTAGGAACGGTGCAAGCGCTTCCAACAATCGAAATCCAAGCAGTCTGTCATATTCTGAAATGCCTGCTATCTATGGCATGAGAGCGCGGAAGCGCTTACAGTTGTGACGTGCCACACAGCATCCTTGTCCCACAGCACTGTCGCTTAGCGGAAGGTTCCATCACTTGTTATCTCGCAGCAATAGACACCACCTCTGCCCCCAGCGCCCACCACTCGGCCGAATCGCAGCAATTGTGCTGACGACGGCGGCACTCACCGCCTCGGCCGTCCTCCCCCCCGCAGGTGCCGCACCAGCCAGCACACCCGATCCGGCCGCCCAGCACTCAATCCGAGGCGGTGTCAGCGACCAGAACTTCTACTTCGTCATGGCCGACCGCTTCAACAACGGCACCAAGACCAACGACGACGGCGGGCTGGGTACCGATCCGATGGTGTCCGGCTTTGACCCCCCCACCCGCAAGGGCTTCTTCAACGGCGGCGACTTGAAGGGCCTCCAGGACCAGCTGGACTACATTCAAGGGCTGGGCACCAATTCCCTCTGGCTCACACCGAGCTTCAAGAACAAGGCGGTCCAGGGTGACGGCACCCTGCGAACAGTTCGGCCGGCTACCACGGGTACTGGGTCACGGACTTCACCCAGATCGACCCCCCCACTTGGGCACCAACGCCGAGTTGAAGACCCTCATCGATGCCGCACACGCCCCGTGGCATGAAGGTGTACTTCGACATCATCACCAACCACACCGCGGACGTGATCCAGTATCAGGAGACCGCCTCGGCTCCCTACATTTCCAAGGAAGCGGAACCCTATCTGACCGCTGCCGGGGGGGAGGTCTTCAATGACCGCGACTATGCCGGGACGCAGGACTTCCCCACATTGGATCCGGCGACGTCCTTCCCCTACACGCCAGTGGTCCCCGAGGCAGAGAAGGACGTCAAGGTTCCGTCCTGGCTGAACGACCCCACGCTCTATCACAACCGCGGCAACACGAACTTTGCCGGTGAGGACTCCCTCTACGGCGACTTCTTTGGGCTGGACGACCTGTTCACCGAGAACCCGAAGGTGGTGAACGGGATGATGGACGTCTATAAAACGTGGATCCGCGACTTCGGGATCGACGGCTTCCGCATCGACACCATGAAGCACGTCAACGACGAATTCTGGCAGCAGTTCGGACCCCAGGTTCTCAGCTATGCCAAGGAACAAGGCAAGGACGAGTTCTTCATGTTCGGCGAGGTCTTCGACACCTCCAAGAGCATCACGTCCAAGTTCACCACCAAGAACCAGATGCAGGCGGTGCTGGACTTCGGCTTCCAAGGAGCGGCCCGGAGCTTCGCGTCCCAGAGCAGCAAGGCAACCGGCCTGGCGGACTTCTTCAATGGGGGGGATGACTGGTACACGGATGCCGACTCCAACGTCTACCAACTGCCTACTTTCCTGGGCAACCATGACATGGGCCGCATCGGCACCTTCATTGCCCAGGACAACGTGGGAGCAACCGAGGGCGAACTGGTGGAACGCGACGAGCTCGCCCATGAGTTGATGTACTTCTCGCGCGGCAACCCCGTGATCTATTACGGCGACGAGCAGGGCTTCACCGGTGCCGGCGGGGGGGACCAGGATTCACGGCAGACGATGTTCGCGAGCAAGGTCCAGGAATACCTGGATGACGATCTCTTGGGCACCAGCTCCACCCACGCCACGGACAACTTCGATACCCAGCACCCGCTGTACAAAAAGATCAGCGAACTCGCGGCCCTCACGGCTGAGCATCCAACGCTCCGTAGGGGTGCCCAGCAGAACCGCTATGCAGCGGATGGTGCAGGGATCTACGCCTTCTCCCGCATCGACGCCAAGGATCAGCGCGAGTACATCGTTGCCGTAAACAACAGCGAGACCGCCCAGACCGCGGCGATCCCCCCCACGTATGAAGCCAAGCAGCCGTTCAAGCTGATCTACGGTGACGCCGCGAAGAACGCCAAGACCGACTCCCAGGCAAACCTGGCCGTCACCGTCCCGCCGCTTTCGGCTGTGGTTTACGAAGCAGCGGGGCGACTTGCCAAGTCCAAGGCAGCACCCGGCGTCGTGCTCAAGAAACCGGTCACCGCGGCTGGTGACGCTACTCGCCTGAAGGTGACGGCCGACGTCGACGGTAACTCGTTCTACGAGGTCACCTTCCAGGCGCGTACTGCCGGTGGCGAGTGGGCTCCGATCGGCACCGACGACAACGCGCCCTACCAGGTGTTCCACGACGTATCGTCCGTGGAGGCGGGGTCCTCAGTGGAGTATCGCGCAGTGGTGTTGGACAACCGCGGGCAGACGTCGACGAGCGAGCCGAAGAGCGGCGTCGTGGGAGAACCAACCCAACCCGAAACTGTCACCGTCGCTGGCAGCCTCAACACCGAACTGGGTTGCACCGAGGACTGGCAGCCGGGCTGCGAGCAAGCGCTCATGAGCTACGAGCCGACGCATCGGTTGTGGCAACTGAACGTCCCCAACCTGCCGGCGGGCAGCTACGAGTTCAAGGCTGCGCTTAACGGCACCTGGGACGAAAACTACGGTGCGGGTGGCGAGTTGGACGGACCCAACGTAGTGTTCCAGCACGCTGGCGGCGCTGTCACGTTCCTGTACGACCACGCCACCAACGTGATCAGCGCAGCGGTTCCGGGCCAGCAGCCAGCGGCGGTCTCCGTGCCGGGAAGCCTGAACTCCGAGCTCGGCTGCGCGGGTGATTGGATGCCGGACTGCGCTCAGGCCCAGCTGGCATTGGATGCCGCTGATGGACTCTGGAAGCTCACTGTGCCCGATCTCGCCGCAGGAAGTTACGAGTTCAAGGCCGCCATCAACGGCTCATGGGCCGAGAACTACGGCCTGGCCGGAGCCCCGAACGGCAGCAACATCGCGTTGAAGCACGACGGCGGCCCGGTCACCTTCCGGTACGACCCCGCCAGCCATCTGGTCACCGTCCGCTAACCCAAGTAGGTAGCAGTTGAGGCCGTTTTGAGCTGTCAGAACGGCCTCAACTGCTACCCAGATGGGGTTATTTGTAATTCAGGCTCAGGAACATGGCCTTCAGCTGCGCGTACTGCGTGGTATTCATCCAGGCCTTGGCCGCTTCCGGGGTGGCGAAGGCGGGCTGCTTGGCGGGATCGAAAACCGCGTAAGCACTCATAATGCCGTTAGGTACGCGGATCTGATTGATGCCAGAACCTGTTTCACCGGCTTGCATCTCGGAGCCCAGGCGAACGTCCATGATGTAGGTGGGTGTCTCGTCCAGCGGCGTGGCCGGAGCTTCCTCTCCCGGGTGCGTCATGACGGCCGCCTGGTGGGCAAAGAACCCGAACTGCACGGGGGTCGTTGGGCGAAGTTGACGACACAACACCAGGTACTAGGGCGCGGTCATAAATGGTTCTCTTCACCCAGCCGCCCGTCCCATCCGCGTAGTTTCCATTGAACAGGCGGGCTACCTCTGCCCCCAGCGCCATCGAAGACAGTCACAATGCGCGAGGCTTCCGCAGTCCCGGGCGGATCGAATGGTCCCTGTTCCGCCCGGATACTCCAGCCGACCGGATAGTTGAAGGACAAATGCCCGTCCGGGAAAGTGTAGGTCTGGGTGGTCGGCGCCTGCACGGGTGGCACCACTGGCGCCGAGGCGTCAGCTGGAGGTGTGGTGGGTGCGGGCACTTGGGTGGGCGTCGGTGTAGGTGTGGCGGTGGGCGTTGCGGTCGGAGTAACTGAGGGCGTGGGAGTGGGCGTTGGGGTTACCGAAACGCTGGGTGTCGGTGTCGCTTCTGTGGACGTAACCGTGACGGCAGGCGCTGGCGCGGTGTTAATCGAGCCAAAGTTGGCGGCCACAAGCACACCCGCTGTAACGGCAGCAGCGCCGAGCAACAGTCCCCCCGGCAATCTGGCTTTGCGTCGCCTGCGCTGTTCCAGGGACGTCACTGAGGCGATCGGGCGGCTGTCGCTGAACACCGTGGTGCCCGACAGAATTTTGTGGAGCGCTTCTTCGCCGTTGGGTTCCGCCACTGGATCGATAGTGAGCGGGTCAATCGCTGATATCTGGTTCTTGATCGGATCCATTGTCTTCAGACCCCCCATCTTCTGTGTAGTCGATTCGGCCCCTGCAGGCAGTTGTTTTCTGAAGGCTGTCCGTGCCCGGTGAAGGCGGACTTTAGCCGCCGATTCGCTGCACTGCAGCACCTTCGCTATATCGGCGCTCCCCCAAACCGTCCCAGTACGCCATCTGCAAAATGTCGCGGTCCTTCTCGCGCAGGCGTTCCATCGCATCCTGGACAGCAACGTTCTCGGAGTCGTCACCAAACCGTTGGACCGCCGTCGTCCGCAGCTTTTCCTGTAGCGCCAGGCGCCTGTCACGGCTCCTGTACGCATTTCCCACGAGATTCCGTGCAACCGTCAAGAGGTACGGGAGGTCCGGGCGGGAATCGTCGGTCCATTTTTGCCATACGACCCGGAACACGTCGGCCGCGATCTCTTCAGCTACCTCCGCGGATTCAACGCGTCGGCAGACGAACTTGAAAACGGATGGGTAGCTGTCTTTGTGAATGGCGATGAACGCCAATTCGCGCTCTGAAAGCACGATTGTTCCCCCCCTGATAATTAGAGCCCTGAACTGCAGGATACTTGTATAGTTTCCGGCTGGGCGGCCAGGGTTACATAGGGCAAAAGATTTCCCAGATCGGTGTCAGAAATCCCTGTCCAACGTCCCCCCCGCTTCGGTCAGCGGCGCCAGCGAGCAGGCGACTCCCGCAGGAGAACTGACGGCCGACGTCGCGTCCAGGCCAAGTTTGCGGCCGCGCCTGAAGTCCTAACACCGGCGCCACCGCTCGCCACGCTTCCCAGGAGCACTGTGACTACTGTGCGGGGGGGAATTCCGCCCACTGTTTCGGTTGCAGCCGTCATGGTGGCGTTGAACACCGCGGACTTACGATTCTTTGCGTAGTTCTGCTTCAGGTTGACTGATCCGAGGTTGACGCTGCTCCCGGTCCGTTGCACGTCGACTACATCCTGCCCATTACCCAGGCCCAGCAGGTTGCCGTCCCGCAATCGAACTGTCACAGGAAGGGGCGCCCCCCCGCCCAGCCCGGACTGACAGTTGCCAAGTTGACCTGCTGGCTATAGACGAAGCTCATCGAGTCGCCAGGTTCGAGCCTTCCCGGAATGGCTCCACCGTTGGTGGTTCGTATGTCGCAGCACGGAGCGGGCTGTTGTCCACCCTCCTTGCCGCCACCGTTGCGGAGATGGCTTCCTTCCCGTTGCGGTCGGTGAGTACCGCCCGGAGGTCGTAGATTCCGTCGGTGTAACCGGCGGTGTTCCAACTGCAGCCGTAGGGGGGCAGCAGCAATGGTGCAGAGCGTGCTCCAGCTTGTTGTCCCGGCGGGTGCGACTTGGATCCGAATAGAAGCGACGCCGGCAGTCGAGTTCGCTGCGGCGGTCAGAGGCACGGCGCCCGTTAGGTAAGCGCCGGGATCCTCCAAGGAGACCGATGCCACCGTGTTGTCAACAGTTCTACTCAGGCCGCGGAGGTAGCACTGTTTCCCGAGGCATCCACACTGATGGCCCTGAAGGAGTAGCCGCCGTCGGCCACGGTAGTGGTATCGAAGCGGCAAGCGTAGGGGGCTCTCCGTTAGCGCGCACACGGTGGTCCAGGTGTTTGTCCCGGTGCGGGCGTACTGAAAGCTGACTTGGGCAACCCCCCCGGAATGAGCATCCGTGGACGTGGCGGCCAAAGTACGCACGCCGCTGAGTGGCGTCCCCCCCGGGTCCGTCATGGTCACCGCGGGAGCACGTTATCCACGGTGATGTCCGTGACCACCGCCGAATAAGTGGAGGTCAGACCCGCGACAGCAACCGCCCGGAGATCGTAGGTTTCATTCGCGGTGAAGGCTGTGTTCCACGTGCAGTTATACGGAGCCGTGACATCAAGGCACAGAATGCTCCACTTGTTGGCCCCCCCTGCCAAGGAGTACTCAACCCGGACGCTGTAAAGCGGGTGGGCGGCGCCGAGCAGGCTGGTGGACAGAGGAACGTTGCCGCGAACAGCTTCGGCCGGGCTAGCCAGGACCACCAGCAGGTTGTTGGCAACAGTTGTGGCACGGAGGGCGCTGACAGAGGTGAGCCCGGCGTTATCCGCAGCCCTGGCGCGGAGACTATAGCCGCCGTCGGGCACTGATTTGGTGTTCCAGTGGCAGGTGACTGCGGCAGTGGCGGCTGAACAGATGGTGGTCCACGTGGTTGTACCGTCGCGGAGGTACTCGACGTCGATGCTCCGGATGCCGGACTCGGCGTCCTGCGCTGATGCCGAGATGGTAACGGTGTCCTTGACCGAGTCGCCGGGGGGGTCCGCGAGCGCTACGGTGGGCGGGTTCCAATCCGGGGAGGCCGCCCAACCGTTCCCGGACGTGGACGTGATCGATGTGAAGGCGGCGGCGGACGTACCAGCGTGGCGCCCAGGATTACCAGGACGGCAATGACCGCGGCGAGGAGGAACGCCGCTGTGCCTTGATGCGCGGGTTGGCCACAGCGTGGGTCCGGCAGCCGAGCGGGTCGGGCGAGCGGT
>BBFS01000037.1 GCA_001313365.1 Paenarthrobacter nitroguajacolicus JCM 14115
CAGCAGGCGAATCCGCGGAGCAGGTCGGTCGGGAGTCCAAGGTCGGCGAGGGCTGCGCCGCAGACGCCAGCGCCGTTGAGCGGGAGTCTGCGGCCCAACGCATTTTCGCTCATCCGGCCGATAGCTTCGAAGAGGCGAAGGTGCGGCCCGCGCAGCCCTTCCTCCTCGGCGATGCCGATCAGCGCCGGGGTACGTGGGTCGCCGTCCTTGTGGTTTGGATGTCCCAGACCGGGTACGAATTTACCTGTTGCACGTTGGGCGGTGATGGCGGCCAGCGCGATCTCATCGTATTCGACGTCGGTTTCCGGGGGGGTGGGCCCTTCGTGAGCGCCAAGGGTGGCGGCGAGGAATTGGCCGCAGTCTTCGGTCACTCCCAGGAATCGCGATCCTCCGCCGAGCAGTCCCGCGGCCATGGCTCCTTGCAGGGAGTCAGGGGGGGCGCTGAGGTAGGTGAGCCGGGCGGCGATGGCCGTGGGGGGGTGAAGCCATGATCGGCCAGTGCGACCAGCACGGATTCAAAGACGCGCAGTTCGCTGGCTGTGGGGGGGCGGCGCATGGCAACGAGCCAGAAGGCCAGTTCACCGAAGCTGACTTTTCCCATCAGATCCGTGGCGAGGTCCTGGCCCAGGAGGCGGATTTCGGTGGCGGTGGACGTGCTAGAGATGTCGGGAACTGCAGCTCTTCCTGCTCAGTCGCGGGGTTCATCGTTCTCCGGGGGGGGTTGAGGATGTCGGGATGGTGGCGATGGCAAGCCAGGCACGGATCTCGTCGGTGTGTTCACCGAGTTCCGGAGGTGCCAGGTCGTACCGTGCCGGGGTAGCGGAGAACGTGATCGGGTTGCGCACGCCCGGGACGGCTTTGGCTCCGGTGCCGACCTGGACGACGGGCTTCAGGCCGAGTTTCTGAGCGTATTCAACGCCCTGCTTGATTGTGTTGATGGGTCCGTTGGGCACGCCGGCTTCGTTCAGCTTCCCGAACCATTCTTCGGCGGTCCGGGTCTTCAGCCGTTCCACCAGCAGGGGGACGGAGTTCTTCGCGGCGCAGGGTGCGGCTTGCATTATCGGCGAACCTCTCGTCGTCGGCGAGGTGGGGTACGTCCAGCACTGCGCAGAGTTTGCGGAATTGTGTATTGTTCCCCCCCGCAGTGATGATGAGGTCGTCATCCTTGGTCGGTAAGGCCTCGTAGGGGGGAAGAGACTTGGGTGGGCGTTACCCATCCTGAAGGGTGTCACCCCTCCGGCGACATAGGCTGAGGTTTGATTCACCAGACCGCTCATGGCCGAGGCCATCAGGCTGGTTTCAATATTCTGGCCTTCGCCGGTGCGGTCACGATGGCGCAGGGCAGCGAGGATGCCGATTGTCGAATGCAGTCCGGCCATGACATCGAAGACGCTGATGCCGGCCCGGTACGGTTCCCCCCCTTGGAGTCTCCGGTCAGGCTCATCAAACCGGACATTGCTTGCACGATCAGGTCGTACCCTGGAAGGGAGGCACCTCCCGCCGTGCCGAACCCGCTGATCGAGCAGTAGATGACGGATTCGTTAAATTCTTTGACCGACGCGTAGTCCAGACCAAACTTCCTTAGCCCGCCGGGCTTAAAGTTTTCGATGACCACGTCGGCCCGCGCCGCCAGCTCCCTTGCCGCAGCGAGGTCACCAGCGTTTCTAAGATCCAGGACAACAGATTTCTTATTCCGGTTGATTCCGGAGTAGTACGTCGAAACTCCGTCGGGCCGGACCGGGGGGGACCCAAGATCGCGTATCGTCTCCGCTGGGGCTTTCGACTTTGATGACTTCCGCACCCATATCGGCCAGCAGCATGGTGGCATACGGCCCGGCCAGCACGCGGGAGAAGTCAGCGATGACGATCCCATCGAGTGGGCGAGCGGATAGGGGCTGAGCCGTTGACGGCGTTGGACTGATCACGGTAATTCCTTTCGGTTCCGCACACCGGCGGTGTCCGCCCAGCGGACAACTGTCCGTAAATGGAAGATATTCATGTGTGCAAATCAGCGTCTCGGACGTAGGTGGGGAGCAGCTGTTCGGGCAGCAACTCCTTTGGCCAAGCCGAACACCAGCTAAGTAGTAGTGAGAGGGTTCCACTGGCTTCTGGGAGCCCCGCGAGGTTTTGGGGGGGCGGGTTTAGGGAATCAGGATCGCTCTTCCCTCGATTTCCCCGCGACCGAGCATATCGAGAACCTCGTTGGCTTGGCTGAGATTGAATCGCCGTACAGAAGTGGCAAGTGCGCCACCTTGCGCCAAAGCAACGACTTCGGCGAGATCATTACGGCTACCCCCCCAGTCACTGCCGGTAATTTCGACTTCCGATGAGACATTCAGCATCGAATAGGGGAGAACGCCTCCACCGAGCCGACAACGACAAGCAGTCCTTGGCGGGCCAAGGCCGACGCAGCTAGCTGCAAAGTGGCGTCGATGCCCACGAAGTCCAAGGCTGCACTGATGCTGTCCGAGGCTGCTGCTCTGACCTCCTCCAAGAGATGCTCCGAGTGCCATCGAGCACCACGTCCGCACCAAGGCTTTTTGCGAGTTCTCTCTTGGAGGCCGATGACTCCACAACGATCACCCTGGCACTAGTCAAGAGTTTGAGGTACTGCAGGCCGTACTGGCCGAGCCCTCCAAACCCGATTATCAAGGCCGTAGATCCTGGGATGAGGCGGGAGACCGCCTTCTTGACTGCGCGATAGGGAGTCACGCCGGCGTCGGTGAGGGCGGCCGCTTCCCCCCCAGATCGAGGTCGCCGGCCGGAATCAGATGGCGAGCGCTTGGTACGAGCATGTATTCGGCGAAACCGCCATCCGGCCCCAACCCACTCCAGCGGGCTTTGTCACAGAGTTGCTCGGCACCGCCCTGACAGTACGTGCACAGCCCACAGCCCCCCCAGCCGCCATACACGACAACGGGCTCACCAACCTTGATTCCTTGAACGCCCTCCCCAAGTTCCGTCACCCATCCTGCGTTCTCGTGTCCGAGCGTAAGAGGGATGCGAAAGGGAGGGAAGTGACCATCGCGGAGGTGTAAATCCGAGTGGCAGACGCCGGCGGCGGCGATTCGAACCAAGACTTCACCCGGCCCTGGAATAGGAGTGGCGATCTCCTTCAGTACCAGAGGCGTACCAGATGATTCAAGACGTTGGGCCTTCATGTGTTCTTCCATTCTTATAAGAGGCCGCGGATGCGACCTATCACCTTCAGAGGCCAGTGCTACAGGACTGGGCAGTAGCCTCAAGCGCTGGCACGACGATGTTGCCAGCGATACATAAACACCTCTTCAAGAAGTGATTGGGATATTGCGGTAAACCCGTGGTCGGCTTCATCACCGGCCCTAAGGGTTGCTAACGGGTAAACCCTTCTTCAACGGCCTGGATGAACGATCCTCATGAACTCGTCGATCACGCCAGCGTCATCGATAGTAGAGGGCACTACAAAAGCCTCGCCGTCGGCGATCTGGCGCATCGTTTTGCGCAAGATCTTTCCCGAACGTGTCTTGGGCAAGGCCTCCAACACAGTGACCTGCTTGAAATCCGCAACAGGTCCAATGTCGCGCCTGACCATGTCGACCAGCTCCTGGATGAGAATTTCCTCATGAACGTCGAACCCCCCCGATTTGAGGACCACATAGCTGCTGGGACGCTGCCCCCCCTTGAGGGGATCCAAAATGCCAATCACGGCACACTCCGCAACTGCGGGATGTTGTCCGATCACCTGTTCCATAGCACCTGTGGAGAGCCGGTGACCGGCGACGTTGATGACATCGTCTGTACGACCCATTACGAACAGGTAGCCATCCTGGTCCAGGAAGCCAAAGTCTCCAGTGGCGTAGTAACCCTCGAACATCTTCAGGTAGGACGAAACAAAACCTTCGTCATTTTTCCACAGCGTAGTAAGGGTTCCCGGCGGGAGGGGGGGTAGGCCGAGCACGATGTTGCCCTCCGTCCCGCGTGGGACGTTCGAGCCGTTTCCGTCCACGATGTTCAGCCTGTATCCCGGCAGCGGTACACTCGGCGAACCAGCCTTGATGGCGAGACTGTATGAACCCCGTGGGTTGGCACAGATGGCCCAGCCGGTCTCGGTCTGCCACCAGTGGTCCACGACCGGGACACCCAGAACCTTTGAGACCCAGTGATACGTATCGGTATCAAGTCGCTCGCCCGCCGCGAAGAGCGTACGAAGCTTGATAGGTCATAGCCGGCCAAGAGGGTTGCGTCAGGATCGGCCTTCCGTATCGCCCGAAGCACAGTGGGCGCAGTGAAGAGAACATTGACCTTGTGATCCCTCACAACCCGCCAGAAGGCTCCGGCATCTGGGGGGGTCCCTACCGGTTTTCCCTCGTAGATGATGGAAGTGGCCCCGGCTAGTAGGGGTCCGTACACCATGTACGAGTGCCCTACCACCCATCCGACGTCGGACGCTGCCCACATGACGTCCCCCCCGGGGCGGACGCCGTAAACGTTCTCCATAGTCCAGGCAAGTGCCACAGCGTGGCCCCCCCGTTGTCGCGCACAACACCCTTGGGCGCGCCGGTTGTCCCGGAAGTGTAAAGGATGTACAGGGGGGGTCCGTCGCCTTAACGCTGAGAGGCGCGGCGGGCACAGCCAACGTCATCTCGGTATCCCAGTCCAGCCAGCCCGCCTGCTCAGAAATTGATGAAGTAAAACCTTCGCGGGCTTTCACAAGGACGGCTATGTCAGTGGCTCCGGCAAGCTCGAGGGCCTCCGCAACCGCGGGCAAGTACTCTATCCGGCGTGAAGGTTCGATGCCGCCGGAGGCGGTGACCACAGCGACCGGCGCGGCGTCCTTTATGCGAGCCGCGAGCTCCTTCGGTGCGAATCCGCCAAACACCACCGAGTGCACGGCGCCAAGCCGGGCAGTCGCCAGCATGGCAACTACAGCCTCAGGAATCATGGCATATAGATCAGCACCCTGTCCCCCCTTACCCACGCCACAGCCCCCCCGCAGGACACCCGCGAATCTACTCACAAGATCGGTGAGTTCGGCGTAACTGTAGCGCCGTTGAATGCCTAGCATCGCCGAGTCATAGACTAAAGCGTCTTGCTCCCCGCGTCCGGCGAGTACGTGACGGTCCAGGGCGTTGTAACAGGTATTTAGTGCTCCTTCCGGGAACCAGCCGTACAGCGGGGGGGCATGGCTGGAATCAAGTGCACGACTTGGCGTGATGGACCACGAGATTGCGCTGGAGGCCTCCAACCAGAATTGTTCGGGCTGGGCCAGGCTGCGGTCATAAGTGTCCTGATAGCTGCTGTTGGTACCCATAATAATTCCCTTTCATGACGTTCGTGGTGTCTTCAGCAGCGGTGAATCGACACACGATCAGCGGGACCATCGCTGCCTGAGCGCATTTGTGTCCGCGGCATAGCGGAGCCGGCTAACCTGTCCTCTCACCGGAAACGCTGTGCAGGATTCGCGCGGACGAAAGCCCTAAGGCGATCGCTGCGCCGGAGGTGCGGAACACTGAAGGAAACAGGTACGGGTTGCGGTTGGAATTCCCGATGTCTTCGGGATCCGGCCGCAACCCGTACCGTCACTTTTGCTCAAACCAGCTTGGCGTTTCCTAGCTCGTAGCTGCAGGGGCAGGTCCTCGGAGAATAGTTCCTAAATTGAGACAGTGGCGGTAACTGCCGACGGCACCGAACTCAGGTCGTAGTCCTTGTTACGGGGGGGAGGTCGAGATACGGGAAGCGCTCGACGGTGGCGCGCACCTGCTTAATCCTGTGACCGTAGTCCCCCCCCAATGAAGGATGACTTCGTTGCCGATTTCTGCCAGATCGATATCGATTGCGCACTGCGAAAGCATCTCACGGTAGTAGTAGCTGTAAATTGCGGCCGAGGCGACGCCCACCTCTTTGCCATCCTTGGTTACCAAATCGGCATGCCCACCGGACATCATTTGAGGCGCAACAGGGAATTCCAGATACTTGTATTCCTCGCCCGGTTCGAAGTGGGAGGCGAAGATGTCCAGGATGTCCTCGCGATTCCAACGCAGGATGACTGTTTTCCGGCGGGGGGGATTCTCTGCTTCCGCTTCAATGGCATCGCGGCCGATGAAATCGTGGTCGAACTTTGTCATCCATGCCCAGTTGACTTCTTGCGGTGTCCTGAGTCGTGCCCGAAGATCCGCGGGGGGGTCAACACTGCCCGTAAGGCTGGCATGCATCAGAGCACCAAGCGGGCTGCCCATAAATTCGCTATCCGCCAGTACCGATGCACAGAAAGTCCCGTTCAGCTGAGGGAATCCTCCCTCGGTATGGTTGACCGCATAAGTGCGCCATCCAAGCCTCTTGATCCCGAATTCCTTGCCTGCCTGATATACGGCGTCGTATACCTCCGGGCCAGCCTCAAGGGGGGGACCGCGAATCTCATAGGCGAGGGTACCCACCATGCCGATCCGGGACACTTCGAGGTCAAGTTCTGCGTCGAGGCCAGGAATCTGAATCCGCTGGATGGCAAGGAACTTCAAGTCACGCAAGCTCCTGCCCAAAAGCTTCTCGAGCACTTGGAGAGATGTTGGTCCTGCCACCTGCAGGATGAAGATGTCACGGACAGACACCTGGACATCCATTTTTGCGCTTTCCAGTTGATACACGGCCCATGGCAGACTAGCTAGCTGGCGGAATGAATCTTCAGAGTCGCGAATAGCCAGACCATGGTTTGCGATTAAGCCATTTTTGTCGGGCATGACGAGGTGCTTGGATGTCCCAATAGGCCATTTGTAGACGTTGTTGATGCTGAGGCGTGAGAGAAAATCTTGGGCGTCCGGCCCGCTGTATGTGATCTCGAGAGGCCCGGTCAGATTGGCTGCCACGTAGCAGCTGGTCTTCCAAGACATGGACTCTTCTTTCCAGCCATCCCCTTCCCATACGTGAAGTCCGCCAAAAACCATCTTGTAGGACGCTATATCGGCGTAGGCCGGAACCGCTCCGACGGATCGCATGGGCAAGATGTCGTCTTTGCTCATCTTGATTCTCCTTTTCGAATTGTGACCTTGTGCATTGGGAAAATCTCCCGCTGCGATTCCCGGGCTGGAAGGTGACCGAATTCCAACGGTTTGAGACTGTCCGTTCGGAGCCAGATTGGGCTTGTCTCCCTCGGACATCCGCCCCCCCTAATTACCTTCAGGTTTCCCCCTTAGCCGTGACCTTCGTCTCAGTCTGGCACGCGGCGGTATGCTCGCAACGCGGTGTCTGAAACAGGCAACTGGCATGTCACTTTCAGTCAAGTCAGGCGGGGGTTTCAGCCCTCCCGAGCCTCCCGGGGGGGTGCGTCCGTAGGTCTGTCTGAAGGCACGGGAAAAATGCGCAGCGGAGGCAAAGCCAACGGAAGCGGCTATGGCGCCTATTGAAGTATCCCGAAAGCGCTTATCCGCCAGCATGTCTGAGGCCCGTCCCAGCCTGGCCTGGAGAATCTCCTTCGATACATTGCTTCCTTCAGCAGCGAAAATCCGGGCCAAATGGCGCTCACTGACACCCACCGCCCGCGCAATCCGAGGGACGGAGAGGTCTGCTTCGTGCAGCCGCGTTCTAATGAATTCCCGGCTTGTGAGTAGATACGCCCCGGCCGTGCCAGCTGTCGCACCAGTCAGGAGTTCAAGGAGATCGAGAACCGATTCCTCTACTGACCAAGGCTCAGCTGGAGGAGTCGCCAAGGACTCCTTCATGATACGAATCATGGTGTTGGCGTGCGGGTCGAACGAGCCTGACCTCGCCGGAGAACGCGTGTTTGAACGGGGTCAAAGTTTCCCGTTCGATCGCCGTAGACGCTTCGGGGAATTTCCAGTATCGCTTGTCGCATATTGGATGTAACCCCCCCGTACAGGAAAGGCGAATCGGAATCATAGATAATTGCGTCGCCAGCACTAAGCGTTACGATGCCGTCAGGGCGGTACTGGAAGCCACTGCCCTCCAGCAGTAAGCAGAATAGGACCCTGTCCGCAGGCGCGGAGCGAATATTCTCGTTCGACCGCTCCACAATATGGTTGTTGGCCCTTATCTCGGTGAAGCGTAGTCGTGGCAGGGTCACGTTCTTCATAGCCGCGAGGAGACTTGCGTCGGCTAGGGAACGGCAGCGCAGTTCCACCATGGACTTGGAGTTGTACTCTTCCCACAGTTTCAGCCGATCACGCACCGGTGCGTGAACGGTGGAAAACTGCGAAGCAATGGCGACGGCGCCCGCGTTTATATCGCTTAGAGGCGCACTACGCCCCCCCACGGACTGTAAGTGACACTCATGCTTGGCTCCTTTGCCGTTGTTCAACGATAACGGGCCACACATGAAAACGAAAGAAGTTCGTACGCAGCCGTCCACGAACGGACCATCATGATCTTGGGAAGCTCGGTGATTTTTGTCCTCGTGCGACAAAACTTTGACTGTATCCGCCAACTACCGCCGACGCATTGAGGGACTGGCAGGCTGAGGTCCACACCACGTCAACCAGCCGAAGGAGCTCATCGTGTCCCAAACGATTTCCGAAACTACAGGGCAATTGCATATCAGCAATGAGGTCCCAGCCTTGCTCGAACGCATCGATGAAATCACTCCGATGCTCATGCCCAGGCCAAAGAGAATGAGGCACTTGGCCGTCTCACCGACCTTGCAGCACAGTCTTTGCACGATGCTGGCGTTTTCAGGCTCGGCATCCCCCCCCAGATCCTCGGCGGTTATGAAGCGTCACCGCGGCAAGTCATCGAAGTCATCGAAAAGTTGAGCTATGCGGATGCCTCTACTGGCTGGGCGGCGATGGCGCTTCAGATGGCGACAGGTACAACAGCGGCCTACCAAGGCGCGGAGGCCACAGCCGAGCTGTTCGCAAGTGGCGGATACCATTTGATGGCCGGCCAAGCACCCGCTTGGGCAATGCAAAGAAAGTCGACGGCGGGTACCTGCTTTCCGGCTCGTGGAGCTTTGCCTCTGGCCTGAATCACGCCAGCCATATCCACACGGCCGCACTTGTCGAGGAGACTGGTGAAGCGCGAGTCTTCACGTTGCCGAAGGAGCAGGCAACGATTGTCGACAACTGGGATGTCATGGGGCTAAAAGCATCAGGCAGCATCGACTACAGCACGAAGGATCTTTTCGTTCCCGACGAATATACCTACATCATCACCACAAAGAGCCCGGTCTATGGTGGCGCACTCTATCGCACAGGTCTAGCGAACATGGCTGGCATCAACCACGCGGGCTGGGCGTTGGGTGTTGGGCGACGGATGCTGGATGAAATGCAGGTCTTGGCTCAGAAGAAAACCGGGCTTCCTGGGGGGGCAGTCGTTGACAGCGACCAATTTTTCGCTGAGATTGCCGAAGCAGAGGCCAAGCTTCGCTCAGCCCGCGCGTTCATTTTTGAGGTGTGGGCTGACAACGAGGGCACCTCGATCGTGGGGGGGAATCCCTCTCCACTGAGCAGGAGACTCTGGCGCGGCTTGCAATGCACAACGCCACTTGGTCCGCACACAGCGCCTGCATGACTGTGTACAAGTGGGCTGCTACTGCCGCCCTGCGCGCCGGGGACATGCAGCGCGTCTTCCGTGACATGCATGCCGGTACCCAGCATGTCACTGCAGGCCCGGCCCTCCTGCAGGCCTGCGGAAGGGCCCTTTCTGGTCTAACACAGGACAGTGAGTGGGTCGTCTTCTCGCTGATTGAGAAGGAGGAACAGAAGTGAACCAGGCTCAGACCCAAGCGCGGCTGGTTGAGGACGCCTTCAAAGACATGCTTTCCGCTGATGACTTCAAGTCGGCGTTCCGAAACCATCCAGCTGGTGTTTCAGTCGTGACGGCCGATCCGGGAGATGGCCCGGTTGGATTGACCGCTACGTCGGTCATTTCGGTCTCGGCCAACCCCCCCGCTCCTGGTGTTTTCGCTTTCGGCCTTTTCCTCTGCTGCCCCCCCTGCGCTGGCAAGAGCAGAAACGGTAGTGGTCCATCTCCTCGGCGTCGAGCAACTGGAGGTGGCGAAGGTCTTCGCAACCAGCGGCATTGACCGTTTCGCTGACAGAAGCAGCTGGTCACGGCTGCCTACCGGAGAACCCATCCTCGCCCACACCCCCCGACGTGGCTGCGAGGCCGAGTTGTCAACCGCATGAGTGCCGGAGACTCGACGGTCATGGCGGTTCAGGTACTGCAGGCTCAGGTCCCCGGGCCGGACATAACTTCCGAACCGCTCGTGTACCACAACCGGACATGGCACAGCCTCAGCCCCCAATCCGCAAGGAACTAGTTCAAAGGAGAACGAAATGGCACTTGACGCAGCAACCCTTGGATTCCTCAACGGAATGGCAGTAGCTGCAGGAGCGGATGCAAAACCACTTTGGGAGCTGTCACCAACAGAAGCGAGGTCCGCCTCCGCAGGTATGACGGACTTGTACGGTGAGGGTCCGCTCATGCAGCACACTGAAGAAGTAACTCTTGAGGCCGCGGAGGGCACCAACTTCACGATAAGAGTCCACGTCCCTCGCACCGCGCCTTCAGCAGTATTGGTCTACCTTCACGGCGGTGGGTGGGTCCTGGGAGACATCGACGGTTATGACACGCTCGCGCGGCAACTGGGAGCGAAATCGGGCGCGGTGGTCGTCCTGGTCAATTACCGCAAAGCACCCGAGCATCCGTTTCCGGCTCCGGTGGAGGATGCCTGGACCGCGCTCCAATGGACTGCAGACAACCTGGAGAGGATAGCTGGCTCCCAGGTGCCCCTGTTTGTGGCCGGTGACAGCGCTGGAGGCAACCTTGCTGCCGTCGTCGCCCTCAGGGCCCGAGAAAATGAAGGCCCTGAACTAGCCGGACAAATTCTTATCTGCCCGGCAACTGACGCAGACTTCTCGCGCCGCTCATTTACAGAGGCTGAGAATCAAGTCTTCCTAACCCCTGAGCTAATGCGGTGGTTCTGGGACCATTACGTTCCCTCGGAAGCGGAACGAATGCACTCCGAAGTGGCCCCCCTGCGTGCGCTTTCACTGGCCAAATTGCCCCCCGGCTCTGGTCATCACGGCCGAGCATGACATCCTTCGCGACGAAGGTGAAGCATATGCAGATCGGTTACGGGAAGCTGGGGTACCGGTTGAACACCACCGCTGGCCTGGTCAAATACATCCATTCTTCTCTCTTGTAAACGTACTCCCCGCTAGCGCCGAAGCGATCGACCTAGTAGCCGACAGAGTTCGCGCGGGATCGTTTTCGCCGACAGCAACAAGCACGAGCGTCAGGCACGCCTAACCCTGGAAACGGAGCCTCTTTTCCGTACGCAAAACTCATCTGGGCCGCAATCGGGCCCACAACTACCACAAGAACGAAAAACCCGAGGTGATTTTCTTGCAGCCGTCAAACGCTATCCTGCCCGACCGCAACCGATCCACGGCCGAACCAGCAGACATCGCCCGCCTGAACATCAGCTGTCCTGACGAGCCCGGCATTGTTGCAAAGGTCACCGGTCTGCTCAGTCGGCACGGAGCAAATATCGTATCGCTGGACCAGTTCACCACCGGGATAGAAGACGGCATCCTTTACCAGCGCACTGTCTTTCATATGCCCGGATTCACCGCCAAGCAGGAAAGCTTGGAAGCGGCGATCGAAGCCGAACTAGCCGTCCCGCACCGCATGACATGGCAGCTAGCCGATTCCTCAAAGCGCAAGCGTGTGGCGATTTTCGCATCGAAAACAGACCACTGCCTCCTCGATCTCCTTTGGCGGCATCAGCGAGGGGGGAAATCCCCATGGACATCGTCATGGTCATCTCCAACCACCCCGACCTTGCTGACCAGGTGCGCCCCTTCGGCATCCCTTACTTCTACGTCCCTGTGTCAGGTGACAAGAAGGAAGCAGAACGCCGTCACCTGGAACTGCTTCATGGCAACGTAGACCTGGTGGTCTTGGCCCGCTACATGCAGATAATCTCGGCAGAGTTCATCGACGAGGTAGGGGCAGACATCATCAATATCCACCATTCGTTCCTGCCAGCCTTCATCGGAGCGGGCCCTTACCAGAAGGCCAAGGACAGGGGGGGTGTAAAGCTTATCGGAGCAACCGCACACTACGTCACAAGAGACCTCGACGAGGGACCAATTATCGAACAGGACGTTATCCGAGTTTCGCATGACGACACCACCGCGCAACTTATGAGGCGCGGGGGCGGACGTTGAACGCAGCGTGCTCTCGAGGGCAGTAGCCTGGCACTGCGAGGATCGCGTCATGCGGCACAGGAACACCACGGTCGTGTTCTAACCATGGCGCAAATTATCGACGGAAAGGCCGCAGCCGGCCGAATACGAGACCTTGTGAAGGACGACGTTGATAAGTTCCGCTCCGTCACCCACAGGACAGTCGGCCTAGCGACCGTCCTGGTGGGGGGGGACGATCCCGCCTCCGAGGTCTACGTGACGAGCAAGCGGCGCCTGTCGCGGCAGGCCGGGATAGAGGATCACCACCGCAGGCTTTCGGCCGATGCTGGGCAGGACGAGGTCGCGGCCGTAATAGACGAACTGGCCGAAGATGACGCAGTTTCCGGAATCCTGCTCCAGCTCCCCTTGCCGAAGCACCTTGATTCGAAAGCATTGATCGACAGGATTCCCTGGCAGAAGGATGTTGATGGACTCACCACGACGAGTGCAGGTTTGTTGGCCCGGAATGCCCCGGGGGGGCTAAGGCCTTGTACCCCCCCTTAGGGATCCTTGCCTTGCTCAGGGCGGAGGGGATAGACCTCAGCGGAGTTTCTGCCGTCGTTGTCGGCCGCTCCGAGCTGGTTGGCAAGCCGCTCGCCCAGCTGCTGCTTCAACAGAACGCTACCGTTACTGTGACACATTCCAGGACAAGGGATCTAGCGACAGTCACCCGCACGGCAGACATCGTCATCGCCGCCGCGGGCATCCCACACCTCATCGGGGCAGAGCATGTGAAAGCGGGCGCAATCGTGATCGATGTGGGCATTCATGCTCCGCCAACGGCCTGATCGGCGACGTGGACTTCGAAGCGGTCAGCCCGATTACATCGCGAATTACGCCGGTACCCGGCGGTGTGGGACCGATGACCATCGCCGAATTGCTTAGGAACACGATACAGGCCGCCAAGATCCAAACATGATGTTGGCCGGCCAGCGCCGGGCCTAACCCGACCGCATTGTCTCGGCAGGCACATTCCTCCAGATTGCGGAAGCGGTTGGGTTTGTGGGGGGGTGATCCAGAGCTGACCGTCGATGTTGTGCGCCTGTTCTGCTTGAACCTCTGAGATGCACACTGATTGCAAGGAGGCAATTCATGTCAATCGATACCGAACTCCCGTTCAATCACAGCCCTACGTGCCCTATGACATGAGCATGAACGCTGTCTACGAGGGGTACATCAGTGCTCCGTGCCCCCCCGTTACCCCCCGGCGTGACACTCGAAAGGTGGGCGCGCCAGCTGGGATGACCGAGGGTCAGAGACCTGTCTCTGGCTCGCCGACCAGCAGCATGCTTATTATGACCTGCCCCACCGCCCGCCAGGCCGGCTGCTCGCTGCCCGGCGACTCTCGAAGCAGCGTCGGGGGGGAGAGGGGGCCTTGAAAGTGCCGTCGCAAAATGCGAAATCTTCCGGCATTCGTAGCAAAGAGCGGCTCTCATGCTTCTTGAAGATTCCCGCTCGCCGCAAAGAGCTGTCGTACGCTGACCGTTCCACTAGGTTGACAGCCACAGGGACGATGGCCACCTCCGCCCTACCCCCCCACGACCAAGTAGTCGCACACACCTTCACACCCGCCGTCCGCCGAAAATCGGAGACCATCATGTATCCGTACGTACTACCCTGACCTGCGCGATGCTACCGGCCAACGTGGCGGCCGCGTCGGAAGCCCGTCGAGACGGGGCAAGCGCTAGAGGATGACCTATTTCGACGACGCGGACCCGGAATTGCCTGGTCCCGGCCGGATGATGCCGCGCACCCTAGAAAGCACCGTAAGGTCGACCAGCCCCGGATCGAGGCGGCCGTGAGGGAAATCCTGGTGGCCATCGGCGAGGACCCGACCCGCGGCGGTCTCCTGGACACCCCAAAAAGAGTGGCCAAAGCCTACGCCGAAATGTTCGCTGGCCTGCACCACGACCCCGCGGAAATCCTGTCCACCACCTTTGACCTGGACCACGAGGAACTGGTCCTCGTCAAGGACATTCTGTGTATTCCACCTGCGAGCATCACCTGGTGCCGTTCCACGGCGTGGCACACATCGGCTATATCCCTTAGCATGAAGGCAAGGTCACAGGCTGAGCAAGCTGGCAAGACTGGTGGACACGTTCGCGAAGCGGCCGCAGGTGCAGGAGTTCCTCACCACCCAGATCATCGAAGCACTCGTAACGCACCTCAAACCGCACGGAGCGATCGTTGTCATCGAATGCGAACACCTGTGCATGTCCATGCGGGGGGCATCCGCAAACCCGGAGCGAAAACCGTCACCAGCGCGGTACGCGGGCAGCTTCACGACCCGGCCACCCGGGCGAAGCCACCGGCCTCATATTCGGACGGTGAGCTTCGGCCGTCGGTTTGCATGGCTTTGTCTCCCAACTGGAATAGTCACCTCTGATGGTGATCGGCACCGGACGCTTGGGAGTGATGTTCGGCTCCAGCGACGCCGGGAGCAGCCTCAAACATCTTCACCGAGATCCGAATTCTCGCGCCCACACAGGAACGTACCTGTCCGCCAAGTGTGGCAGGCAACCCACGCCTTGCTTTGAAAAGGAGGTTCCAGCCACCTGAATGTCTCCACGGTTCACCGGAACCTGACCCGCTACCTCTGCCCTCCTCTTTGCTTCACCGATCCGGCCACGGGGGGGTCAGGTCCGTGGCCGGGACCGCGCCCGCCGTTACGAAATATGCCTGGCCGGACGAAATGATCCACGTGGACATCAAGAAGCTTGGACGGGATCCCGGATGGCCATCGACCGCGTGGTGCAGGAATGTGTAGCCCCGGACCTGGCCGCGGCTCTTGGGCCGGCCTTCCGCAAGGTTCCCCCCCGGGAGTTCGCGTTACCCTGCACCCGTCCTTGGAGACGGTGTCCGCCAAAGTCGAACGCTTCAACCGCATCCTGCAAGAGGAATGGGCCTACGCCAGGGCCGCTGGTTCAGAATCCGAACGGCAAGCCTGCTACCGGGACTTCATCGAGCACTACAATCACTGTGACGCACACTGCACTCAAAGGCGCCGTGATGAACTCTTTTCACTGATACTGGCCCCCCCGGCGCTCGGTGCGGAAGACCCGACCGAGGTTGGCACGGGTGTTCTTAGCGGCTAATGACTGGCAGGACGAGCCGGCTGGGGGTGTTCGGGTCCGTGCATGATCCGGTTGGTTGCGACGACAGCCTGGTCGAGAGACTCCTGGGCGATGAAGCCGCCGGTGTTCGTGTTCCGGTCGTAGCGCGGGAAGTTGCTGCTGGAGATGTCGAGCCGGATGCGGTGTCCGGGCAGGAACACGTTGGAGGTCACCGCCATCGGTACTGTCACCTCGTACACTTCTCCTGGTGTCAGCGGTGCGGGGTTGGATAGGTCGTTGCGGTAGCGCAGGCGCAGGACGCCGTCGCAGAGGTTGATTGCGCGGCCGTCGGGGGAAGACGTCGATGAGTTTTGCGGTGATGTCGGTGTCCGCGGCGCTGGAAGAGACGAAGACCTTGAGCTCAACGTGCCCTGTGACCTCAATGGGCTCCTCGAGGACGGGCCCGGTGTAGCAGAGGACATCTGACCGGCCGTCTACCACCTTCTGGTCGACTGGCCCGACCAGTCCCGGCACCGACGGTAGAAGGGCGCCGCCAGCGGTGGGCACCGGATCGCGGGGGGTCGTACCGGTACTCGTCGTGGGCCTTCGTCGAGGATGTTTCGGGCAGGAGAATGCCATCGCCGTGGCGGGTGTTGGCCGATCCGCCGCTGTGCAGATGGTAGTCGGTGTAGGACGTGTCGGGCAGGGGGCCAGTCCTGCTCGTCCCGCCACTGGTCGATGCCCATGACGAAGATCCGCACCCTGGGGGCAGGGGAGTCGGGTGCCAGGCCACGAAGCGTATGGTCGAAGAAGGCGATGTGCGCCTGGGTGGCATCCCCCCCGGCGCCAAGGATCCCGAAGTGCCGATCTGCAAACTGCCCGCTGAGGCTCGTATGGTCCCAAGGCCCGATTATCAGGCGCGAGTCCTCACGTGCCGTCTCGGACGCGCCTGGGTGCGGACACGGATGAAGTCGGCGACTGTCCCGTTGATCTTGAGGTCGTACCAGCCGCCGGTGGCGAGCACCGGAGCCGCCACTGAGCTGACCATGGGGGGGGACCAGTCCTGGTCTGCCCAGTAGCCGTCGAAGTCGGGGGGGTGGGCCAACCAATCGTCGAACCACCGTCCCTTGCCGATCACGGGCAAATTGGTAACCGGAGTGGCGTCATTGAGTGACAGCGGGTTCAGGAGTGAGCCGCCCAGCCTCATCAGCGCGGCGGGGGGGTCAGTTGTCTTGCCGTTTGCCAGGTCCCGTTGTTCTTCGCCGGCATACATCATGGCGTTCCACAGGGTGTCCAGGCTCAAAGACAGGGCTCCACCCTTTGAGTACCAGAGCTCTGAGTACCAGTCGGTCGCGGCATCGTGGGGGGGCGATGCTTTCAGGCCGGGCGTTTCCTTGATGGCCAGAGCCCACTGGGTCATCCCCCATGTACGAGGCCCCGTACATACCGATGGTGCCGTCTGACCAGTCTTGCCGGGTGATCCACTCCGCTGTGTCCTGGCCATCAGCGATTTCGTTGATCTTGGGCTCGAACTTGCCCTCGGAGCCGAAGGTGCCGCGTGCGTCCTGAAGGACGACGGCGTACCCGGCGTTCACAAGTGAGATCAGGCTCGGGTGTGGCGATCCCGGCCCGCCGTACATCATCGGCGTCCGCCTGTCGTACGGTGTCCGCATGAGCAGCGTCGGCGCCGCTCCCTCGAGCGGCCGCCAGATGTCAGCAACCAGTGTCACTCCGTCCCGCATTGCCATCGTGACGTTGGCTCATAAACGTGCTTCATGAGTCTCTCCTTTGAGAACTCGAATGGGTAACGGCCGGCTGATGCCAGCGCCGCGTCTTTTCTGGGTCGAACTAAGTGCAGCAGTACGCCTTTGACGCGGCAGTGACGTCAGCGAGCGGAAAGCAGACCGGGCGCGAAATACCCGGACTAAAGTAACGGGTACTTTTTACGGTACTAAGTACCCTCAAAACGTACCACAAAGCGGTGGGAGCGCAAGAGGTGAATTTGTGTAGGTAGCTAAAGGTGTCTTCATGACGACACGGGACGCTAAAAGTGACAGGACGAGCGCGGCTAGACGTCCTTGGTCCCGGCTGCAGGCGGTAGGCCATTGAGGGTTCTATTTGTCTTGGACCCTGGGAGCGGGCGGGGGATCGGTAGTGGATCCCATGCGTAGCGGGAATAGACCACATATCCTTCGGCCCTTTCCAACATTTGGCGCGGGAACGGCCCAGCAGCGGAGAGCCAAAGTATGGAGTTGTCTGGCATAACATCTTCGACCGTGCCTGCTCGAACGATCTCACCATGACGTCGTATTTCCACATGCTGGCCTAAGACGCGCTGCCAGTCTGGCTGCAAGTGAAGATCCTCAGCTTTCCTATCGGTTCCGGTATTGATGAAAAAATAGTGGTTGGTGAAGCGGTGAGGCGCCCAGAACGTTGCGATAGTTGATGATCCGGATGATCATCTGGCGCCTCACCGCAGATCGGTAGCGGCTTGCTGCTGCCGGCTAGAGGGACCGCTGTTCTTCGCCGTTGTAGGCGCTCAGGGGGGGCGGATGAGGGAGTTAGATGCCGCCTGTTCCATAATGTGGGCGGTCCAGCCGGTGATGCGGCTGGCGACGAAGATCGGGGGGGTGAACATCTGGGTGTCGAAGCCCATGAGGTGGTAGGTGGGTCCGGCAGGGTAGTCGAGGTTCGGTTTGATGGCTTTGGCTTCGTCCATCGCCGCTTCGAGCCCGTTGTAGAGTCCGAGGAGTTCGGGACGTCCGTAGTGGGCGATCATCTTGTCCAGGGCTGCCTTCATGGTGGGCACGCGGGAGTCACCGTGCTTGTAGACCCGGTGCCCGAAGCCATCACCTTCTTCTTGTTTGCCAGGGCATGGTCCATCCAGCCCCCGGGCGCGGGCAGCTGCCTCCTCCAGGGATTCCTCGGGGGGGCGTATGCCGATCTCATCGAAGGTGTGCATGACGGCTTCATTGGCGCCTCCGTGCAGGGGACCTTGAGTGCCCCCCCAATGGCCCCTGTTACGGCTGAATGAAGGTCGGACAAGGTGGACGTCACCACTCGAGCCGTGAACGTGGAGGCGTTGAAGGAGTGCTCCGCGTAAAGAATCATTGAGACGTTGAACGCCTCGATGACCTCGTCCGCGGCGTCCTCACCGAAGGTCATCCACAGGAAGTTGGCGGAGTAGCCAAGGTCACTGCGGGGCTCCACCAGGTTCTGCCCGCGCCGGCGGCGCTGTCGTAAGCGACGACGGCGGGCATGGCGGCGAACAGGTCGATTGCCTTTGTCAGGTTGGCTTCGCGGGATGAGTCCTCCGCCAACGGGTGGCGGGCGCATGACCGAGGCTGCTGTCCGGCAGATATCCATGGGGTGTGCCGTGAGTGGCAGGGCGTCCACCATTTGTTTTACCGCGGGGGTCCAGGGTGCGGCCGGTACGTTCCTTCGCTGTGAAGGCGGCCAGTTCGTTGGCGTTGGGCAGTTCGCTGTTCCAGAGCAGGTAGGCGACCTCCTCGAAGCTGCAGTGAGCAGCCAGTTCCTGCACCGGGTACCCCCCCGGTACAGGAGTGAGTTCGTGTCGGGATTGACCTTGGAGACGGCGGTGTAGTCCACCACGACACCGGCGAGGCCCTTTTTGATCTCTGTATCAGCCATGCTGAACTCCTTCGTTGCAGTTCTTAGTATTTGTGCGTGTGGGGGGATCTGGAAGTTGAAGATGCCGGAGTCGAACTTGTTGTAGGCCTCGTAGTCCACGAGGTCATAGAGGCGGGCCCGGGTGAGCATTTCAGGCACGCGAACGTGCTGAGTTCCCAGGCTTTTAAGTGTGTCCAAAACCCTTTCAGCGGCGCCCATCGCACTGCGGAGCAGGGTGACGGGGTAGATGACCATGTTCACGCCGACGCCGTGGAGCTGGTCGGCGGTGAACAGGTCGCTTTTGCCGAATTCTGTCATGTTGGCCAGGATCGGCACGTCCACGGCGTCGCGGATGGCCTGGAATTCGGCGAGGTCCTTCATGGCTTCGGGGGAAGATGGCGTCAGCTCCCGCGTCCACGAGTGCTTGGCACGGTCCTTGGCGGCTTGGAGGCCGTCGGTGGCGCGGATGTCGGTGCGGGCCATGATGAGGAAGTTCGGGTCGCGGCGGGCGTCGGCGGCGGCGCGGATGCGTTTGGTGGCGGTGTCCAGGTCCACGACGTTTTTGCCGTCGAGGTGTCCGCAGCGTTTGGGGGTTGAACTGGTCCTCGATGTGCAGTCCGGCCAGGCCTGCGTTTTCGATTTCCTGGACGGTGCGGGCGACGTTCATGGGTTCGCCGAAGCCGGTGTCGGCGTCCACGATGGCGGGCAGGTCCGTCATGCGGGCGATTTGCCCGGCACGGGTGGCAACTTCAGTCAGCGTGGTCAGGCCGATGTCCGGCAGGCCTAGGTCGTTGGCGAGCACGGCGCCGGAGATGTATACCCCCCCGGCGAAGCCTTTCTCCTCGATCAGCCGGGCCGAGAGCGGATTGAATGCGCCAGGGAACTGTTGGATGGTCCCGGATGCCAGGAGTTCCCGCAGCCTGATGCGCTTCTGCTCTGGCGTGATTCTTGAGTACAGCATTTAGAACAGTCCTTTCGGTGCGGCCGAGAGGTCGATGACGTCGGGGGGCGGCCATGATGTTCAGCTGGTCCAGTTCCCCCCCGGCGGCGAGTTCGGGGAGTCGTTCGACGGCGGCGAGAAACCTTTCGATCTCGGCCTCCTCGACAAGACCGGCGGCGAGAGTGCGGAACTTGTTGATGTACTGTTCCCGTGTGAACGGCCTGGCGCCGAGGGGGGGTGCGCGTCGGCGACGGCGATCTCGTCGTTGATGACGGTGCCGTCGGTGAGGGTGATCTCCACGGATCCGCCGAAGGCTTTCTCGGAAATATCGAGGGAGTGGTAGCGGCGGGTCCACTCCGGATCCTCGACGGTGGAGACCTTCTGCCAGAGTTCCACGGTGTCGGGCCGGGCGGCGCGGCCGGGGGGAGTAGGAGTCCACGTGATGCCAGGCTCCGTCCTGAAGTGCGACGGTGAAGATGTAGGGGATGGAGTGGTCCAGGGTCTCCCGCGAGGCGGTTGGGGAGTACTTCTGCGGGTCGTTGGCTCCGGAACCGATGACGTAGTGCGTGTGGTGGCTGGTCTTGATCAGCACTGACTCCACGTTGGCGGGATCGGTGGCTTCCGGGTGCTCGGCGTGAAGTTTCCGGGCGAGGTCGATCCAGGCCTGGGCCTGGTATTCGGCGGAGTGTTCTTTGGTGTAGGTGTCCAGGATGGCCCGTTTCGCCTCGCCCGGTGTCGGCAGCGGGACCACGTAGGAGGCATCCGGGCCATCCAGCAGCCAGGAGATCACCCCATCTTCGCCTCGTAGATCGGCACCGGGGGGGAGGTCTGCCCCCGCATGGAACGGTCCACGGCCTCGACGGCCATCTTTCCTGCAAAGGCGGGGGGGGCGTGGGCCTTCCACGTGGAGATCTCACCCTTCCGCGACTGCCGGGTGGCGGTGGTGGTGTGCAGCGCCTGGCCGACGGACTGGAAGATGGTCTCGACCTCGAGTCCCAGGAGGGTTCCGATGCCCGCCGCGGCGGAGGGGGGGCCAAGATGGGCGACGTGGTCGATCTTGTGCTTGTGAAGGCAGATCGCCTTCACCAGGTTCACCTGGATCTCGTACCCGGTGGCGATGCCGCGGATCAGCTCCTGCCCGCTGGAGCCAACGTGCTGGGCCACAGCCAGGATCGGCGGGATATTGTCCCCCGGGTGGGAGTAATCAGCGGCGAGGAACGTGTCATGGTAATCCAGTTCACGGACGGCCACTCCGTTGGCCCACGCCGCCCACTCAGGGGGGGAAACGCGCTCACCGATACCGAAGACCTTGGCGCCCTGACCTCCGGTCGAAGGCCGGTGGGTGAGGGCCTGGGCGCGGGCGGCCACTATCGGGGGGGCCCGGTTCAGTGACGCGATGGCGACGGAGGCGTTGTCGATAATGCGGTTGATCACCATCTCCGTGACTTCGTCCGTCACGTCAACGGGGGGGTCGGCGGCGACCAGAGCGATCTTGTAGGCCAGTTGTTCCTCGCGGGGGGGAGGTTTTCTTCGCTCTTATAAACACGGACGTTGTTGTTCTTGACCATGGTGCTCCTTATTGAGGCGTGTGGGTGGCCTTGAGATGGGGTGAGACTGTGGTGCAGGTGAAGCGTTGTGGCCGCCTCGGCAAGCCGTGGGTTCCTCACGGCGATGGCTTCTGCAATGGCTGCGTGTTCCGCGGCTGCGGCTGTGAGCCGGGTGGCGTCGTCGGCTGCCAGCCGCCGGACCCGGACAAGGTGTACCCGCAAGCCCCGCATGGCCTGTTCAAGGTAGGTGTTGGAAATTGCGCCGTCGATGGCTTCATCGAGCCGGCCAACCAGCCCGTAGTAGTCATGGCGTGCGGGGTCGGCGTCGCTTATCAGCTGGCGCGGCCAGCAGCTCTTCCTGCAGCTCACGGAAAACTGTTGAGTCGCCCCCGCTCCGCGGCCAGCGCCACCGCCTTGCACTCAAGTGTTTCGCGGAGCTCGAACAGTTGGTCGACGTCCTCAAGCGAAATATCAGAGACGACGACGCCACGTCCCCCCCGGGCAGCCCGGGTAAGACCTTCGGCGTTTAGTTTGCCAAGCGCCTCGCGGAGCGGAGTTCGGGATACTCCGAGTCGTTCGGATTGTTCGACTTCGGCCAGCACCGTTCCGGGCAGGAGACTCCAATCGAGGATCTCTTCACGGAGGGTCTTATAAGCCCGTTCACTGGCGCGCATGAACCCAATGTATACACGAACCGAGCTATTCACAAGAAAAAGCAAAAAAAGAACGCCCAATGTATACATGGGCGAATGTGGCCTTCCTGTGGCCCTTCACGGCAGGAATGCAGTGAAGACTTGCACTATGGGTACGGCAAAGGTGTTGCAAGTACTGATTCAGCGCTTGTGACTAAACCGCAGACGTAGCTAGTAGGGCTTTGGGGTGGTGACAGGTAAGGCGTGGGGGCCTCTTGTACTAAAGGGGGCTATGCAAGTGCGGCGATAATCCAGTAGGTACTTATAGAAGATCAATCGTACCCAACGGCGGGTACCTTTGAAGTTGGAGGAACTACCATGCATTCACCTATAGCTCCGGAAGCGACCGCAGAGGGGGGGCGTCATCTTCACCGCCGAGTCAGCGAGATCCTCACCGATTTCGGATCTTCCTCGGTAACCGCGCCCTGGCTGATGTGCGACCGGCATCCTGAAGAGCAGGTGGCCTTTCGTTTTGTCCGTGAAGACTCTCAGAAGAGGTAATGACATACGGGCAACTGAAGGCCCGGTCTGAGCGTGCGGCACACGTGTTGGCGGCTCAGGGTGTTGGAGTCGGTGATCGGGTCGCGAGCTCATGGGGGGGAAGGGGGGGCCGGATCTGCCGGCTCTCATCTTGGGCATTTGGCGCCTCGGCGCGGTCTACGTCCCGCTATTCACAGCTTTCGCTGCGTCCACCGTTGCGGACCGCGTCTCGGCCGCGGACGTACGTGTCATCGTAACTGACCCTTCACAGGCCCCCCCTAAAGTCGCAGACCTCGACTGCACAATCATGATGGCCAACCTGACGGATGAGAATCAAACGGATGCACCCACCTCCGGGTTCATCCCGTTCGTCAACGGTGACCTCTCCTTCAGTGGTCCCCACCCCCCCGTCGAGACCCCCAGACAGCGCTGGTCCACATGTTCACCTCCGGTACCACCGGCAAACCGAAAGCAGTGGTCCACCCGCTGGCCTACGTTGCAGGGTGGCAGTCTTATCTGGAACTCGGTCTTGCCCCGGCAGACACTTTCTGGTGCGGAGCAGACCCCGGGTGGGCCTACGGGCTCTACACCTCGCTCGTCGCCCCCCCCATGACGGCCGGCATTCCCAGCATCGTCTGCTGCGGCGCTTTCAACCCCCGAGGCTTCATGGCGGGTGTTGGCGACTTTTGGTGTCACCGATTTTGCTGCCGCGCCCACTGTTTATCGGGCTATGCGTGCCGCCGACCCGGATGTTGAGTTGCCCCACTTGCGCCGTCTTTCAAGTGCCGGGGGGGAACCTCTCACTCCCGACGTCGGAGAGTGGACGCGTGACCGCTTGGATATTGACGTCCACGACCACTTCGGCCAGACAGAACTGGGCATGCCAGCCGGATTCGCACACCACCCGGACTTACGGCTGAATCCTGTGCCCAGTGCCATGGGCACTGCATTTCCCGGCTGGGAGTTGACGGCCTGAAGCTTGGCAGCGACGCCATCGCCGATGCGGGTGAAGTCGGACGGCTGGCTGTCAGAGTCGATGCGAGTCCCTTCTTCACCTTCACAGGCTACGGAGTCGATCGCGACTTTCGGGGGGGATCAAGATTTACCGACGACGGATCCTACTACCTGACCGGAGACCTGGTCTCGGTCGATGCACAGGGCATCATCCACTTCTCGTCCCGCGATGATGATGTCATTTTGATGGCCGGCTACCGGATCGGCCCATTCGACGTGGAAAGTGTCCTCGTGAAGCACCCCCGCTGTGGGGGGAGGCAGCCGTTGTCGCATCGCCCGATGAGGTGCGCGGCGAAGTCATCCACGCCTTTGTCGTACCAACCGATCCGACTTTATTAGATGGTGTGCTTGCCGCCCAGGAGATGACCGCGGCACTGCAGACCTGGGTGAAACAGAATTACGGTGCTCACGCTTACCCGCGCCGTATCACTTTCGTCGATTCCTTGCCCAAAACCCCCCAGCGGAAAGTTCAGCGCGCGGTGCTCCGCGGCATGGTAAGCGCCAAGGAGCAGGACAAAAAATGACGAATGAACTCATTGTCACAGCAGCCGGAAAGCATCTGCGCGGACGATTGTCCGGCAGCGCTGAAGCGTGGACGCTCAACCGGCCTGGCGTTCGCAATGCTCTCAACCCCTCACTTGTCGAAGCCCTGCACGGCGCACTGAAAGCGGCAGAAGAATCCGGAGTCCGAGTGGTGGTCCTTAGGGGCAATGGTCCATCCTTTTGCGCAGGCGCAGACCTGCAGTACCTGCAAACATATGAAGCACCGGATGGAGAAACCCCCCCCGCGACTTCCTCCGCAGCATATGGGACCTCACCATCGCCATGGAAAACTCCCCCCCAATCATCTTCGTCGCCGCCCTTCAAGGTCACGCTGTTGCAGGGGGACTGGAGCTGGCACTGGCCTGCGACGTTGTCCTTGCTGACGAAAGAACGCTGATCGGAGACGGCCATGTCGGCAGGAACCTGCTTCCCGGAGGCGGCGCCAGCGCCCGCTTGGAACGGTCGCTGGGCCTGAGCACCGCCTTCTGGCTTGCTCTGACCGGCACGCTGCTTCCCGCCGGTGACCCTGCTTTCGCCGGATGGCTCAGATGCGTAACGCCCTCAGACGAACTTGACGACGGTGTCGACGCCCTCCTGGACCAGCTGCTCAGTGTCCCGGCTCCCTCCCAGCAAGCCTACAAACGAGTGCTGCACGCACAAGTACCGCCGCCAACGGAAGCTGACCGCGACCGCGAGCTCGACGCATTCGACCGGCACTGGGTGGCCCAAAACGTCCCCGAATCCCTGCGTCTTTTCCTCAACAAGAACCGGAAGGCATCATGAACAACTCCCGCTACTCTGACCAGGTCGTACTCGTCACGGGCGGCGCGCAAGGCCTCGGCCGTGCCATGGTGGAAAGGTTCTCCGCCGAGGGCGCGACAGTCCACTTCGCCGACCTCAACGACGCCGCCGCCCAGGACGTCGTGAATGCCAGCCGGGACGGCTCGACCATCTACAGCCGAGTCGATATCACCGACCCGATCGCCGCTAAGACCTGGATCGACAACATTGCCCAAGAGCAAGGCCGCATAGACGTCCTGGTCAACAACGCAGGCATCATCAGGGACAACCGGATTGAGAACATCACACCCGAGGACTGGAACGCCGTCATTTCGGTCAATCTGACGGGTGCTTTCAACTGCACCCAGGCCGCCTTCGAGCACATGAAAGACCGCGCCTATGGACGTGTTCTCTCCTTCTCGTCGATGAGCTGGAGAGGCAACTTCGGTCAGGTGAACTACGTGGCAGCCAAGGCAGGAGTTGTTGGTTTTACTCGGGGGATTTGCCCTTGAGGGTGCACGCCATGGAGTGACCGCCAACGCGATTGCTCCAGGCCTGATCGAAACGCCGATGCTCGCCTCCATGAATGCGCCGGCCCGGGACAAGCTCGTCGCCAAGGTGCCCTTACGCAGCACGGGGAAACCCGAAGACATTGCTGCCGCCGCAGCCTTCCTGTGCTCTTCCGAAGCTGGCTACATCACCGGCGTCGTGCTCGACGTCGACGGCGCATCGGTATCGGATCTTCAATCCGCTAGGACCTGTCGTATCCCAGGCATCCGACGCGGTCGGTACCAATGCCCAACACACCAGATCAAAACAACTTTCATGAATTGGACGGAAGATCCAGATGACAGTAGAAATTAGGAGCAGCGCCCGATGAGCGCGCTCATCGCCGGCTACGCCCGGACTCCTTTCACTCGCTTCAATGGACAGTTGGCAGGTGTTCCCGCTGTAAAGCTCGGAGCCCATGCCGCTGCGGCAGCGCTCCGTCGCGCCGGCCTCAGCCCGGTCGACATCCAGCGTGTTGTAGCAGGCACGTACTGCAAGGAGGTGCCGGGCAGAATCCAGCCAGGCAGAGCGCCATCGCTGCAGGCGTTCCCTTTGGGATCCCTGCCCTGACTATCAATGCGGTTTGCCTGTCAGGGATGGAGCCGTGGTGGAGGCGGCCCGGCTCATCTCCGGCGGCGAGGCCGACGTCGTCCTTGCGATCGGCCAGGAGTCCATGTCTCTGGCCCCCCCACACGTGCTCGCTGCACGCTCCGGACAGAAGTACGGAGCGATGGAATTGGTCGACAGCCTGGAGCGTGACGGACTGACCGACGCGTTTGAGCAGGTTTCCATGGGCCTCCTCACCGAGGACGGCAACACCGACCTGCGACTGGGGGCGAGACGGTCAGGATGCGTGGGCCGCCGGATCGCATCATCGTGCGGAGCTCACCGCGAATTTCTTGCCGGGGAAATAGAGCCCTACATTCTCGAGACCCGTCAAGGCCGGATTGTCGTGGCTGAAGACGACGGCGTCCGCCCCCCCGACACGACGGTCGAGATCCTTGCTGGCTTGCGCCCGTCCTTCGCCAAGGAAGGCACCGTCACGGCCGGCAATTCATCCCCCCCGATCACGGACGGGGGGGCTGCAGCCTGGTACTGGTCAGCCCGGAGGCTGCCGAGCGCTTGGCCTATCCCCGTTCGCGGCGTTGAATCGCACGCGTTGGTTGCCGGTCCCGATGTAAGGCTCCACAGCCAGCCCGCAAACGCAATTTTTGCAGCACTCAAGGGGGGACCGCCTTTTCAACCGAGGATTTTGCGGCGGTTGAAATCAATGAGGCCTTCGCTCGGTCGTCGTCCAATCAGTCCGGGAATTGGGCATCGACCGAAGATTGTCAATGCCCGAGGAGGGGCCATCGCCCTGGGCCACCCAATCGGAGCCTCCGGCGCCCGCATCGTCGGTACTCTTGCTCGGCAGTTGGCTAACTACGGCCCGGGATCGATCGGTGCCGCGGGGATCTGCGGCGGCGGCGGGCAGGGGAGCGCGGTAGTGCTTCGCGCCGTGTAAAAGTGCATCAGAGACGATTCTGATAAGTGCCGGGGCCCGTCAACAGACGTGCGGCCCCCCCAGGCGACAACCTTGCCACGCCAAGTATTTGAAAAAGCACTGCTCCCTCGCGCCTGACGCGAGTCGGGCACCACATCAATCAGCTTTGTACTCAAAGGAGAGTGCCATGTCTTCCCACACCCTTACAACAGCACCATCACGTCAGCGGGTTCGTCCGCTTGCGGCTGCAGCCGTAGGCAACGTTGTCGAATGGTTCGACCTAACTATCTATGCCACATTTGCTGTCTACTTCGCCCCCCCGCTCTTTTTCCCATCAGCCGATCCTGCAGCCGCGCTGTTGTCGACGTTCGCAGTCTTCGCGGTCGGTTTCTTCGTTCGGCCACTGTGGATGGCTCCTGGGGGGGCTTACGCCGACCGGCAAGGGCGTAAGAAAGCCCTGACCCTCACGATTGTTCTCATGGCAGCCCCCGACCTTCGTTGTCGGACTCGCTCCGACATATGCCTCCATCGGGTTAGCAGCTCCGATCATCCTGGTACTGGCCAGGATGGTTCAGGGTTTTGCCGCGGGCGGTGAATCCGGTGGGGCGATGGCCTACCTGTCCGAGATCGCTCCTGAGGGCCGCAAGGGACTTTACAGCAGTTTCTGGTACGCCACAGTAGTGGCGGGAATGGTGATGGCAACCCTTCTGGCTATGTCCTGGCCGCCTCATGAGCCCGGACGCGCTGGCCGCGTGGGGGGGTTGGCGCATACCCTTCCTTGTCGGCGGAGTCGCCGGACTGGTCGCCTTGTGGGTGCGGCGCGCCATGGTTGAAACGCGGGATGTTTCAGCTGACGCCGGCGATTCGCGGCACCATACTGGGTTGGTAGACCTTGTGAGGGAGTACCCACGGGAGACCCTTCGGGTCATCGTGCTCATGGCGGGTTCGGCCACCGCCTTCTACACGTTTGTCAGCTACATGCCCACCCACCTGATCAAGTCTGTAGGACTGTCAGCGCCCGAGACTTTTGGTGTCCATACCGTATCCTTGGTTTTCTTCATGGTCCTGCTCCCGCTTCTTGGGCACCTGTCCGACCGGATCGGCCGGCGTCCGCTTGGTTTCGTGTTCTCTTTTGGTGGTGCCATTGCCATCTACCCACTGAGTCTTGCGCTTAGCGATGTGTGGTTTGTCAGCCTCCTGGTTGACCTGGCGTTCCTCACCCTAACGGCCTGCATGTTCTCCGTCCTGGCTGTAATCATGGCTGAGCAGTTCCCCCCCGCCCGCATGCGCGCGATGGGAGTCGGAGCGCCCTACAATCTTTCAACCGCCATTTTCGGCGGGACCGCACCCTTCCTCCTCACATGGCTGGCCGGGCAGGGCCGTGCTGACTGGTACTTTATCTATCTGGCGACCCTCGTTTTACTGGTCAGTCTGGGGGCTAACAACAAAACGCGCGCGAGGTTCGAAACAGGCTTAGGGACTTCAAAGCAGGCAGAATGTACCTTGTGACCCAAAAAACGGAGAAGCCGCAGTACCAACCCGCTGCCGGCCGGCGGAAGGTCGACCGGCAGCGGCAGTCTGAGCTGATGACGCAAATCGAAGAGATAGTCCTTCGAGAGGGGTTCATGGAGCTGAACATGGACGAGCTCGCCAGCCGCCTGCACTGCTCCAAATCAACGCTTTACGGCGTCGCAGGAAACAAGCGGGACCTTGTGGTGGCGACGGTTAAGCACTTCTTCGAGAAGGCAACTGGACGAATCGAGGAGGCGACCGCCGCGGAATCGGACTGCCGCCGCAAGGTCAAGGTCTATCTACGTGGGGTGGGGCGGGAAATGGGCCGCAACTCACCGCAGTTCTACCTGGACATGGTCGCCTATCCGCCTGCTGCCAAGGTCTATGCCACTAACTCCTCCGCCGCCGCCCGACGAGTACGGGAAATCATCGACCAAGGCGTAGTGGCCGGACAATTTCGGGCTGTCGACGCAGCCTTCGCCTCAGAACTGGTGGTCTTGGCGATTGACGGTGTACAGTCCGGGCGACTGCTGGGCCCCCCCACGGGACTCACCGCGGGCGAAGCGTTCGCTGAAATAGCTGACATCCTGCTGGACGGGCTGCAGTATCAGTCGGCCCACTAAAACGCCGGAGCCGGCTCCAGAGCACGGCGGTTAGCGATGAGGACGCCTTGTGCCCTCCAACCGGTGTACAGATTCCGAACGATATGGTGACAATTGCGGGCCGGTACCCTGCGACACCTGGGAGGTCCAACTCTGTTGGCGGAAGGTGCATCAGCGCAATTCGGCGTACACGCTTAGTCACGACCGATTCTGCAGTAAAGAGACGAACCGTGTGCTGGCCCTTGACCCTCCGCCGGTCTGGTACTAGGTTAATAGCATTCGTACCCAATCGTGATGCTGATTGCTCTTGTAGCTTCCCGCTCGCCGGAAAAAGCTGCGGTGCGCCAACCGTTGCACTACGTTGCCTGCCACAGCGAAGATCTTCTACACCACGACCAAGACCGTGACCACGCGCTGGGACTCCGGTACCCGCCCGGACTTCAGCTTCACCCTGCCGGAAGGACGCTGATGACTGAACAGACGGAAGGCCCTACAGACGAGGTTCTATTCGACCGGCGCGGCCACCTCGGCGTCATTACGCTGAACCGACCCAAGGCGGTGAATGCGCTCACCGCAGGAATGGTGGCGGACATGACGGAGCGGCTCGCCGTCTGGGAGAACGACGAGGGCGTGGCCGCCGTTCTGGTGCAGGGTGCCGGCGAGCGGGGGCTTGTGTGCCGGAGGTGACATCGTGGCCATTTACCGCGACATCCTCGCCGGCGGTGCGAAGACAGTCCCCCCCTTCTGGGAAGCGGAGTATCGGCTGAATTCGTTCATCGCCCGCTACCCCAAGCCCTACGTCGCGCTGATGGACGGCCTTGTGCTGGGCGGCGGCGTGGGCATCTCCGCCCACGGCTCCGTCCGCGTCGTCACCGAACGGACCAGGACCGGCATGCCGGAAACCACCATCGGCTTCGTTCCCGACGTCGGCGGCACACTGCTGCTCGCCCGCGCACCGGGGGGGGAGGCCGGCACCCATGCGGCACTGACCGGAGCTCATCTGGACGCGGCCGATGCCTTGTTCCTGGGCCTGGCGGACCACTTTGTTCCGTCCGCAATGCTCCCCGGCCTCGCGGCCGCGCTGGAAAATGAAACTCCGGCAGATGCCGTCGCGCGCTTTTGCGAACAGGCGCCGTCCTCTGCGCTGGAGGCGCAGCGGGACTGGATCGACTCCTGCTACGCGGCCGACGACGCAGAGGAGATCCTCCGGAGGCTGCGCGTGACCGGTGGGGAAGCTGCCAAGCGGCGGACACCATCGAATCGAAGGCGCCCACCTCCGTGAAAGTGGCCCTCGCATCACTGCGCAGGGCACGCGGACTGGGCCTGGACGAAACCCTCGCGCAGGAATACCGGGTGGCCCTTCGCAGCTTGGCAGGACCGGACTTCCGCGAAGGCATCCGCGCTCAGGTGGTGGACAAGGACCGCAATCCACAGTGGCGGCCACGCGTCCTCTCGGAAGTGCAGGCGCATGACGTCGAGCGGTATTTTTCCCCGTTGGGGAAGAGAGAACTGGTTCTGTTGGAGAGGGAAAGCGACCACGCCTGAGCATGCAGGACTGGATGTTGCCGGAGCGCCGGACGGTTCTGAGAAGTATGTTTATTGTCCCACGGCGTGCTGACCGTGCAATTACCCGTCGTGTTGCGCCTGGGTCGCGAACTGGGGGCGGTGGATGGCAGTCCTGGGTGATCCAGCACGTCTCGAAGCCGCCGCGATGACCGTCGAACTGGCGTTCCCGACGACGACAGACACGCTGCTGTTGGTGATTCGCCCAAGGTCTCCGGCACATCGCGGAACTCGCCAGGTCAAGGCCCTGTAAATGATCAGGTCGCTTCCGTGACGGCCATGATGCCAATCGATGCCCACGGTCGAGGATGTTCGCAAGGTTCGCTCGGGTCAGGAATGCGGGGGCTGCCGACCGACATAATTGTACTAACCCAAGACAGGAGCACGAACGACAATGCCATAGCGACCCGGGCCGGAAGCCTTAATCTTCCCTTGGAAGAGGCAAGTTCGAAAAACCGATAGCGGCTTGTCACGGGTAGAACGGCCGCCGGGGGGGTGTTCACGGATGTGTTTGATTCGGTGATGGCCATCGTTCGCCCCCCGTCGTGGAGTGCAATCGAAAGCAGATGGACAACAGCCGGACCTACCTTTGCGAGATCGTATTCGGGACCCCGAAGAACCCAGCACCGCGAGGCCCTCACCCCCCCGCTGTTTAGACCGAGGATAGCGATTGCCGACTACTAACGCGTCATCCGCGGGTTGAGCCTCGGAACGCTGCCACGCTGGCGCATGTCCTCTCAGGCATCATGTTCCTCAGCATGGCGGCCACCATCAACATCTCCAGGACCGTTGACGAAATCCTCTCCGAGATCTCCGAACAGGTTTCCGTTCTCTTGCTCGAAGGCGGAACGAACCGACCGGGTGATTGATTGTTGCGATTGGTTACATAGCGCTGGCTGCGGTGGTCCTCACTGCCGGGGGGGACGGGTCGCCGCGGAAGATGCGCCGGTAGGCGAGTGGGGGGGAGACGCCGATGGCGGCATTGAGGTGTTCTCGTAGTGATGTGCCGCCGGCGAATCCGACTTGGCCGGCGATCTCGTCCACGGGCAGGTCGGTGCTTTCCAGGAAGTGCCGTGCCCGGTCGATGCGCTGTTGGATCAGCCAGCGTCCCGGCTCATGCCCACCTCTTCGGTGAAGCGTCGGGCGAAGGTGCGCACGCTCATGTGGTTGTGCTCCGCGAGGTCCGCCAGGGCAATTGGCTGGTGGAGGTTCTCCAGTGCCCATTCGCGGGCGGCGGCTGTTCCGTTGAGGGTGGTTTCGGGAACTATGTGCTGGATGTATTGCGCCTGCCTCCGTCGCGCCATGGAGGGAAAACGCACATGCGGGCCACCTGGTTGGCTACTTCGCTGCCGTGGTCCTTGCGGATGAGGTGCAGGCAGACGTCGAGTCCAGAGGCGGCGCCTGCTGAGGTCAGCACGTCGCCGTCGTCGATGAACAGGACGTCCGGGCCGAGTGCAACTTGCGGGAACCATGAGCGGAAGATGTCTGCGGCGGCCCAGTGGGTGGTGGCCGGCCTGCCGTCGAGGAGACCGGCTGCGGCGAGGACGAAGGCGCCGGTGCAGATCGATACGAGGCGGGTGCCAGGGGGTCAGGGATGCCAGGGCCTGGGCCACGCCTGGCGGCACTTCCCGGGTCGCGGCAGTGGCAGTGAAAGGCGGGATGACGATAGTCTCGGCCGTGCGCAGCACCTCCGGGCCGTGTTCGACGGTGATTGAGAAGTCGGAGTCCGTGCGTACCGGGTTGCCGTCAACGCTGCAGGTAAGGACCTCATAGCGGCCGTCTGCGGCTCCGAAGACCCGGCTGGGAATTCCCAGCTCAAAGGGGGGGTACACGCCGTCGATGGCCAGGACGACGACTCGCTGAATGTGCGCCATGGCGTGATCCCGTCGAGAGTTGTTATTGACGTCATCCTAGCGCACGACGGCGGCGATCAGGTGGAACCGGTAATCAGTCGCCCCCCCCATCAATGCCGTGGCGGGAACCCGTTGAAAAATGGCATTCACGCCATGGCGCTGGCAGGCAATGGCTGCGACTGTGGACGCATGACAAAATCCGATATCAGCACCATGCTCGCCGTTCGCCAGGAAACCCACGGTTCCCCCGAGGTACTTGAGGTGATCGAAGTTCCCAGGCCCGTCCCGGGTATGAGTGAGGTCCTGATCGCCGTTCGTGCGGCCGGCGTCAACCCTACCGACTGGTGGAACCGCGCCCGATCCATGACCATCGACCGCCTGCCGCTCGTCCTAGGCTGGGACGTCTCCGGAGTCGTCGAGGCGGTCGGCCCCCGGCGTTACCCTGTTCAAGGTGGGTGACGAGGTCTTCGGCATGCTGCCCTACCCCCCACGGGGGGTGGCTCCCACGCCGAGTACGTGACCGCCCCCGCCCGTTCCTTCGCCCACAAGCCCCCCCGGCATCGACCATGTTCAGGCCGGTGCCCTGCCACTGGCCGCCCTCACCGCGTACCAGGCACTCGTGGACACCGCCAACGTCCAGCCAGGACAGCGCGTCCTGATCCACGCGGCGGCCGGCGGCGTCGGCCATCTCGCCGTCCAGATAGCCAAGTCCCGCGGCGCCTACGTCATCGGCACAGCCAGCGCCGCCAAGCACGACTTCCTGCGTTCCCTGGGAGCGGACGAGGCCATTGATTACCGCACCGTCGATTTCGCTGACGTCATCACGGACATAGACGTGGTGCTCGACCCCCCCTTTCGTTGGACTCAGCCGCACGTACCCGCTCCCTCGCCGTGCTACGGCCGGGAGGAACGCTCGTCTCGATCCTCCTGTGCCCATCGACCCAACGAACTGGCAGGCATCGCCGCGCGGGGCATCCGCTTCGAGAGCCTCCTTGTTGAAGCAGACCGGGCCGGAATGCAGGCCATCGCCGAACTCGTCGAAACCGGCGCCCTGCGAGCCCACATTGAGGCCGCCTTTCCCCCCCTCGCCGAGGCCGCCAAGGCCCACACGCTCGGCGAGACCGGCCGCACAAGGGGCAAGATTGTGCTGACCGTTGAGGGGGCTCCCTGCCAAGTGAAGCAAAATCGAGCTCTACGGATGAGCAAACCCAACGCCCGGACGGAGCACTCGCAAGGCAAGGAATGAGATAGTAACCTGTCGATGCGCCTGACCTTTGCCTGTCGGCTTTCCTCAGCGACCCGGCCTTTGATTGCGCACGGACCAACTCAAGTTCAAGCGCGACACTGCTTGCAGTGCCCCCGATCGAACAGCGCACTTTATCCATGTGACGCCGTAGAACACCGGTAACCGGCTCACCTCCGACCCTGGAGCGGGACGCCGCCACGGATTGTGAAAACATCGCCCCCTTCAGGTTCCGGAGGCTGACCATCGGCAGGACCGTCCCGGTTGAGCAGGTCAGGCGAGTTGAAGAGCCATTCGTTGAAGGCGGGCCCGTTCGGGATCGTAGTCTGGCAAACCTGGCACTCTAAACCGGCTCTGTTTTTGGTTTTACAGGCTGTTTCCGTTACGTCTCGGTGAGACCTAATAGCCCAACGCTTATGGCGGGCCAGGAGGCACAAAGAGTGGCCCAAGCCATCGTCGAGGCCGCGGAGTACACGGATCATCGCCTGCCTGAACTGTTCTGCGACTTCGACCGGTCCAGGTTTCCGAAGCCGGTACCATACCGGTTCGAGTCCCACCTCGGGCACAGCAGATCCCCCCCTCGTCAGAGGGGATTTTTGCTTTAACGTGTGTACAAAGCTGGTGATGGCGTCCCTCTGACGCTAGTGCGCGGCTCCGGCCTGGCCGCCGCGGTGGCCTGCACAGGTGTTTGGGTGGCGGGTCAGGGCCCTGGCTGGTCGGACCTCCGCCTGCTGTGTCTGTACTCGGGCTATGCGTTCCTTTCTTGGTTGTGGCGGCCTGGTTGGCCGCTTACCTGTCATGGTCCGTACCTGACTTGATGACATGACTTGGGCAATTTTTCCTAAAGTCTTTCCTGACTAGCTGCTCCGACCGGGCTATGTGCGTGGGTCTGGAAGGACATTTATTCGGCCAAAGGGGGGGGTGTGGACATTGTCCACACTTAAATCTGTTTTACTACCTGGTCGCGGTTGGCTTGTTCCGCTCTCCTAGCCCTACAAGAGTTCATTGACGGCACATGGCAGAACGACATGCTGCTGCCGAGCAAAGTTCTGACGGAGGGCTGCTGCTTCGTCCGAGGGGCCTTCTTTGTCATAGGGGGTCCGGGTGCGAGGTCGGTCGGGAGGTGCGGGCGTAGGTGCGTTCGGCGCCGTCGTGCCGGGGGGGAGGTCTACGTGGAGGGTGGCGCCGATGTGGTTGGTGTCTACGGTGAGGCAGACGAGGCCTTCCTGGGGCCAGAAGCCGAGGATGTGTCCGATGAAGCTGAGCTTGATGCAGGCGTCTTCGAGGAGCTTCTCCAGACGCTGGATCTCGCGGGTTCTTTCCCTGGTGATGATGGTGCTTGCACGGGTCAGGTCCCGCAGTTCACGGATCGGCGGCGGGGGGGGCACGAAGGAGGCACGTACCAGCCCATGGGCGCCCAGGTCGGCTAGCCAGGCCGCGTCCGAGACGTCTGTTTTGCGGCCCGGGACGTTCCTGGCTTCCCGGGCATTGACCAGCATGACGGCCAGCCCCCTCGTCTTCGAGCAGGTAGTAGAAGGGCCGCCAGTAGTCGCTCGTTGCTTCCATCACGACCAGGGTTACGTGCTCATTGAGGAGGTGTTCTTTCGGGTCCAGGATCCGGCCGGTCATCGCGGTCCAGGTCGTCACGGCGGACGTGGTGGGCTTGGCCCCCCCCGGCCTTGGATGCGGATGCAGACCTTCGCGTCCTTCTTCGACACATCGATGCCCGCGCAGCGCGGGTGAATGACCTCCATGCCCGATCACCTTCCGAAGTCGTTTCTGCGGATAAGGTGTCTGTGTTCCGGGGGAGGGCGGATAAACAACAAATCTGACATTCGTGCTCAAAGGCAACATTCCACGGTCCCGCGGACAAGAAGAAGTTGTGCCTCCACCACCAAACTGATAATCAGGCTCACCGGCACCATAGAACGACCGGGTCGACCGAAACACACTCACCAGTCTGTTCCCGGACCATGGAACAGCACCAGATGGCTCACCGTCCCAGGTGTCGGGGGACGCATATTTTCCACCCCCACGGCGGAGCGAAGCCCCCCCTTGAGAACTGATAACGGAGTCACAATAAGGAGCGAGTTAGGCGCCTATTTCTGCTGACCATCTCCTCTAGGGGGAACAGCCCTCGGGAGCGGGCATCCGTTAGGCCAGCAGTTGAGCAACGGCAAGCATGACAGGGACGGCCACCACTGTAGTGATCAGCACGGTGTCCTGTGCTGAGACCAAGCCAATTTGATATCGGCTGGCCACGATAAACACGTTTTGAGCCGTCGGCATAGCGGCCACAACGACGGCAGCGAAAAGCGCCGTGGAATCCAGATGGAGGACGAATCTGGCGAAGGCATAGGCGAGGAACGGATGAACGACCAATTTGAAGCCGCTCGCGAGGAGAGTGTCAAGCCGACGGCCATCAGCCGCCTTCAGCGGGACTGATCCGTTCAAGCTCATGCCAAATGCTACGAGGATGGTCGGGATAGCTGCCGCGCCCATCAGACGAATTGGTTCCATGATCAAATCCGGAACCTGAATACCCGCGGCCGCTACGGCCAAGCCAAGGGCTGATCCTACAATCACCGGGTTTCGAAGGATCGTTAACAACAGCTGCCAAGGACTAGTGCGTGGCCCACCAGTGGTGGCGTCCAGGCCCATAAGCATCAAGGGGGTGAAGAAGGCGAGTTGGAATATTATGAGTGGCGCTACGTAACCGCTATCTCCGAGGACAAATGCGGCGATGGGGGATTCCAAGATTGCCCCCCCAGTTTGCCAGCGAAGCGCTCATGGCCCCCCCCATAAGGGACTCGGATATGGTGCGTTTAAGAAACAGCTTTACGACTAGAAAAAAGAGGACAGCTGTCGACAGCGACCCCCCCGCGGCAGCCACAAATAGCGGAGCCGCAAAGATGGCTTGCAAGTCAGCGTGACTGAGGATTTCGAAGAGCAGAGCCGGGCTCGCGACATAGAAGGCGAAGGCGCTGAGAGACGTTCGGGCATCTCGTGTCAGGATGCCTCTGCGAGCAACAAAGATCCCCACGAAAATAAGCATCCAAACCACAAAGAAACCGGCGAGAACACCTAGCATCGAAGGGGGGGCTTCGCAACGGTACCCGCGTCATAACCAGCGCCCTTGTCCGACTGCGTTGACAGCGAACGCGCCAGTGAGCTGCGATGCAACGCTTGCTGTCGAGAGGGGGGGCTTCCATGTCGTACTTTCTTCAAGCTTCCAAATCGGTGATGCCAGGAATTCCGGAATCACATGAACTCTCTACACGCCTGCTGCGCGAGAAGTTGATGTGAGCAGACGGTGTGGCCAGGCTGGCAGCAATCCCGCCCAAGAGCGTTTGAGGTTTGATCCACGGTCTAAATGGGGGGGCGGTCAGGAACAGGCGGTAGCGATTAGGTGGACCGGTCCTTGTGGTGTTCTGAGAGGGAGTGCTTCCTCGGCGATCGAAATGAGTTCTGCCTTGGGGGGGGACGCGCGTCAGTTCCAGAGCTGCGGTGAGCGCCCGTAATTGGACCGTCATGACGGTAGGGATCTGTGCATGCGAGATTTACATTGAAGCGTCCGCCGCTGGCACTGTTATTCCGACGATAACAGTTCGCTTCTTGCCGACGGGATGACAAGCGACTCGTGATTCGCGTCAGTGTTCCCGAGGAAATCTCTGGGTGTCCGTGACACCTTCAGCCTTGCTGCCCCTTACTTCCCATTTTGAACTCTGAGATGACCTTTTCGGCTATTCGGAAGGATTCCTGTGCCGCCGGCGCGCCACAGTAGACCATTGTTTGAAGCAGAACTTCCAGGATCTCTTCTTCTGTCAGGCCGTTGTTAAGGGCCCCACGGACGTGCCCTGCCAACTCAGTCGAACGGTTCAACGCTGTCAACATTCCCAGGGTGAGTATGCTCCGGGATTTCAGGTCCAACCCTGGTCGGCTCCAGACCTTTCCCCAGGCATATTCAGTGATCAAGTCCTGTATCGGGCGTGAGAAAGGGCTGCTGCTTTCGAGCGTTTGCTCAACATGAGGAAGCCCCATCACCTTCTTCCGCACGCTGAGCCCCCCCACGTCATAGCTTTCGGTTTTAGTCTTTGGCTTATTCAACTTGCTCTGCTTTCGCGATTGGTATTGCCCCCCCCTGACAATTTGGGCTTGCCCAGGGCGCGTGTCGGACTAGCTAGCTCCAGCGCTCCCACGTCTCTCCGTACGGGACTTCGGTACTGACAGCCACGGTGTAGGTCGATGGGTTGCGTCGTGTGACCAATATGCCGTGTTGGCGGTGTCTGACCGCAAACTCTCGTATTCTTTCGACGGCGGAAGTCAGGTCGTCCTGGAAGGTGGCCGCGCTGCGGATTACCAACTCCAGAGCGCTAAGGGATTCTACTGTTGACATTGTTCTCTTTCACGTCGTTGGCTTTCTGGGCTGCGGTGAGCGTGTTTACCAGCAGCATGGCTATGGTCATGGGGGGGCCCACTCCACCTGGTACTGGAGTGAGACGCCCGGCTATCGTTGACACGGCATCGAAATCAACGTCGCCCCTGAGCCTGTCGCCGTCTCGATGGATTCCTACGTCGATCACGGTGGCGCCCGGGCGTACCGCATCCGCGGTGATGATTCCCGGAACGCCTGCTGCGGCGATGAGGATGTCTGCGCTTTGGCAGATTTGATCCAAGTCCCTGGTACGTGAGTGGGCGACGGTGACGGTGGCGTTGCGTTCCAGAAGGAGTTGAGCCATCGGCTTTCCAACTAGGCGGGAACGTCCGACAACTACAGCGGTCGCTCCTTCCAGGTCCACCTTGTATTCGTCAAGGAGGCGGAGGATACCGGCGGGCGTGCAGGGGGCGATGTCCGGGAAGACCCTGGGCCAGCAGGCCGGCGTTAGCAACGGTCAGGCCATCGATGTCCTTGTCAGCGGGAATGCGCGATAGGAGTTCTTCGGCGTTGATTTTTCCCGGTACCGGAAGCTGCACGAGGATGCCCGATACCGAGGGGTTAGCAGCCAGTTCATCGATGAGGTCTATAGCCTGCTGTTGAGTGACGTTGCCAGGCAGGTGGTGGTGAAGGTCTTGCATGCCGGCCTCCACGCACAGTCGGCGCTTGTTTCGTACATAGATTTCTGACGCTGGGTCGTCCCCCCCTATTAGGACAGTGGCGAGTCCTGGTTTTGCCTGGCCGGTTGCGGTCATTTCTGCAACGGCGGCCTTTACTTCCGCGCCGACTTTTTTTTGCCAGCGATCTCCCGTCCATCAAGATGGCGCTCATAATTTCCGTTCCTTACCCCCCCAGCCAACACATTGATGATGAGGCTGGTGACAGCTATTGGCAGCGCAATGCGGCAAGCCATGTGGTGGTGGATGTGGTCGTCGTTTCAGGAGCGAACGATTCGTCAGGCGAATACCACGGTGGAGTTGTTCAGGCGCAAGACCCGGTCTTCGCAGTGCCAAAGTACGGCTCGACTCAGTACGGATCGTTCAACATCGGCCCCGCGACGCTCCAGCGATGCGGCAGTTTCGTGATGGCTTACGCGTGCAACGTCTTGCTCAATAATGGGACCTTCGTCCAAGTCAACCGTCACGTAGTGCGCGGTTGCACCGATGAGTTTAACGCCTCTTGTTTTGGCCTGGAGGTACGGACTTGCCCCAACAAACGCCGGCAGGAACGAGTGGTGGATGTTGATGACCGGGCAATCCAGCTGCTCCAAAAAGTCACCGGAAAGAATCTGCATGTACCGGGCGAGCACCACGAGGTCGAAGTTTCCGCGCAGAAGCTGAAGCTGTTGGGCTTCCGCTTCGGGCTTGTTCGCCTTGTTGATCGGGATGTGGACGAAGGGCACACCGAAGGCCCTGACCTGGGGAGCAAGATCAGCATGATTTGAGATCACCAGTCCGATGTCCACTGGCAGCTCCCCCCCACGCCGGGCCCGCCACAAGAGATCAAGGAGGCAATGGTCGTAGCGGGAGACCATAATCGCTACCCTCTTGGGGGGGTCGCCGCATCGGTAAGGGACCACTCCACCATGCCGAACTGTTCGGCAACATCAGAGGCGAAACTGGCGGCCATCTCATCCAGGTGCCCCCCCGCCAGGTCCTTCCGGTGAAAGACCATTCTGAGGAAGAAATGACCGCTTTCAGGGTCTGTTGTCGACTGGTCTGACTCGACAATGTTCGCCTCATGCTTGGCCAGGAATCCCGAGATTGCTGCGATAATTCCGGGTCTGTCGGCACACTGAACGATAAGTCGACCAAGTTCGGCCTGCGGAAGGGTGTCAGACGGGTGCGGCCTCGACAACTTTGTCGTGATCATCATGAACTCCAATTGACAGTCGCTGTGTTTCAAGACGCGATCAGCGCCTCCATGCCAAACAGCTAAGCACCGGGGGTGGCCCCCCCAAAGCGCCTGCCTGTCCCTTGGGCTTTTGACGCCACCGGATGGGAATTGGGCCATAGACATAGGTCCGGTCCAGGCTCTGGGTTTTGGTCTTGAGCTCTTTCCGGAGCAGGCAACCCAGCTCCTGAGTACTTCCAGAGAAGTCCGGCTCCTCATGCCGCGCTTGGAGCCTCGGAAATTCAGCAACGGTTTGCGCTCTCTCGGCGTTTATCCCACCACCCCGCCTCTAAGATCGTGCAAATTCCCATCCCCCCCTTCATTAACACCCCGGTGGTCGGCAGGGCGCGGTGTCCCCATGCCGCGGCCGATGCTTGAAGCGTCCGGTAAGAACAGACTCAAGCAGCGTCGCCATTGGAGAGAACGCCATGACAGACCCAGCACCATTTCGGGCTTTTAAAGCCATTCAGCCTCTCGAATACCCATCGATTATGGGATCGCCCGAGTATTCCGGTTGGCAGGACGAGCAGCTCTCCTGGAAGGAGGGCGTCTATATAGGGGGGACTGGTCCTTCGTCCCACAGATCCGCATCACAGGGCCAGACGCCCTCCAACTATTCAAAGATCTTTCCGTCAACTCCTTCGAGGTCTTCCCCCGTCGGCAAGGCCAAGCACTGCATCATGTGCAACGACGACGGAAAGGTCATCTCCGAAGGGATCCTGCTGCGCCACGGGGGGGAGGACGATTTCGAGTATGAGTGCGGTACGCCCCAATGGGTTTACTACAAGCTGAAGACCGGCGGGTATAACGTCGAGGTTCAGTTCCCCGTCACCCACAAGCTCCAGGTATCAGGTCCGAAGTCGCTGGCCCTGCTCGAAGAGCTCACAGGCACCGACCTGCGCGACATCAGGTTCATGACGACCAGGACCGTCACCATAAATGGCCTCGAAGTGTCCCTGCTCCGTCAGGGTATGGCCGGTGAGATCGGATTCGAGCTGCACGGCCCCCCCATCCAAAACCATCCGGCAATCTATGGCGCCGTTCTGGAGGCAGGCCAGAAGTACGGGATCCGCCGGCTAGGACGCCGGACTGTGCAAATCAATCACCTCGAGGCATCGTTCCCCCACCGGGGGGGCATCCACTTTTGGAACGCCCTGTCTGATGATACGAAAGCCGACTACCGCAAGTTCATGGACGAGAACCTTCCGCCGGAGTGGGAGCCCTCACCTTTTGCGGGGGGGCCCATGCGCTACAACTTCGCGACGTCGTTTACGGGGGGGAGCTGGGATGGAGATGCCATCGAGGAGCTCTACCGCAGCCCTGTGGAGATGGGGGGGTGGGGGGGAAGAGCATCAAGTTCGACCACGAATTCATCGGGCGTGCGGCACTTGAAGAGGAACTAGCCAACCCCCCCGTCGTGCGGTTGTAACTCTCGAATTCAACAGCGAGGACCTGATCGACATCTATGCTTCTCTCTTCAAGGACGGGTCGGCTATCACCTTTTCGAGGTCCCCCCCCACGCTCCCTGGGTCACGTGCTGGACCGACCAGATCGTCGTGGATGGTAAGACCGTTGGGCACTCCACCCACCCCCCCGGTACAGCTTCTACTTCCGTCGAGGTCTAGCCCTGAGCTTCATCGACATCGAACATAGCGAACCTGGAACCCAAGTTGGCGTGCTGTGGGGTAATCCCGGAGAACCACAGGCGGTCATCCGGGCCACGGTCCAACCGGCCCCGTACAAGCAGGACGACCGGCGCCAGGATCTTGCCCAAATCAAGGATCTTGCCCAGATCAAAAACTGACTCTATCCTCCCGGCGGCTGCCGCCAGCAGTAACTGCCGGGCACTGATGGGTGTCTTACCCATCCGCTCTACTCAATGAGGAGAAATCGTGAGTGATAACTCAACTGACACCGGGCTCGCCCCCGTGCGCCTGGGAACAGCAGTACGGGGGGGTGAGAACCCGCCGCAGGTGTTCGTCCTGAGCGACAGGGTCCCGGGCGAGGCCATTGATCTGTCGCAGCTATTCGAGAACTCCGGCCGACCGCGTGTCGCGAGCATGATCGACTTCCTGGAGCAGGGCAGTGAGGCCGACGACGCACTTAAGTCGCTTCTCCTGGAGGGCCCCGTGGACGCGCTTTCGGCGGCTGCGGTTCCCGAATCTGAGCTGAATTGGCTTGCTCCGATTCCCCGTCCGGG
>BBFS01000038.1 GCA_001313365.1 Paenarthrobacter nitroguajacolicus JCM 14115
GCCTACCAGCGCGGGGCCGTGGGTCACGTTGCTGAAGTAGCCAAGCTTCAGCTCAGCAGCCGGGGGACGTGGTGGGCGCCGGGGGGGCGGCCTGGTTGTTCTGCGAAACAGCGGAAGCGACTGCGGCGCCCGCACCGATGAGGAGCACCAGCCGACGGCCAGGGCGATCTCTACTGTGCGGCGGCGCTTGGGCTTGGGTGCGGTCTCACCGGCGACGATGCGGGTGGTGCCGGTGTTGGGTGACTCGGGGGTGTTAGCCATGGGGGTGGGTCCTTAGGGAGGTGGGATGCGAGCGGGGGGGCGAAGATCAGGCCCCGTGACATCGCCCGTCGAGGGCAAGCAAGGACCATTCCGGAGAGGTCATGCCTTCACAGTAGGGACTGTCATATTTCGGCTTCAATCCCGTAGAAATCAAGGTTCACGCAGGTTCACGTGACGTCATATTCGCTGCCAGGCCTTCAATGTCGCGCGGAGTTGTGCGGCAGCAGCCACCTATGAGACGGGCGCCCCGGTCCTGCCAAACGGCTGCGTTGCCGGCCAAGGTCTCATTGCCCTGAACACCCTCTGACGGACCCCACGTCTTGGTCACGGCATCGTAGCTCTCCCCCGAATTCGGATACGCGACCAGCGGCTTGTTCAAGGTCAGCTGCAGCGTGCCGAGAGCTTCCGTCACCAGTTCCAGCGGCACGCAATTTACGCCGACGGCGGCCACCCGCGGTTCCGCGCCGAGCAGCGCTGCCACGTCCGCAATCGGCGTTCCGTCACTGATGTGGCCGCTGTCCCGCAGCGTGAACGTAAACCAGGATTCGACATCGAACTCCGCCACGAGCGCCAACAGCGCCTCCGCTTCGGCGAACGACGGCAGCGTCTCGCATGCCAGGAAATCCGCGCCCGCTTCAACGAGAGCGGCAATGCGGGGGGGCCGGTGGAAGTCCTGGAATTCCGCGGCGGAAAGCGTGTAATCGCCCCCCCGATACTCAGAGCCATCAGCCAGGTAGGCGCCGTAGGGACCCACGGATCCGGCCACCAAAAGCGGCCCACGGGCAGAACCCTCAGCCAAGGCTTCCTGGCGGGCTTCGTCGGCCAGCCGGACGCTCAACGCCACCAGCTCCAACGACTCATCAACGGACAACCCGCGCCGCGCAAAACCCTGCGGAGTCGCCTGGTAGCTGGCGGTGATGGCCACGGAGGCTCCGGCGTCGAAATAGTCGCGGTGGACCTGCTTGATCAGGTGCGGCTGCTCGAGCAGGACCTTGGCGGACCACAACGCGTCTTCCAGATCGCAGCCGTGAGCCTCCAGTTCCGTGGCCAAGGCGCCGTCCAGGACCAAGTCCTTGCCGGCGTCGAGGAGCGTGCTGAGCGTTGTGTTCTGTGGCATGGGTCCTTCCCAAAAAAAGAAAACCGCAGCCTGTTCGAAATTCCCGCCGTACAACGTGAGGAGTCGCGAACAAGCTGCGGTTTTGTGACTACGTATGACCCTAGATGACGTAACGTTCGTCTTCGTGGTCGCCCGGGTGGTCCTTGACCAAACCGGCGGCAAGGGTGTTGCCGTCGATGGGGGGGTCGATCACCAGGAAAGCGCCGGTGCGGCGGTGGTGCAGGTAGTTCTCCAGCGGCAACGCAGCGGACAACCGGAGCTGTGCGTGTCCGATGTCGTTGAGCTCCAGGTTGGACGCGGGCTCCACGTTGAACGTGGCCAGGTCCAGCTTGCCCGTGACGTTCCGGACCAGGGCCTGGACCGTGCGTGTACCGTGCTTCACCAGGACCTTCTGGCCTTCGCGGAGCGGCTTGGGTGAGAGCCATGCCAACGACGCGTACAGGTCAGCTGTGCTCTCACGGACAGTCCCGGCAGCAGCGATGGTGTCGCCGCGGGCGATGTCGATCTCGTCAGCCAGGCGGACAGCCACCGACTGCGGCGCCGCGGCCTCCTCCAGCGACTGGCCGGCGAAGTCGATGCCGATCACTGTGGTGGTGCGCGGCTCGTGGCCCGGGCTGATGACGGATACTTCGTCGCCAACCTTGACGGAGCCTCGGTGATCTGGCCGGCGTAGGCGCGGTAATCGCGGTACGCCTCCACATCGAGCCCGGCGGCAACAGCGTCCGGAGCCAGGGCACCCTGCGGACGAATCACCAGCTGGACCGGGAAGCGGAAGCTCTCCAGTTCGGCCTCGAGTTCGTCAGCAGCCGGGAGGGTTTCGAGGACCTCCAACAGTGCAGGACCGGTGTACCAGGGGGTGCGCTCGGAGCGGTCCACCACGTTGTCGCCATCAAGGCAGAAACAGGAACCACCAGCAGATCAGCAACGCCATCGGAACCCAGACCAAGCTCACGCGCAACCTTCTGCACGTCGGCTTCGATGTCGCGGAATACCTGCTCGCTGAAATCAACAAGGTCGATCTTGTTCACGGCAACAATCACGTGGGCAACGCGCAGCAGCTGCAACACGGACAGGTGACGGCGGGTCTGCTCCAGCACACCCTTACGGGCGTCGATAAGTACGACGACGGCATCCGCAGTGGACGCGCCGGTCACCGTGTTCTTGGTGTACTGAACGTGGCCGGGGCAGTCCGCCAGGATGAAGCTGCGGCGGTCCGTGGCGAAGTAGCGGTAAGCGACATCGATGGTGATGCCCTGCTCGCGCTCGGCGCGCAGTCCGTCGGTAAGGAGGGCGAGGTCAATCCCGCCCTTTTCTCCGCCGAAGCCGCGGTCCGCGGAGGTGCGGGCAACGGCGTCGAGCGTGTCTGCAAGAATCGCCTTGGAATCGTGAAGGAGGCGGCCCACCAAAGTGGATTTACCGTCGTCCACCGACCCGGCGGTAGCGAAGCGGAACAGGGTTGTGGGCAGGGCTGTTTCCAGCCCTGCAGCCAGTGTTTCGGTGCTCATTTAGAAGTAGCCGTCCTTCTTGCGGTCTTCCATGGCTGCCTCGGAGATGCGGTCATCTGCTCGGGTGGCGCCACGTTCGGTCAGGGTGGAGGCAGCGACTTCAACTACGACGTCGGCCACGGTGCGGGCATCGGACTCGACGGCACCGGTGCAGGACATGTCGCCAACCGTGCGGTAGCGCACCAGCTTGGTGATGACGTCCTCATGTGGCAGCGGCTGGGAAACCTCGCCCACAGCGCGCCACATGCCATCGCGGGCGAAAACTTCGCGCTCGTGGGCGTAGTACAGGCCGGGGGGGAGCTCGATGTTCTCGCGCTCGATGTAGCGCCAGATGTCCAGCTCGGTCCAGTTGCTGATGGGGGGGAACGCGCGAACGTGCTGGCCCACGGTGTGGCGGCCGTTGTACAGGTTCCACAACTCGGGGGGGCGCTGGTTGCGCGGATCCCACTGGCCGAACTCGTCACGGAGGCTGAGGATGCGCTCCTTGGCGCGGGCCTTGTCCTCGTCACGACGGCCGCCGCCGAATACGGCGTCGAACTTGTTGCGCTGGATGGCATCAAGCAACGGAACAGTCTGCAGCGGGTTGCGGGTGCCGTCGGCGCGCTCGGCAAGCTCGCCGCGGTCGATAAACTCCTGCACCGAGCCGACAACCAGCTTCAGGCCGAGGCGCTCAACCGTGCGGTCCCGGAAGTCGATGACCTCGGGGGGGAAGTTGTGGCCCGTGTCCACGTGCAGGACGGGGGGGAAGGGAACCTTGCCCGGCCAGAACGCCTTGGTGGCCAGATGCAGCATGACCACGGAATCCTTGCCGCCGGAGAACAGCAGCGCAGGCTTCTCGAACTCGGCAACAACTTCACGAATGATGTGGATCGCCTCGGACTCGAGGGTGTCCAGGCTGCTCAGGCGGGCCGGACGCAAAGCCGCAGCAGCAGATGCCGCCCCCCCGGGAGTGGCATCGGGCCTGTCGAAGCTGGACGCAATGCTGCTTGCAGCATTGCCGTCCAGCGAAGGGGCGGGGGCGGCATCTGCTGCGTAGGCGTCCGTTGTGATTTGGGTGCTCATGTGTGTAGTCCGCATTCTGTCTTGTCGGATCCTGCCCAGCGGCCGGCTCGGGGGGGGTCTTCACCCGGGGGGGCCACTTTGCGGGTGCAGGGCTGGCAGCCGATGGACGGGTAGCCCTGGCTCAGGAGGGGGGGTTGACGGGAAGGATGTTGTCCTCGGAGTACTCGATCAGCTGATCGAAGGTCCAGTCGACCATCGGGTTCACCTTGACCAGGCCGAAGCCCTCATCCCAGGTGATCACCGGCGTGTTGGTGCGGGTGGGGGCCCTCGTCGCGTCGGACACCGGTGAACCACACCTCGTAGCCGGCCAGCGAACGGCGCAGCGGCTGGACCTTGCGCAGCGCGCAGCACTGGCGGGGTCGCGGGCGAACAGGTCCTTGCCGAGCAGGCGATCCTGCTGTTCCACGGTGTTCTCCGGAAGAACGTCCACTACGTTGACGCGCAGGTTCGCTGCAACTTCGTCGCGGGTCTCGTACGTTTCCTTGAAGTGGTAGCCGGTCTCCAGGAACAAAACGTCGACGCCGGGAAGCTGGTCCGCGACCAAAGCCGGCAGGACGGCGTCGGCCATGGAGCAGGCGACCGTCACCGCGGGCAGCTCGAAGTTACGGGCCACCCAGGCGATGATGTCCCGGGCGGGGGGCGTTCCAGCCCAGCTCAGCGGCGCCTTGTTCGGCCAGGGCCTTCAGCTCTTCATGGGAACGCAGTGCCGGACGGGCTGCTGCGCTGGCGAGGTTGGTAATCGTGACGGGATCTGTCATTGGAGATCTCCTTCATCTGCCGAGTGTGCCCACTCTGCGAAGGTCTGGCCCTCGGCGCCCACGGCGACGAATTTACGGACACGCGCTCCACGTAATCGGGCAGGTCTTCCACCGTGACCTTGAGGCCGCGGACAGTACGTCCCAAACCGGCTTCCTCGCGCTCGTTGTTGGCCAACCCGCCACCGAGGTGGACCTGGAAACCCGGGGGGGTGGGGGGGTCGCGTCGGGCGTTGGCAACATCATGCCCTTCAGGCCGATATCGGCCGTCTGGATACGTGCGCAGGAGTTCGGGCAGCCGTTGATGTGGAGGGACAGTGCCGACGGTAGCTGCTTGGTCTCTACGAGGTCCACCAAGCGGCGCTCCAGCTCAGCGATGGCCGTGGCTGCCGTGACCTTGGTTTCCACGATGGCCAGCTTGCAGTATTCGATGCCGGTGCAGGCGATGGTGCCGCGACGGAACACGGACGGACGGGCGGAGAGGCCCAAAGTGTCCAGTTCGGCGATGAGCGGCTCAACCTGCTCCTCGGCCACGTCCAGGATGACGAGCTTCTGGTGAGGGGTAGTGCGCAAGCGGTAGCTGCCGTGCTTCTCCAGCGTGTCCGCCAGCGTGACAAGTGCCTCGCCGGATGTGCGGCCCACAGTAGGGGTCACGCCGATGAAGAACTTGCCGTCCTTCTGCTCGTGAACGCCGATGTGATCGCCGGGGGCCGTGGGCTTGGGAGCAGCAGGGCCGTCGGGAAGCTTGAAACCGAGGTATTCGTCCTCCAGGATCTGGCGGAACTTGGCCGGTCCCCCCAGTCGTTCATAAGGAACTTCAGGCGTGCTTGGTGCGCATGCGGCGGTAGCCGTAGTCGCGGAAGATGCTGGTGACGCCGAGCCATACTTCAGCGGCAACGTCAGCGGAGACGAATACACCAAGCGTTCGGCCAGGCGCGGGTTGGTGGACAGGCCGCCACCGACCCAGAGGTCGTAGCCGGCACCGAGTTCAGGGTGGACAACGCCCACCAAGGCGAAGTCGTTGATCTCGTGCACCACGTCCTGGGACGGGTGGCCCGTGATGGCGGTCTTGTATTTGCGGGGGGGCAGGTTGGCCAGCTCAGGGTCACCGATGAAACGTTCGGCGAGCTCGTGGATCAGCGGGGGTGGGATCGATGATCTCATCCTTGGCGATGCCCGCAACCGGGGAGCCGAGGATGACACGGGGAACGTCGCCGCAAGCCTCGGTGGTGGACAGGCCAATGCCTTCAAGGCGGCGCCAGATTTCCGGCACATCCTCAACGCGGATCCAGTGCAACTGGATGTTCTGGCGGTCCGTAAGGTCGGCCGAGCCGCGGGCGAAGTCCACGGAAATCTGGCCGATGACGCGAAGCTGCTCGGTGGTCAGCGCACCGCCGTCGATGCGCACGCGGAGCATGAAGTACTTGTCTTCGAGCTCGTGCGGTTCAAGCGTTGCGGTCTTGCCGCCGTCGATCCCGGGTTTGCGCTGGGTGTAGAGGCCCCCACCAACGGAAACGACCGTGAAGGTCCGTGCCGTCGATCGAATCAAAGCCCTCTTTGGAGTAGACAGACTCAATCCGCTCACGGACGTTCAGCCCGTTGTCTTCCTGCTTCCAGGTTTCGTTGGCGTTCAGTGGAGCGGTGCCGTCAACCTTCCACTGGCCGTGGGGGCTTGGCGGCAGGGCGGGTGCGTGCCGGACGCGAGGGGGACTGCGGTGTCCGAGGACGCACCGGCTACAGCTGTATCTGTCATACATCGACTGTAGGTCTGGCTAGTTTTCGCCAGCAAAGGTCCGGAAACGCGAAGTCACCTAGGGAAACATTTCGTCACGAACACGCCAGCGGCCTTGTCCGAAGGACCTGTTTTGTGCAGGTCCATTTGGCCCTTTTCCCGCGTGAATAAAGGTTAGGAGAGCCTTTCCAACACTGCGTCGTAACGTTCCAGCGCGATCTCTGCCAGCACCGTCGACGGAAGCAAAGGAGCCGACACAATGTCCGCGCCGGCCTTTGCCAGTTGGTCGTGGAAATAACCGGTCGCCAGCAGGTAGGAGGCAATGAAGACCCTTCCGGTCCCACCGTCGGCGGCGAGTTCGGCACGCAAGGAGGCGACGCCGTCGGGCACTGTCGGCTGGGCGCTGGCGCCATAGGCGACCCGGACCTTGTTGGGCAGCAGCTCACCGAGGAGTCGCGCCTGCTCTTCCGAGTCCACCGAGCCGTCCGGAAGGGACGATCCCGCGGCAGCCAGCAGCACGCCGTCGTTCTCCTGCAACCCAGCCGCACGCAGGTGCGTGGTCAACAGCTTAGCCAGACGGGGATCCGGTCCCAGCGGCTTGGCAGCCACTACCTCGGGGCGGCTCTTGATGGCTTTGGGAACGTCCACCTTGATGTGAAAGCCCGTTGAGAGCAAAAGCGGTACGACGACGGCGGCAGTCCCCCCCTCCGGCAGGCCCTCCACCACACCGCCCAACTCGGGTTCCTGCACGTCAACGTACGCTTCAACCACGCGCAAACCGGGGGCGGAGAGTTTCAATTTCAGCCATCACGCGTCGGATGGCAGCCTGGCCTTCGGCGTTGCGGGTTCCGTGGGCGCAAGCGATCAAAACGGGGGGGCTGTTCATGGGAGCTAGCGTAACGTTGAGCCAGCACCTGTTGTGAAGCACGTTAAGAAAGAACCAGTCCACTTGATTTCCTTTGACATTGTTCTTCTTTGGCTTGACCTCATCGGCGTGTTCTTTTTTGCTGTGTCGGGCTCGTTGTTGGCCGCCCGGAAGCAGTTCGACTTTGTTGGTTCGGTGCTGCTCGCTTCCATCGCGGCGCTGGGCGGTGGGGGTGATCCGCGACATCGTGATCAACGCCGGCCCCCCCCGATCGCCTTCACAAACCCCCGCCTATCTGGCGCCGCCCGTGCTGGCAGCATTGCTGGTCTATTACCTTTTCTCGTCAGTGCAGCGCTTCACGTCCCTTTTAACGTTGTTCGACGCCGGCGGATTGGCGTTGTTCTGCATCACCGGCACCCTGAAAGCCATCAGCGCGGGCATGAACCCGGTGGCTGCAATCCTCCTGGGAGTCACCACGGGAGTGGGCGGCGGCCTGCTCCGTGACATCACCGCCAACGAAATCCCCACCTTGTTCAACAACCGCGATATCTATGCGCTGCCTGCCTTCGTGGGCGCCGGTTTGACCACGCTGATGTGGCACCTTGGCCTCTTTAGCGGGCTTACGGCCTGTGTCATCGCCGGTGTTGTTTTCGCTTTCCGGGTGACCGCCTGGCGCCGCGCTGGTATGTGCCCCTGGCTGTGCGTGGTTGGCATCGCGCGGGCACCGGTGGGGGGGCGCAATTTCCAGTGCCCGGGATTAGCTAGGATAAGAGCATGACTGACATGTTCCTCGAGAAGTTCCGCGCGCTGGTCCCAAAGTATCTCGAGGATGAATGGCAGGAAGAAGACGGCCTCACGCCCGACGAACTGGACGACGCCCTCTCCGATCACTCCTTCACCATCCCGCTGGTTCTGCGCGAGTTCTACCTTGCAATCGGCGGCTGCGAGGACCTCATGGAGGCTTACCACTACTTCTGGGATCCGAGGAACTCGAGGTGGACGACGAAGGCTTCCTCATGTTCCTTGAGGACGAGGACGAACAGTTCACCTGGGGCTTCCGCACCGCCGACCTCAGCATCCCGGACCCCCATCGTCTGGCGCCGCAACAACGCCCGCGGCCAGTGGAAGAGCGAAGAGGGCACGTTCTCCGAGTTCGTGTTCGACATGTTCGAGTGGGCATTCAACGACGACGAAGACTAACTTCCCGTTCTGGAGCAGCCCCTTTCCACCCATTCCGGGTTGGGAAGGGGCTGTTTTGCTTTGAGGGCCTGTGCGGCCACCACCCACTTTGATTTTGGAACTGCCCTGACACGCCGCTTCGGGGGGGGTGTGTTGCCAGAAAGTTGGGGGGGTCAAAGTAGGTGGTGGCGGTACAGGCCCAGAGGGGAACTTACGACGGCGGCACCCACCCAGGCGCGTACCTCGCCGGCGCGTAGCGGCCAACTTCCCTGTTGCGCAGAACTGCCATGACTTCGGCGACCATCCTCTCTGGGTGATGAACGACGTCGACGTAGTAGTAATGGAGGGTCAATAGGCCTCTGCGCATGGCTGCGTTGTTCCTATATTGATCCTTCTTGACCTGTTTTCCCTCAAGGTGCGTGCCGCCGTCGAGTTCTACAATCAGGCATTCATTGACCAGACAGTCCACCTCCCCTACGCCCGGGACGTCCACGTGCATCTGGACTTTGAGACCTGCCTGGTGAAGTGGGTGTGTGCGAGTACTTCCAGGAGCGAGTCGGCCCGAGGCAAAACCAAGTCCAGGATTTCGCGAACCCTGCCATTCCTGTTGCCCGGAAGCTTTGATTTCAGAAAATCTATGGACAGCAGTGCTTGGCTAACTGCACTCTGCACCATGACGAGTGCTTCAAATTCCGGTAAGCATCTGAGGGCGTGGATCAGGACATCGGCCACCCCCCCGCTATGGGTAGATACGAGTGGACTGGATGTAGGCAGCCTCCGTGGTGGATTACACCCCCCCGTCTTGCTAGTCCAGTACTGCAGCTGAGATGGAGAGCGTCTACCCCCCCTTCCAGGGTCCAGAGACCATAGAAGCGCGCCGCCGAGACGCAGGTAAGCAAGCCGTCGGCTCGAAAGGCGGCAACGACGTCGGGGTCTGATGCCCGGGACGTGTAGACGCCGCGATGAAGGCGATTGACTACTCCGTCCCTCACCGCGTTTGCGAGCATGCGGCGAGTGAAGCCGCAGTCTGCAGGGTCCGAGTGGTCGCTGCTCCGCGCCTGCTTCGGAGGAAATTGTCGATGTCCATGTAGCCATGCTGAGTTCGGCCGGAACCCTACGGTTGCTGAGAAGTTCCCTATGTGGACAACTCCGTGTACCTCCACCACTAGGTTTGGCGGCCGTGAGGTTATGACACACCCCCAACTCTGGCGAGTCCCTTACTTCCAAAATTCAAAGTTGGTGGTGGAGGATCGGCGCTTGGCTGTAAATCGCGCTGCGGGAACAGGAAAACCATTGACGCAGGGAGTTGCATATGTGACAGGATTGTCATAAGCTTTTCACGGATCCACTAAATGCCTCCGGTGGGTCTGATGCGAACGGAGATTGTGGTCCCGGTTCGGTGCAGCGTATGACTCGTAACGTTGCAGCGAGCCGGGGGCCATTCCGTTTTTCCCGGGACTAAAAGTTCGGGCGCGTACGGCCACCACCCACTTTGATTCCACGGAGGGCACAACACACCGCATCCACCAGCGTGTCACCACCCTCGCAGGCTCAAAGTGGGTGGTGAAGGTACGGGGGGTCCGCCACGGCTGCGGGCCCAAAATGTGCAAAAAGCAGGCGCCCGGTCTATGAAAAGTCCGGACGCCCGCCAACCCAAAGAAGACTAGCTGCTGCGATCCACCACTGCGTGGGCAAAGTTGGTCAGTGAGGCCTTCACTACGCCCTCCGGCAGCGGGTCCAGGGCGGCAACTGCCTCGGCGGACCACTGGCGGGCAATCTTCCAGGACTCCTCGGTGACGGGGGGGTGCTCGCGCAGACCGGCAACAACCTCAGCCAGAGCCGAGTCGGAGGACAAGTCGCCGTCCACCAGTTCCAGAAGTGCACTGGCCGAGGCATCGCCCGCGGCAGCATCACGGCGAAGCAGCAGGACAGGCAGGGTGGGAACACCTTCGCGGAGGTCGGTGCCCGGGGGGGACTTGCCGGACTTGACCTTCACACCGGTGACGTCGATGACGTCGTCCGCGAGCTGGAAGGCTACGCCAACCTTCTCGCCGTACTCCACCAGCAGGTCCTCGAACGACTCGTCGGCACCGGCGAAGATCGCCCCCGAGCTGGCCGGACGCCGCAACCAGTGAGCCGGTCTTGTCAGCAATGACGGACAGGTAGTGCTCTACGGGATCTTCGTCTTCGCGAGGGCCCACGGTTTCGTGGAGCTGGCCGAGGCACAAGCGCTCAAACGTGCGGGCCTGGATGCCAAGGGCACGCGAACCGAGCTCGGACACCAGGATGGACGCGCGGGCAAAGATGAGGTCGCCAGTAAGGATCGCCACCGAGTTGCCCCATACCTCGTGGGCAGTGGGAGCACCGCGGCGGAACGGGGCTGAGTCCATCACGTCGTCGTGGTACAGCGTGGCAAGGTGTGTCAGTTCCACCACAACAGCGGCCTGGACAACCTCGGGACGTGAAGCATCGCCGAGGTGGGCACACAGCAGAGTGAGCAGCGGACGGATGCGCTTTCCGCCGGCTTCCACCAGGTGGCGCGACGTCGCGTCAGCCAATGGGTCCGAGTTGGAGATGGCTTCGCGGAGCTTCTTCTCCACCCGGGCAAGGTTGGTGGTGATGGCAGGGCCGAGCTCGGGATCGCCCGCAATGGCAGCGAATCCGGCGGGCAGCTGGAGTCCCGTTGCGATTGCAGTGGTGTTGGGAGCAGGCTCGACAGCCTGCGGCAAGCCGTGCCCGGCATGCGTCCAGCTGTGTTCGGCAGAGTTCGTCACGGGTTAACCCTAACTAGTTGTTGCGGAAACCGCGGAGTCGGTGCCTGCCGGCGTAAGGGCGCTGGCAGGGGAAGTGTTGGACGTAGCCGGAACCAGCATCTCGAGGACCCGGATTACGCGGTCTTCGAAGCCCTTGGCGGACGGATCCGTGAGGTTCGCGAGCATTCGAACCACAAAGCGCATGAGCACAGGAATTGGCATGCCCGTGCGCAGTGCAAGTTTCATCACGGCAGGCTTCCCGATCAAGGAAGCAAACATCCGGCCCAGCGTGAAGTGCGATCCCCACTGGTCCCGCACATAGTCCGCGTACCGCGAAAGGTGGGCATCGGCGTCGTGCGTGGACCAGCCGGCCGAAGCCGACCGCGAAGAAGCGTCGATCAAGAACTCGGCCGCGAACCGGGCCGATTCCATCGCGTAGGAAATGCCCTCGCCGTTGAACGGGGGACACCATTCCCCCCCGGCGTCGCCCAGCAGGAGCAGCCCGGGTGAGTAGTGCGGCGTGCGGTTGAAGCCCATGGGCAGCGCCGCGCCGCGGATCTCCCCCACCTGGTTTTCAGGCGTGAAGCCCAATCGGAGGGCATGCCGGCGGTCCATTCGCGGAGCACCTGCTTGTAGTCGAGCTTGCCGAATTCCTTGGACGAGTTCAGGATGCCGAGGCCCACGTTGGACGTGCCGTCGCCAACACCAAAAACCCAACCGTAGCCAGGCAGCGGCTTACCGGACTTGCCGGGAAGTTCCAACCAGCCTTCCATCCAGTCGTCGTCGTGCCTGGGCGAGGTGAAGTACGTGCGCACCGCGACGCCCAGCGGACGGTCGTCACGTTTGTGCATACCCACTGACACCGCGGTTCGTGTCGAGTTTCCGTCCGCGGCGAGTACGACGTCGGCGTGGAAGTCGCGCGTTTCGCCGGTCTTGCGTCCGGACTCGTCAAGGATGGAAGCCCGGGCGCGATCACGCGGCCATCTTCAGCCGTCAATGCGGAGGTGACGCTGTGGCGTTCAAGCACGACGGCGCCCGCGGACTGAGCGTGACGGGCCAGGTCCTCGTCGAAACCGAGGCGGGTCCGGATCAGGCCGTACGTGGGAAAGTCAGCTACCTCGGGCCAAGGAAGTTCAATGGTGCGGCCGCCGGCAATAAGGCGGAGGCCCTTGTTGCGCCTCCACCCTTCGGAGACCGCGTGGGGCAGCCCGAGCTTCTGGATCTCGCGGACGGCGCGCGGAGTCAGGCCATCGCCGCATACCTTTTCACGGGGGAAAGGAGGTCTTTTCCAGCACCGTGACATCGATGCCCTGCTGGGCGAGGTAATACGCAGCGGTGGACCCTGCCGGGCCCGCGCCAACAATCAGTACTTTCACAACGTCCTAATTCAACAGGCAGTGCTGGTTAGCCGGCTTGGTGGCGCGGCTTTATCTGGCGGCGGAGCTTTGCCACGGGAACACTTTCGCGGTGCTCGCCGGGCTTCTGTGCACGGTGGACAGCAACGATGCCGCCGCTGAGGTTGCGGTACGTGATGTCCGTCCAGCCGGCATCACTGAGCCACTGAGCCAAGTGGTCCTGGTCCGGCCAGGCACGAATGGACTCGGCGAGGTACACGTAGCGTCCGGGTTGGAGGAGACCTTGGTGGCGATCGCCGGGAGCGCACGCATCAGGTATTCGGTGTAGAGGTTGCGCCACAGCGGAACCACGGGGTGCGAGAACTCGGCGATGACCAGCCGGCCGCCGGGCTTGGTGACGCGCAGCATTTCCTCGAGGGCCTTGCGGGGGTTCCACCACGTTGCGGAGGCCGAAGGAAATGGTGGAAGCGTCGAAGCTGTTGTCAGCGAACGGCAGGTTGGTGGCGTCACCGGCGATGAAGTCAATGTCCGGGCGGCGGCGCTTGCCCACTTTGAGCATGCCCAGGGAGAAGTCGCAGGCCACTACGTCTACGCCGGCATCAGCGTAGGGTTCGCTGGAAGTTCCCGTGCCGGCAGCCAGGTCAAGGACCTTCTGGCCTACCTTCACATCCATGGCGTCAACCACGATCCGCCGCCAACGCCGCGTCTGCCCCCCCATGGACAGGACATCATTGACGACGTCGTATTTTGGGGCGACATCATCAAACATCGTCGCAACTTCGTCCGGACGCTTTTCCAAGGATGCTCGGTTCACCCTGTAATTGTCTCAGACATTCAGCCGACTTTGCTGCGCTGTAGAAGTCGGCTCAGATTCTGGCTGCGCGCGGGAGTACTGTTGTTCCATCATGACGAGCACGCTCCGTACCTTGACAGTCCCCCCTCGATGTTGAATCATCCTCCGGGGGGGGCTGCCGTCGTTTCTGGTGCGGGACGACGTCCTTTGCTGGTCCCGCCGCGAGGCCGGCCTGGTGGCTACGGCGAGCTAACGCGCTTCAATGCCACCGGCCCCGAGAGATTCCTTGAGGCCGACATCTGGTGGCGGCACCTCATTCTTGAGGCGGAAATCACGGACCACGTTGAGGTCCCGGGCACGGGCCCTGTGGCTTTCGGCTCGTTCGCCTTCTCCAAAACCTCTCCGCACGTTTCCCGCCTGATTCTTCCCGAGCTGGTGGTTGGCATCCGCGACGGCCGCGCCTGGGCCACCCAGTTAACGTTCGACGACGGCCCCCTCACCGAGGCGGGCGTCCTCGCCTCGGTGGACCGCTGGCTCACTGAGCCGGAGCCCAACGGTGACGGTTCAGCGGCAGGAGGGTCCGACGTCGGACTCTCACCGGAGGCCGTTGCTGCGGACGGTTCCGCGGGTCACCTTAGCCGTGGTTCCCTGAGCGAGGCCGCCTGGATGCAGGCAGTTTCCAACGGCGTGGAGGAGATCCGTGCCGGGAAGCTGGAGAAGCTTGTGCTGGCGCGCGACGTCGTGGCCAACCTCCCCCCCGAGGGTGTGAACGCTGCGGAGGTGCTTCGACAGCTCGCCGCAAGGTACCGGGAATGCTGGACGTACGGTGTGGACGGGCTCGTGGGTGCTACGCCGGAGATGCTGATTCAGGTGGAGGGCCGCACTGCACAGGCCCGCGTGCTGGCAGGAACCTTGGATCGCCGCGATGCCGACGGCATGGACGGCTCCCCCCCATGGAATATGCGGAACGGGTTTTGGCCGGTTCGGAAAAGCAGCGGCACGAACACGAGATCGCCATCGATTCGCTCACGCGGCAGTTGGCTCCTTTCTCGGAGGCGATGAATTCCCATAGCGAACCGTTCATTCTGGAGCTGCCCAATGTGTGGCATTTGGCCTCGGACGTGAAGGCTGAGCTGGCGGATATCGAGGGACACGTTCCCACTTGCCTTGCCCTGATCAACGCTTTGCATCCCACGGCGGCGGTCTGCGGAACGCCCACGCTGATAGCTGGTGCGCTGATCCGCAAACTCGAGCATCTGGACCGTGGCCCGTACGCCGGACCGGTGGGTTGGCTCGACGCTGCAGGGAACGGTGAATGGGGTATCGCGCTCCGCGGCGCGGTCATCGAAGACGCCAACACGGTGCGCCTGTACGCAGGTTGCGGGATCGTTGAGGGCTCCCAGCCGGAGGCCGAATTGGCCGAAACGTGGGCCAAGTTCCGGCCAATGCTTGAAGCGCTGGGCATCAAGCGCTGAATCTGGGATCCCAGACGCGGCTGCTGCTGGAGAGGTTGATAACTGGGTAAACTTGTTATCCAATAGTGAAACTTCGTTTCCTGTGATGCACATCTCACGTTCGGCGCTACACTAAAACCGACTCAGTTCAGCATCCACCGCAACAAAAGGTAAACAACATGCAGATCTCCCGTTCGGTTCTGTCCGGCACCAAGATTGCCGCCGTCCTGGCAGCCGGCGCCCTGGCCCTGACCGCCTGTGGTGGTTCCTCCACCCCCCGCCGCCTCCTCCGAGTCGGGCCTCAAGCTCATCAACGCCGGCAAGCTCACGGTTTGCTCGGACGTTCCTTACGAGCCCTTCGAATTCCAGAAGGACGGCAAGATCGTCGGCTTCGACATGGACATCGCCGCCGAGCTCGCCAAGGATGTCAAGGCCGAGCTCAACGTGGTGGACAGCTCCTTCGAAGCCATCGAGACCGGCACCGCACTGACCGGTTGCGACGTCTCCATCTCCTCGATCTCCATCACTGACGTCCGCAAGAACGTCATGGACTTCTCCACTCCTTACCTGGACGACGACCTGACCCTCGTGGCCACGTCGGCTTCCGGCATCGAGAACCTCGATGGCGCAAAGGGCAAGAAGGTGGGCGTCCAGCAGGCCACCACCGGCGCCCAGTACGCCAAGGACAAGGGAATTGACGCCCAGCAGTTCGAAGACTCCGGCTCCTGGTCCAGGCCTCAAGGCCGGCACCATCGACGCCGCCGTCGGCAACCAGTCCGTCCTCGGCTACGCCATCAAGGACGATTCCAACCTCAAGCGCGTTGAAGACTACGCAACGGGCGAGAAGCTGGGCATCTCCATCAAGAAGGGCAACACCGCCATGACGGATGCCGTGAACGCCACGCTGAAGCGCATCACCGACGACGGCACCCTGAAGAAGTTCGAGACCACCTGGTTCGGCGAAGCACCAAGTAGTCCGAGCCCCCGGCTCCCCCGAGATCCACGCAGGCGGGCCCCGAAACGATCTGTTCAGGTCCTTTCGGGGGGCCCCACCTGCGCAACATGAATGCGAGAACCCCATGGCAATGACTGCACGTCAACGAGCCAAAGTCAGTTTGTACGTCCAGGCCGGAATCTTTGTTGTGGCCGTGGCCGCCGTGATTATTGCCGTGGACTGGAAGACGGTAGCACCAGCGTCTTCAACTTCGCCAAGATCGGCCCGATGTTCCCGGATATCTTCCTGGTGGGCCTCAAGAACACCCTCATCTACACGGCCCTCGGCTTTATTGTGGGCCTGTCCGGCGGCCTCCTGCTCGCCTTGATGAAGCTCTCCTCGTTCCCCCTGTACCGCTGGCTTGCCACCGGCTACATCGAGTTCTTCCGCGGCGTTCCGGCCCTGCTGGTGTTCATCGCGTTCGGCTACGGCGTTCCGCTGGCCTTCGGAATCCAGTGGGACGTCAACATCATCGTGATGGTGTCGCTGGGTATGGTCGCTGCCGCATACATCGCTGAAACCCTGCGCGCCGGCCTTCAGGCTGTGCCCAAGGGCCAGATGGAAGCCGCCCGTTCGCTGGGCATGCCGCACTGGCGGGCGATGGTTTCCATCGTCATCCCCCCCAGGCATTCAAGATCGTCCTGCCGCCGCTGACCAACGAGATCATCCTGCTCACCAAGGACTCCTCGCTGATCTACGTCCTGGGCCTCACCGCTTCCCAGTACGAGCTCACCAAGTTTGGCCGCGACGGAATCTCCAGCCTCGGTGCCGGTCTCACGCCGCTGCTCGTGGCGGGAGCCTTCTACCTGGTCATCACCATCCCCTTGAGCCTCCTGGCACGGAAGTTCGAAAGCCGCTCCGCGCGGACCAAGCGATAGGCAGGACAGTCATGAATAACTCCACTGGGAGCACGGCCACCGTTCGCGCCGCCGGCGTAAATATCAAGGATCTGCGCAAGTCCTACGGCAGCAACGAGGTCCTCAAGGGCATCTCGTTGACGGTTGAACCGGGCCAGGTTGTTTGCCTGATCGGGCCTTCGGGTTCCGGCAAGTCCACTCTCCTTCGCTGCGTCAACCTGCTTGAGCAGCCGAACGCGGGCACCATCAACGTGGGTTCGTTTGAAGCCACCGACCCGACGTCGACCTCAACAAGATGCGCCGAAGCGTGGGAATGGTGTTCCAGCACTTCAACCTTTTCCCGCACCTCAGCGTCCTGGACAACTGCACTATCTCCCAGACCAAGGTCCTCAAGCGGTCCAAGTCCGAGGCTTCGGATGTGGCACGCCGCAACCTGGAACGAGTTGGCCTGGGACACCTCGCCGATCGCTTCCCGGACCAGCTCTCCGGTGGCCAGCAGCAGCGCGTCGCCATCGCACGTGCACTTTCCATGGACCCGCAGCTCATGCTCTTCGATGAGCCCACGTCTGCCCTGGACCCCGAGACCGTGGGCGACGTCCTTGCCGTCATGCGCAAACTGGCCCAGGAAGGCATGACCATGTTGGTGGTCACACACGAGATGGGCTTCGCCCGCGAAGTTGCCGACCGTGTGGTCTTCATGGACGCCGGTGTTGTGGTGGAAGAAGGGCCGGCGGAGAACGTCATCAGCGCCCCCACCCAGCCCCGCACCAAGGAATTCCTGCGCCGCGTCCTCGACCCCACGCACATTGGCGTCGAGGAGGCCTAACCCACTGGCGCCACGCATCTTCGTTCGTGCCACTGAAACGGGAGGGCGACACCCATATTTGGGCGTCACCCTCCCGTTTTCGTCTCGCCTACGAATTTGGGTGTCCTAATGAAGCACGACGGCGGCGGGGGGGAACCCCGGCTGCCACAAGCTCGTGTTCCAGCTTGCCAACTGTCAAGTCACTCCACACCAACCGGAACACACTTCGGCCGGTGGCGCGGATGGCATTCTCGCGGTCCTTTTCTTCGATCACTACTTGGGAAGGCGTACGTCCCTTCAAGTACTCCGCCTTCATGTACTTTTCGCGGCCATCGAACTCCCCCCACCAACCTGACGTCCTTCCAGTAGTAGTCCGTGTAGACGACCCCCCCTACTTTCGTTCGAACTTCATACTGCAACTCGGGAGCAGCGAAACCGGCGAGATGCATGAGTCCCCTGCAGTAGGGCTCCCCCCCGGCGAACCTGAATTTTTAACAGCGAACTGAACAACCGCTGCCACGCGTTTGGCGGCAGCCTTCGAATACCGGGCATCAATAGCATTCAACAGTTCATCCTTCGTTACTGGTTTGCGACGACGTCCAGGGGGATAAAAGGAAATCCATGGGAACAACGGCCTCGGCAAATGGCACGGAGCTGCGATGTCCAATGCCGTCCTGATCCGGCTGGTCACCAGGAAACCGTCCGTTTCCGCAGCTTCCTGGTGACCATCGCTGACATAGTGCCGTCGAACACCTGCCTGGACCTCCCTCCGCCGGCGTAGGAACTGAGCGCGTGAATGGGTTGTCGTCCGAGGATGGTCGGAATGCCATGAATGCTGGCCGCGGAATGGTGTGAGAACACGGTGGCGGACGTGAATGTCTCCGCCGCCGCCTCGACCCTCAGGGCATAGCGATCCCAACTCTCCAACAGCGCCCACTTCTGTGCGTCGACATACACCCCATGCCTGATTCTCACAAGCTTTCCCGCCTTGGCTGCCTCTGACAGTTTCCGGGAATCCCCCCGCCGATGAGTGACAGGTCCTTGGCGAGGATCAATTTGGGTAGGCTCCGCATAGCACCAGCCTTCGGCTTTGCCGGTGCCTTGAGTAGGCTCTCTCCGCCGTATGTGGAAACTCCCGACCCACCGCCGCTGCTGACACGGACCAATGACACCCAGAACCGGACGCCGCGCAATCCGGTTCACGACGCTCAAAGTCTTAGCCGACACCCAAATTCACGGGGGATACGCGAATCCGCGCAGCGTGGATCTGTATGCGCAGCGTTCGCGGATTTTGGAGGCGCAGGCGTATTTGGGTGTCGCAGGAGACTAGCCCGTTGTCAGGACTTGGCCCACTGCGGCCGAGATGGCGTCCTTGATCCGGGCATGGAGCTCGCGGAGGCCCGCCCGGTCCACGCGCACCTCCACAATGGCGCGCCCCCTTCAGCGGCGACTTCAGGGCCGCGGCGAGTTCCGCCGTCGTGCTCACCGCTTGGTGTCCGACGCCGTACGCCGCGGCGAGTGCCGCGATGTCCACTGAGTGCGGGGTGCCAAAGAGGCGCTCGACGGCGGTGCCGTAGGCGCCTGAGTCCTCAACCGCCCCCCCGTGTTCGAGGAGACTGAAGATGGCGCCGCCGGAGTCGTTGAGCACCACGATGCGGAGGTCCGGCACAGGTTCGCCATGGCCGAGGAGCAGCCCGCCGGCGTCATGGAGGAAGGTGACGTCGCCCAGGAGGACCGTGGTTTCGCGTCCGCTGCCCAAGGCGATTCCGGTGGCCGTGGCGATGGTGCCGTCGATGCCGGCGAGGCCACGGTTGGCGTACACCGTGGCGATGGGTTCAGTGTGAGGTTGTCCAGCGAGGTCGACATCGCGGATGCCGTTGGAGGAACCGAGCACCAGCTGCCCGCGGGAATGCTCCCAGACGGTGGCCCCCACTGATGGTCCGTTGGCGAGGCTCTCCCCCCGACAACACGCCATCAAGGCCATGCTGGGCGGCAGCGCCTGCGAGAAGCCAGGAATCGAGCCAATCGGCGGAGCCACGCCCGGCAAATTCGGCTAGCTCGGGCAGCGTTTCGATAGGGGTTTCACGCCGCCGGCCAGCCTCGTACCAGGCAACCGGGACGGCTGGTAAATGGCGGACTCAACAGACTCACGCGCCAGGAGGGCGGCCACCGGGCGGGAGAGAGTGGCCCGGCCAAACAGGACCACGCGCTCGATCGGAGTCGGCGAATCAGGTCCGAAATGTGCCAACAGTACCCGGTACGGCCCCACCGCGTTCGGCCCGAAGCGTGCGTTCGATGAAGGTTCCGCCAGCAGCGGCAGGCCATGGGCGCGGGCAAAAGCCTCCGCGACAGGGCCTGCGTCGTGGCCCGCGAGGACCACGGTGCGTCGCTCGACGAGGTGGGTGGATGCTGCCGGAAGATCCAGCGCTTGGGGGACCGGCATCGTAATGGAACACCCCCCCGTGTCCTGCGGCGACCGGAAGGGCGTCGCCGTCTGCCGGCACCAATGGATCGCGGAAGGCAAGGTTCACTTGGGCGGGGGCCCGGAGGGGTGTCTTCGAGGGCCCCCCCGGTGGCTGCGTAGAGTGCGGTGGCAACAGCCTTCTGTGGGTGGTCACCGGCCGGGACGTCGACGGCGAATCGCACGTGCTCGCCGAAGAGGTCCAGTTGGATGGTGGTCTGGTTCGCCCCCCCGGTTCCGTGAAGTTCTTCGGGCCGGTCTGCCGAGATGACGATTACGGGGGACAGCTGAATGGTTGGCTTCCATGACTGCAGGCAGGAGATTGCCTACGCTGTGCCGGAGGTAGTGACCACAGCCACCGGCGCCTCGGTGGAAAGCGCCAGACCCAAGGCTGTGAACCCGGCGTCCCGTTCGTCGATGCGCACGTGGAGCCGGACGCGGCCTGCAGCTTCCGCTTCCGCCAGGGCGTAGGCCATGGGCGCTGAACGCGAACCCGGCGCCACCACCACGTGCCGCACACCGCCGTCGAGCAGCGCTGTAACGGCGATCCGGGCGGCGCCGATGGATGTTAGAGAGTCCTGGGAAGTCACCGTTCCAGTCTATTGGCGCTCCCGGCCCCAAACGCTCGCTCACATCCCGGGCCCAAACCGGCAGGCCTCTCTCACTGGTACTGGCGGGCTTGGGCGACAGGGTGCGGCGGGAAGTGAAAGAGCGACCAAGCCAAACAGGCGGGACGTGCGAGAGCGACGGGCCCAAACACGAGGGATGTGCGAGAGCGACGGGCCCAAACCCGTGGGATGTGAGAGAAGGCTCGGGTAGACGAAATGCTCCCCCCCCACCCGGGGAGCCGGGAGGGGGAGCATTCGTCAGAATCCGGAACGACAGGGGTTACTTGCGGAAGACCTGCACCACGGAGGGACGCGGAGCCCTTGCCGCGCCCGCTGCAGGCGTAGCTCCGGCAGGCACGTAATCCGGGAAGAAGGAGTTCTGTGCTGCGAACGAGCCGTCCTCACCGGGGGTGCTGCACGGCGACGAACACGGTGCGCTCTTCGTCGTGGATGATCGGACCACAGGTTTCGGCGTCGCGGGGGGGAACGGCGAGGAACTGCTCCACTTTGCCGCGCTCAGGACCTTCGAGGGTGACCTTGAACAGGCCGTCCGCGTAGCCGATGGTGCCGGGGGCGCCGTCGGTGGAGATCCAAAGGTTGCCCACGGAGTCGAAGGCCACGTTATCCGGGCAGGAGATGGGCGAAACCTTGTCGGCCGGGAATCCGGAGAAGTACGTGGAGGTGTTCTTGGCGGGATCGCCGGCCACCAACAGGAGGTTCCAGTTGAATTTGGTGCCCGTCTGCTCGCGTCCTTCGGTGATTTCCACGACGTGGCCATCGCGGTTCAGGTTGCGTGGGTTGACCTCGGTGGCGCCTTCCTTGCCGGCCTTGCCGCGATCGGTGTTGTTGGTGCAGGCCACGTAGACCTTACCCGTGCGCGGGTTGGGCTCAACATCTTCGCAACGGTCCATCTTGGTGGGCCCAACCTTGTCAGCGGCGATGCGGGTGTAGACAAGGACCTCCGGCACGGTCATGCCCGGCACGGCGGAGGTGCCGTTGACCACCAGCGGCAGCCATTCGCCGGTGCCGTCGAAGGCACCGTCTGCGGGAAGCTTGCCGGTACCGTCAATGTCCGCAGGAGAGTCACCCGTGAAGCGAGCCACGTAAAGGTCGCCCTCGGAGAGCAGGCCCATGTTGTTCTTGCGTGCTTCCTTGGAGTCACCGGCCTGGTACTTGCCCTTGGAAACGAACTTGTAGAGGTAGTCAAAGCGCTCGTCGTCGCCCATGTAAGCAACTACGTGACCGGAAGGGGCGACGATGACGTTGGCGCCCTCGTGCTTGAAGCGGCCCATGGCGGAGTGCTTCTTGGGGGTGGAGGTGGGGTCGAAGGGGTCCACTTCCACGATCCAGCCGAAGCGGTTGGTTTCGTTGGCGTAGCCCGAGTTGCGGGTGTCGAAGCGCGGCTCATCAAGTTCCCACTGACGAGTGGTTGCCTTCGAAGAAATTCCGTAGCGCTTGTCACCTTCGCTGGTGCCAGGGGCAGCGAAGTAGCCGTTGAAGTTCTCCTCACCGGAGAGGATGGTTCCCCCCACGGGGTTGTTCCGCCGGCGCAGTTGCCCAGGGTGCCCTTGATCCAGCGGCCGGCGGGGGGGTCGTCAATGGTCTTGACCAGGTTGGTGCCGGCTGCGGGTCCGGTCAGCTCGTAGACAGTGTCGGTAAGGAAACGTCGGTTCAGGGGTGCGCCTTGGACGTAGCTCCACGGCTTGTTCTTGTTCTTCCGCTCGAGTTCCACCACGGCCAACCCGTGTCCGGCGCGGCCAATTGCCCGCGCCTCGGCCGGGTCGAAGCCTGCGGGGGAGCATGATGTTCTCGTTGGTGTACTCGTGGTTGCTGAAGAGCACGGCACGGCGATCCTTGGATCCGGGGGGGATCGGCAGGATATCCGTGTAGTCGTTGTTGTAACCGAACTGGCGTGCTTGGGCTGCTGCAGTCTGCGCGTTGAGGTCAAAGGCCGGCGAGTCGGCGAAGAGGGGGGGTCGCCCCAGCGGATGATCGGCTTCCAGTCGAACCCCTCGGGCACGGTGAAGGCGTCTACTGCAGCGTCTACCGGCTTGATGGCAGTGAACTTGAGCTTGGACTTGTCGAAGCCCTTCTTGGCAGCATCAGAAAGTCCGTTGCCGGAGTCGGCCACGGCGGTGTCACCACCAGTGACGGCGCCGCCAAGGACGATGGCGAGCGCTCCGGCGGCGCCGAGCCCCCCCAGGCTGCGCGGCGGGACATAGCCGTCGAAGCGATATCGCGGAAGTATCCGTTGGCGCTTGTGTTGCAGACATCGCCCGAGCAGGCGTTGTCGCACTTCAACGCGCAGGTGACAGCGCTGCGCTTGCCTTTGGTGTGGCCGAGCATGGGGAGCAGCGGAAACGTGCGTCCGGTGGTTTCAGACATGGGGGGGGAAGACCTTCCAGAGGATGTACGAGGTTCCCGCTGAGCTTTTCAGCGGAAACCGAAATTGAGAGGTCGCTCTGGTTAAAACCCGGTGAACAAACCGTGCTTGTTTCGCCCCCCCAGTACCGAGTGCACCCGGCTGAGTCGGTCCCGCCACCAGTCCTGGCGCTCCGCGGGTGCCGCATACTGCTCAAGCAGCCCGGGATCGGCCACCGTTTCGCGTAACTGGATGGCGCCGTCGTCGGCCACCAGCGGGTCCAACGTGATGTCCGAGGTGAACAGCGAAACGGTGCCAAGGCCGCAGGCATAGGGAAGGGACGGCAGGGCGGCTGCGAGCGCAAGCCCGGCACGTATGCCCACCGAGGTGTCCAACGCGGAACTCACGACGGCGGGCAGCCCGGCCTGCTCCACGATGTCCAGGGCCCGTGCTACTCCCCCAAGTGGCGCGACCTTGACCACGATGAGGTCAGCTGCCCCAGCCCGGGCGACACGCAGGGATCGTCTTCCTTCCGGACGCTCTCGTCCGCGGCGATAAGGACTGGCGTACCGGCGGCAGCGAGCCGACGACGGACCTCGGCCAGGCCCTCAATGGTGGGAACAGGTTGTTCGGCATACTCGAGTTCAACGGCGGAAAGCTTGCCCAGGCTTCCACGGCCTGGTCAATGTCCCATCCCCCGTTGGCGTCCACGCGGATGGCGGCGTTGGGAAGGGCCTCACGCACCGCGTTGACCCGGGCGATGTCTTCCCTCAGGCTCTGTCCCCGCTCAGCAACTTTGATCTTGACCGCATCCACCCTTCCAAAGCGCGCCAGCACTTCCGGGACGCGCTCCGCCGAAACGGCTGGAACCGTGGCATTGACCGGAATTCTGTCCCTGACGGGCGTGGGGGAAACCCAGCCAGCCCGCTTCCAAGGCGGCTGCGAGCCAGCGGGAGGATTCGTCGTCGTCGTATTCGGGGAAGGGACAGAACTCACCCCCAACCGTGCGGTCCTCGCAAGAGGAGTGTCTCGCGCTCCATGATGCCCCCCCGGAACTTCACTCGCATGGGCAGCGAGACTACGTGGGCGGAATCGAGGAGTTCTTCGAGGGAAGGAAGTTCAGGCATATTGCCACTGTACCGGCGGCCTCCCGCCCCCCCCTCTGCAGGTCAATTCGGCTATGTGGAAAAGCTACTCGTTCCAGTAGTTCAGCAGGCGTCCCTGCGCTTCAGCCAATGGCTCCCAGTAGAACAAACGAGCTCTCTGGTATCCCCAACGCCTGCCAGCGCACCACCAGGGTCGTGTCCTCCTCCATCGGCAAGGGCCACAACCAATAACGACCGGTGAACTGGACATACTCGTCGTTGTTGCTCCCCCCCACCGCCGCCCAAGGTTGTCAGAACAGGGCCAGTGACGTCGTCGGGCTCTTGGAAGGACGACGGTCCGTGGATGGCAGCGACAGCCTTGCGTCCGTCCGGAAAAGCGACTCCCAATTCGAGCCCCCCCGTCCTGGTGTCCAGGCTGGATCGAGGGTGGTTGTAGCTCTCCTCTACGATTTCCCGCCATTCCTGGTCCGATTCGTTGCCCCCCCGCCGCACCGACCACACCAGGTCCAACAGGCAACCAGTGGAGTAAACCTCCACGAGTTTCAGCACCACCACCATCCGCGCGCTCTTGTGGACGAACCCGCCAACGCGCGCAATTCCGGGCAGTTCGTCCGACGGCGGTCCGTACCAGCCGGGCTGGACAGGCTGCGGCTGGCGCGGCCGCGCGGGCTGCTCGGGGAGGTCGTCGAAGAAGCTCATGCTCCATCCTTACACCGCCACATGGCGACTGGGGAGAGGCTCTAGGCAAGCGAGAGCCGGCAATCGCGATATTCTCAGAACCACGACTCAAAGTGGGGGGGAAGAATGACTCAATCAATGCCCGGTTCGACTACGCCTGCCGGCTGGTACCCGGATCCTTCGGACCCGCGTTTCGTCCGGTGGTGGGATGGACGCGCCTGGACAGCGCACCAAGCGCCCGCTCAATTCCAGGCGCCCGGTCAGTTTCAGGCACCGGTCCCGGTGCCACGTCCTGAGCTCCGCCCGGAGACGCCGGTGTACAACCCGTTCATCTGGGCAATCACCTTGATGCCGTTGGTCTCCATCCTGTTCCTTTTGACCTGGCAGCCGGAGTTCAAGATGATCACCACCAGGCAGGGGGGGGTTACCACCATGGACCCCTTCTCCATGTACACCCCCCCCGCTTATTTCCTGCTGATGGGTTCAAGCTTCCTGTTCTACGGACTCTCGGTGTTTTTCGCTTTCCTGGACCGTCAACGCCTGCTCAAGTCCGGCGTCGTACGTCCTTTTCACTGGGCGTGGGCCTTCCTTAGCGCGCTTGTGTACGTGATCGGCCGCTCTGTGATCGTCAACAAAGTGGCGCCCAAGCGGGGGCTGTGGCCGGTGTGGGCCACAATCGCCGTGTTTGTTATCAGCATGGTTGTGACCGGCATCTGGATGTCCAACTTCATGCAGTCGATGTACTCCCAACTTGGGTACTCGGTCTCGACATAACGCCCAAGGGTGAACCCTCACACGCGTTAGGTAGACTGCTGACAATAGAGTACGGAAGGACTTTCCCATGAACCGCAAGGCCACCGCACTGGACGTCGCCAAAAGGGCGGGCGTCTCCAGAAGCGCGGTGTCGCTGGTTCTGAACGGGCGCGGCGATGGGAACGTGGCCAAGGAAAGCCAAGATCGAATCCGGCAAGCGGCGGAGGAGCTTAACTACTCCCCCCCAACGCCATCGCCCTGAGCCTGCGGAATCAACGGTCGCGGGTGATCGGCATTCTGGCCGATGAAGTAGTGGTCAGCCCCTTCGATGGCAACATCATCGGCGGTGCAGATGATGTGGCCCGAAGCCGCGGGTTCGTTACCGTCGTCATGGACACTGAGCGGGACACCGCCAGGGATGCGAGCGCCATTGAAACCCTCCTGGACCGACAGGTTGATGGCTCATGTACGTGACCGTTGGCCTGAAACCCATCGACGTCCCACACGGGATGCTCCGCGTCCCATCGGTCCTGGCCAACTGCTACGACAACCACGCCCAGCCTCAGTTGCATCACGTCATTCCGGACGAACTCACTGGCGGCAGGGAGGCCACGGAGCACCTTTTGGCGCTTGGCCACCGGGACATCGCGCTGCTGGGCGGGTCAGAGGATTCGCCCGCAGCCCGCTTGCGCGTTCAGGGTTACCGCGACGCGCACGCCGCGGACGACGCCCCGATCCGTGAAGATCGGATCTTCATGCCGGTTGGGACATCGACGCCGGTTACCGCGGCACCATGAAACTGCTCGACGGCGTGTCCCCCCCGGCTGGTCGACCCACGGCCATCATGTGCGCGAACGACCGCCTGGCAGTCGGCGTCGCCCTCGCCGCAGCCCGCCTGGGACTCAGCGTTCCCGAGGACCTGTCCATCATGGGCTACGACGACGAAAACCGGATTGCCGACACCATGGTTCCTTCTCTCACCACCATGCACTGCCCCTCCGGGAGATCGGCCGGGCAGCCATGACCAAGTTGTTGGACGCGATCGAGGGCACAGATGCAGGAAAGGGAACCACGGCCGAAACGATGGTCCCCTGCCGCCTGGTCACTCGCGAATCAACCGGCCCAGCGCCCACCCGCTAATACACACGACACCCCTCGTTGCGAGGCCCACTCTGCACCCCAAAACACACCCCAAGCATGCACAACAGGCCCCACAACACACGACACCCCTCGTTGCGAGGCCCACTCTGCACCCCCAAAACACACCCCAAGCATGCACAACAGGCCCCCCCACAACACACGGACGACGCCGGCCTGCCGCCTACGCCGGAAGGGCCAACTCCCAGACGTCGCAGTCGCGCCAGTGGGCAAGGTGAGCTGCCATTCCTCCCCCCGGGAGCCGGGTAGGCCCGAAGGGTGGTGGCGACGGAACCAGAACGGTACACCTCAACAAGGGATGCATCGACGAAGATCCGCAACTCTTCGCCCGCTGCCAAGGAACCGGAGTAGACCACCTGAGCATCGGCGCCCGAACCGAGCACCAGCTCCACGGAAGCGGCACCAGAACCGGAACCAGCACCAGAAGCACCAGTAGCACCCCCCCGAACCAGCACCTCTGCGAACCCCCCGGAACCACAACGGAACCAGCAGCACGCGTAGCCACGGAAGCACCCCCCCGATACGCCTCAACCTCGGGCACTGGAGATACCACCAGCGCCCCCCCGTCAACCACCGACAAAACGCGGGGGATGCGTCAACACACCCGACCACCCGGCGTCGTCGATTTCTTCCTGGGTGCGGCCACGGCGACCATCGCGCCCCCCGGACCTTCGTTGGCCCACCCCCCCCACAGCAGCGCCGCAGGAGAAGAATCAGCCGAACCATAAGAGAGCTGCACGATCTGCGGCGCGTAGAAGTCGCGGCCAAGATCGGCCTTCCCACCGGAGGACGGAGTAAACACCGGCAAGCCGGACAAAGGGTCCGCGGTGAGAGACCCGATCAGGTGCCGCACCCCCCCGTTGGCGTGCTCGTGGTCGTCGCCCGAGAGCCACAGGGAGAACATCATGACCCACGCCGAGCCACCAGAAGAGACTGGTACCTGCACCAGCTGCGGGCATTCCCAGATTTCGGCCGGCGTATGAGCAGCAGCAACGGGATCGGCGGTGGTCAGCCAAATCCCTTGGTACTTCCAGTCGTCAAGGGACTCCACTGTGTACAGCAGCAAAGCCGCGCGACCATCGGCCAGGCCGGCACCTTGCATGGCGTAGCGGGCCCCCCCGTTGAAGTGGAAGATAAAGGGATCGCGCACAGCGGTTACCAGCGGATCAGCAGGCATGGACGCAGCAACGTGCCCGTCCTGCTTCCAGGTCACCAGATCGGCCGAACCACGGGCAATCACCACCTGCGAATGACCGCCGTGGTCCTGGACACCCGAATAGCAAGCAGTCGGAACAAAACCATCCAATGTCACCACACCGGTCCAGCACCCGGCGGAGTCCGGACCGCCGGGCTGCGGTGAAAGGGCCACCGGGTATTCTTCCCAGTGCACTAAATCAGCGGAGCTCACATGCCCCCCCACTGGATTTGCGAGTGTCGCGCGGACAAAGGGTTGTACTGGAAGAACACGTGGTAGCGGCCGTTGATGTAGCTGATGCCGTTGGGGTCGTTGATCCAGCTGTGCCGGACGCGGGTGAAAGCGCGGGAACGCCGGGTCCGGGTGCGTCGCTGCCATAGCCAGGGCGGAAGAGAGTGCAAGGTCCGTCAACGGAACCCCCCCTTTCAAGAAAGTTACTTGCCCGTGCCTGCGGTGAGTCCGTCCTGCAACGCGCGCTGACCGAACATGAACACCACCAGCGCGGGAATCATGGAGAGGACAACGCCGGCCAGGACCACGGAGATGCTTCCGGTGCCGAGGTTGCCTTGGAGCGAGACCAAGCCCAGTGGCAATGTGAAGTTCTGCTCGGAGATGGTCATGATGAGTGGCCGGAAGAACTCGTTCCAGTGGAAGTTGAACGCCAGGATGCCCACGATCGCCAGTCCCGGCATGGCCAGCGGTGCGTACACGGAACGGAACGTCCGCCACGGCGAGGCGCCGTCGATCGCAGCCGCTTCAGCGAGCTCACCCGGCAACCCCATGAAGTACTGGCGCATCAGGAAGGTGCCGAACGCCGTCGGGATGGCCGGAATAATGAGTGCGAGCAATGTGTCCGAAAGCCCGACACCGCGGATCAGCATGAACACGGGAACGATCGTGACCTGCACGGGCACCATCATGGTGGCCAGAACAATGGAGAACAGTGCGCCGCGACCCCGGAAGTTAAGGTGGGCAAAAGCGTAGCCCGCCAACGCTGCGGTAATCATCTGCCCTACGGCAATGAGGCCCGTAACGAGCGCGCTGTTCACCACCAGTGCCACGATGTTGAGCTGCTTGAACACTTGCTCGTATGAGGTCAGGTCCGGGTTCAGCGGCAGGAAGGCGGGCGGCAGCTGGAAGGATTCCGACGGCGGTCGCAGCGAGGTGGACAGCGTCCACAACACGGGGGCCCAGGACAAAGACGGACGCGATCAGCAAGACGATGACGCGGACGGCCACTGACCAGTCGCGCTTCTTCCGCTTTACTACAGGCGCCGTGGTGGTGACACGTTCTTGGAGGGTAGTCATGGCGGGCCTTACTGGTAGAAGACGAATCGTTTGCTGAGCCGGAACTGCGCGGCTGTGATGGCCATGATGATGAGCGTCAGGATCACGCCGATCGCCGAGGCCTGGCCGAACTCGAGGCGCTGGAATGCGGATTCGAAGATCACCATCACGGCCGTGCGTGTCGAGTCGCCGGGTCCACCGCGGGTGAGCACGTAGGGCTGGTCGAACACCTGCAGTGCGTTGATGATCGCCATGACCGAGGCCACCAGGGTGGTGGGGCTCAGCAGCGGCAGGGTAACGAACCAGTGCTTGCGCCAGCCTGTCGCACCGTCGATCGACGCGGCCTCGTATGTCTCCACCGGAATCGAGGCAAGACCCCCCCCGATGAACAGCAGGAACGAGAACCCGAAGTCCTGCCACACGTACACAAGAATCACGACGGCGGCCGACCCGCTTGGCGTCGTCAGCCACGGAACCGCTGGGATGCCGACTATGGACAGCAGCCAGTTCACGACGCCGAATTGTTCGTTGAAGAGGTACCGCATGAAGATCGATACCGACGCCGCGGACAGGATCAACGGGAAGAAGAAAGCGGAGCGGAAGAACACCCTGAGCCAGGCCGGGAGCTTCTCCTGCACCATGATGGCCAGGCCAAGGGCCAGTCCGAGTTGGAGGCAACAGCCACCACCACGAACACGATGGTGTTGAGGAACGACACCCGGACGGTGGGGTCCTGGACCACCTCGGCGAAGTTGTCGAAACCCACGAACGTCGGTGCTGAGATGATGTCCCAGCGGAAGAATGCGAGCGCGATCGAGGCAACGATCGGCAGCAGGGTGAAGATGCCCATGCCCACGATGGTCGGCGCAAGGAAGGCCCAGGGTAGCCAGCGTTGCTGTACACGGCCGCGCTTGGAGCTTGTTCGTTCTTGTGGGCGGCATGGCGGCGGCCCGGCTCGCTCCCCGTCCCCGTAGGTGTACTGGTTGCGGTGCTCATGGCTGCCTCCTTAGGGCCAGTTCAAGGTCGCGCTGCATGGAACTGAGGGCGTCCTTGAGTTGCCGCTCGTCACCACTGACAGCCAGGCTTACGTTTTTCATCAGGCGGTTTCGACGGCGGCCTGCTGGGGGTGGCGCTGGAATGGGACCTGTGGTGGGAAACTTGTCCAGGGTGTCGTAGAAGACCTTCCAGTTCCGCGGACCGGTTCCGGCGTAGAGCTGCTCGTTGACCATGGAGCGCCGGGCGGGTGTGGTGTTCGGCGTGGGGAACACGATCTGCATGGCTTCGCGGCTGGAGCTGAACTTCACCCATTCCCAGGCGGCATCTTTGTCCTTGGCGGTCTTCATGATCGCGTAACCGGCCGTGCCGAACTGGTGCCGCTGGGTCCGCCACTTGGGGGGGAAGAACTGGACGTCGAAGTCGTTCTCCGTCATCCCGGCCTCGTGGAGGCCTTGCACCCAGTAGCCGCCCGCCGGCGTCGTACCTATCCTGTTGGAGGCGAAGAGGCCGATCAGGCGCTGCCGCCGCCTTCCTCCGGCCGGACACCCAATCCGTCCTTGACGAGTCCGCGGAGGTAGTCGAAGGATTCGAAGACGCGGGGGATCATCGGCGTTGGGTTCGAGCCACTGGTAGCCGCCGGAGCGGAGGCTGCGCGTGGGGGGGTCGTTGGCGTAGAAGCGTCCCACAGCCATTCGCCGCCCGGGGGGGACTTGGTTTCCTTGAGGAAGCTGGTGTCGTTCGCGTACAGCCACGGCACCACTCCGCCGAAGAGACGGTTGGTCCAGTAGTAGGGGGGGGTGAAGTCGGCTGGTTTGGCCTTCTTCATCGCGGCGAGTGTGCTGCGGAAGTCCGTGTGCGTCCAGTTGTCGGAGGGCCGTTCCAGGCCCGCCGAGCGGAGCGATGCGGTGTTGTAGTACATGTTGGCTGCATTCCAGTCGATGGGGGGGAGCTGGAACAGGCTGCCTTTGTACATGAACGCTTCCACCAGGCTGGGGGGGTGGACGTCCTCGAAGTATTCCTTCATATGGTCGGCGTCGCGGCGCAGGTACTCATCCAGCGGGTGGGCCAGCTTCTCGGCGAAGAGCTGGGCGCCTTCCGTTGCCACGTACACCACGTCCGGCGGCGTCCCTGCGGCAACCATGGTGAGGATCTTGGTGAAGAAGTCCTTCCAGTCCACGGCCTGGATCGCCTGGACCTTGACCTTGATTTCGGGGGGGTGGACCTTCGCGAAAGCGTCAATGACTTTCTGGCGGGCTGCGGCGTCTGCGGCGGTGCCCATGATGGCGATGCTGAGGCTGTTGTCTCCCCGGCCTGGAATGTCGGTCCCCCGTCAGGCGCGGCCACGACGCCGCGGTGACTCCAACAATTCCGGCGCCGAGGGCTGTGAGGGCACTTCTACGTGTGAATTCACGCAAAGCCCTATTGGTTCCCGACATGTGGATTTCCTTCCCTAACACGTGTTAGGAAGCTTAAACCTGTGACCTAACACGCGTCAAGCGTCACAGGAATGTTGCCGACGTCTCACCAGGACCCGCCACGCTCGAGGGGTGACTCACACGAGCCGTCCAGAGAACTGTGGCAGTCTAGTCAGAATGAGTTCCCAGCAATTCCGCACCAGCGGGAGGTCGAGCACACGGCCGCTTCAAGGACGCGACGCAGGCGCCGGTAAAGGCTTCCTCTTTTGCCTCGCTACGATCGCCAGCGCCGTTGGCCTGGCCGCGACGTACTACTTCTTTGTGCGCACCACCGCAGGCCAGTTCATTGACGAGTCCGCACTGGTCGAAGCAACCGTACTGGGCGGAACAGCCGGCAGGGCCTCCACCGAATTCCTGGACATGCTTCCCATGCTCTCACTGGCCATCGCCGCGATCATGGTCCTCTTCGTGACCGTCGCCCGCCGACGCTGGACCGCAGCCGGAATCGCAGTCGCAGCGTGCATCGCCGCCAACGCCGCCACGCAGATCCTCAAGCTCCTCATCCCGGACAGGCCCGACCGCGCGTCCAGACACTTGAACTGAACTCACTCCCCTCCGGGCACACCACGTTGGCCGCCTCCGCTGCAGCTGCGGTGTTCCTGATGGTTTCGCCCCCGCTGGCGTCCATTGGCAGGCTTCCTCGGCAGCACGTTCGCAGTAGCCACGGGAGTCTCCACACTCATCAACCAGTGGCATCGCCCCGCCGACGTCGTCGCTGCTTTCCTGGTGGTAGCCGCCGTCATGCTCCCCCCCGCGGGTTGGCTCATCCTCCGCACCGGCAACAGCTGGAATGTGTGGAAGGGGTACGGCGAGCACTGGGCCGCCTCGCGACTGTGGGTATGGCTCACTGTTGCGGCGCTTGTGATCGCCGGCTTCGTGGCGGTCTACTCGCTGCTGCAGGTGCCCGACCTCAGCACAGACAGCACCATCGACTACTTCTGGGCGGGCACCGCCTTCATCGTGATCGCCGGATACCTGTCTGCGCTCGGCGGCACGTGGTTGTTCGGCCTGGCGGCGCGCAAGGGCTAGCGCGTTATTGCGACGGCGGCGCACCCTTCGCGCCCCACGCACCACAAGCACGACGGCGGCGCTCCCCTTCGCGCCCCCACGCACCAGTGGTTACGGGGGCGGTCGGCGCTAAAGGGCGCGCAGTCCCAGGGTATTAATCCGCCGGCCCTACTGAGTCGAAGAACTTGGGCTCCTCCGCAGGAGCAGATCCAGCACGCGCCCGCGCCTGCTCATGGATGAAGTGCCGATCCTCATCCGTGAGGTGCGTGCCACCGTGGGCATCGACACCTTCGTTCTCTCCCGTTTCCCCCCCGTTAATGATCGCTGTGACAGTCCTCGGCACAATCATGGTTCCCGGATTTTCGATGAGCCACTGCTGCGTGTCCGGTGAGAGCTGGTCCCAAAATTCTTTGATGTGCATAACAATCAGCACTGCCTTCATTGGTGGGGGGGTGGATTCATGAAATGCGCCGCGTGAAACCTCGAGTGATCGTGAGTGCGGTCCTCTCCAAGGCTACGCCCGGCCATGCCTATCCTGACCCGTAAGTTCCAACGTTTCTGAGGATTACGTCGACTGGCCGTTCTTCATGGGTTACAGTTATTCCAATCGATGGACAAACAGTGGCTAATCCCAGGAGCTCCCATGTCATCTACCCTCAGATCCGCCTCGCACCGAAGTGATGCCCAAGATCTCGCCGTCCCGGCTCCCGCGATTTGGTGGTCGACTTCATCCGCGTCGCCTGCATGTTTGCCGTTGTTGCCGTTCATTTGCTCATGATGGGGGGATCAGCGTGGACGAGTCCGGCATCGGCGTGGGCAATCCCCTTACATCCCTTAGCTGGTTTGCCCAAGGGACATGGTTCGGCCAGGTCATGCCGCTCTTCTTCGTGGTGGGCGGCTTTGCTTCGCTCACGTCGTGGCGCAGCTGCAACGCAAGGGCGGTGACGCTGGCGACTACCTCAGAAACCGGGTGCTGCGACTGGTCCGACCCACGGTCGCCCTTTACATCTTCCTCGCCATTGCGCTGTGGAGTGCGACGGCGGCTGGTGTCCCCCCCGCTGATCTGCTCGCCGTTATCGCTGCGGGCGCCGGCGTGCAGCTGTGGTTCCTGGCCGCGTACCTGATCTGCCAGGCCATGGTTCCTACGATGGCCAGGTTTCACGAGGCAGCGCCCTACCGGACCATCGCAGCGCTGGCTGCGGGCGCCGTCGTCGTTGATGTTCTTCGTTTGGGCTTGGAGCGCAACCCGTGGGGCTTCGATTCGAACCCGATCGGCCTGCTGAACATGGTGTTCGTTTGGGGACTTCTGCAGCAGCTGGGGTTTTTTTACGCCGACGGCTTCTTTGACCGCTTCGCCAAGTGGAAGCTCGTTGTTGCCGCTGGCGGCTGCTACGCCGTGATGGTTCCGCTGACGCACGCCGGTCCCTATCCCGTGGACATGCTGACCAGCCAAAACCCGCCCATGTTCCCGCTGATCCTGGTGGGGGGGCTGGCCCACATTCTTTTGGTGAAAGCCGTCTATCCGGTGCTGCAGCGATGCGTGGGCGTCGGCTGGGTGCAGAAGGTGATGTTCGTGGTGGGTAGCCGGGCAATGACCATTTACCTGTGGCACCTGCCGTTGATCATCGCAATGTTTGGGATTGCACTGGTCCTTCGCCTGCCGTTCCCCCGAGCCCGCCGGCACCGAGTGGTGGCTCAGCCGGCCACTGTTTTATGTGGCCGCGTGGGCGATGGTGCTGCTGGTTTCCACCCCTCTGGTCCGACTGGAGCTCGCAAGCACTGCACTGGCCCCCGGTGCGTCCAGGCCGGCCATGTGGCGCATCGTTGCCGGAACTGTCCTGGCCATCGTCCCGCCGTTCGTGGTGATGAGGTCGGCGCTTGACGTCGTGAATGCTACGTGGGGGGGCTCGTGCTGCTGGTGATCGCCGTGGCTCTGGTGTCCGGTAAGGTTCCGGACCGGGCGTGGAAGACTCCGCGGGTTCTCTCAACGGGATCCGTGGCTTCCTGACCTTCTTTGAAAGCCAAACGCCGCGAACAACCTGATCAGGTTGTTCGGCGGCCGTTGTTGGTCAAAGAGGGTCACTAAGCAGCGACCTCATACGAGGAGCTACGGCATGCGGTACAGGAATGCTGCCATGGCGTCGCGGTTGATGGGTGAAAGCGGTTTGTAGCTGCGTGAGCCATTGGCTTCCAGCCAGCCTGTGGAGATTTCCATCTCCAGCATCCAAGCCATTTCCTTGTAGAACTGCTGCGTGGTGAGCACATCGTGGAACGGTGACGTAGCGGGTTCCTGGAAGTCCGGCTTCTCAGCCAAGCGGTAGAGGAATGCCGCCATGGCATCACGGTTGATCGGAGTCAGGGGCCTGTAGGTCTTGGAGCCGTCGCCCTCCGTCCAACCCGAGGAGATTCCCTTTTCCGCCAGCCAGGCCATCTCTTTGTAGAACTGCTGGGTGGTGGATACGTCCTTGAACGGCGACTGAGCCGGTGCGGTGTAGTCAGGGGAACCGGCGATGCGGTATAGGAACGCTGCCATGGCATCGCGGTTGATCGCGGTCAGTGGGCGATAGGTGACAGAGTTGTCCGCCTCAACCAGCCCTTGGAGATTCCAGCGTCAGCCATCCATGCCATCTCCCGGTAGAACTGCTGAGTTGTCAGCACATCCTTGAAGGGCGATACAGCGGGAGGCACAAAGTCCGGGCCTTGGCGCTGAAGCGTTCCGTCCACTCCACAGTCGAACCTGCTTTGAGCACGAAACCATCCTTTGCCGCTGCCGTGACCGTGATCCGGCCTGTTGCTGGATGGGTTCCCGGCGTAGCACCTCACCTGCGACGCGGTACTCAACACCCTCCGTTTCAGGGATGGTGTAGGTGTCCTGGTCGGTAAGCGGAGCGTCCACGAACTCAACTGCCGCGGGGGTTACAGCCTTGTCAGCCGGCAGGACTGCAGCAGTCGCTTCGCTGGTCAAGGACACCGTGGTGTGGCCAAGCTTGGTGCCGGTCACCGTCACGGTGATCGTCGCACCGATGTCAGTCTCCGTGATGCTGTACTGGGAACCTGTGGCTCCGGCTATCGGATCCTCGTTACGCTTCCATTCGTATGCGAGGGCTACCGGAGCCGGCCCCCCCAGGGCTGCACGTCTGCTTTCAAGACACTGCCGACATAGGCTGGGCCAGTGATCTTCGGGGCTACGGAGTAGATATCCGCAGGCGTGATGGGGGCAGTAGGGGGCTGAGGTTGCCGGCACGCTCGCGGCATACGTCTTCGCTCCGGTTACCCTCACCGAGATGACTGCGTTTGCGTCTTCGGGGGCAAGCACGTACTGGTCAAGCCTCTGGTAGGGAATGGGCTCCCCCCCGTTGCGCAGCCATTGGTAGCTCTTGAGTACCTGGCCTGGGCTCCAGTATCCCGGATTGGCGGTCAGCATCGCGCCCACCTTTGTCTGACCATAGATGGTGGGCGTTCCTGGAATAATGGGCGCTACATCTTCAGCGAGCATTTTGAGGGCCTTGCCAGCGTCCACAAAACCGGCCCCGCAGTTACAGTTGTAGACCGGCCGGGCTGTCTCCTTCATACGCTGTTCGATGTCGGCGGGGGGGTCAACGCGGGCAGCTTGGAGTACATCATCGCGGCCACCGCAGCTACATGCGGGGCAGCCATGGAGGTGCCTTCTTTGAGGTAGTAGTCCTCGGTCGTGGCTATATCCAGACCATCGTTCAGCGTTGACACGATGCCGTCGGCACCGGAAAACCTCATGTCGCCACCCGGCGCAGCAACATCTACGTTCACACCGAAGTTGGAGTAATAGGCCTTGTTGCCGTCCTTCTTGGTAGCGCCCACAACCAAGACGTTTTTGCAGTTGGCCGGCCTGACCTGCGATGCGTCAATGTTCTCGTTGCCCGCAGCGACTACTACAGAGGCACCCTTGCCGCGGGCAAAATCTGCTGCATTCTGGTACGAAGCCGGGCAAACTCCGCGGCCGCCGAGGCTGAGGTTGATAACGCGTGCGGGATTGCGTTTGCAGGGACTCCGGCAACAGTTCCGCCGGCGGCCCAGACGATCGCGTCGGCAATGTCTGAAATGTAGCCGCCACAGATACCCAGCGCTCGAACCGGGACAATCTTTGCCTTGGGGGGGCTACCCCCGGCAACACCCTTGCCGTTCCCGGCAACCGCACCAATAATTCCGGCCACGTGTGTTCCGTGCCATGAAGAATACTCTGCGGGCCATCCGGTGCCGCACTGCCCGTAGTATGTCCCATCGCCTTCATCACGCGGGTTTGAGTCACGGCCGTTACCGTCGCGGGCTATTTCCGGCTCGCTGATCATGTCGTAGCCGGGAAGGACGTTCGCGTTCAAGTCGCTGTGGTTCAGGATGCCGCTGTCGATAACCGCAACAACGCTCCCCTCACCCTGGCTTACATCCCACGCACCAAGTACGCCCATGCCACCGTTACCTGTGCCGTGCGCCCACTGGAGGTTGTAATAGGTGTCATTAGGCGAGGTAGCAAACGGCCTCATGATGGAGTCAGGCTCGGCGTACTCAACGCTCGGGTCAGCCGCCAAAGTGGAAACGAGCTCGCTGGCTTCTGCCGCACCGAGTTTCCGATCGGTCCTGACCACTTCTTCACCTGTGGCCATGGTGCGCACGGATTCAACAGGTACGCCCACGACACTGGCCGCCCGGCCGAACGACGACTTCCGGTCGGCCGATTGAATGCCGTCCCGTTCTTTGAACTTCACGATGAACTGATCCGTGGGAATTTCCTCGGCACTAGTGGACATCGTTTTAGGTGCGGCACTCGGCATAGGCGCCGGTGCTTCATCCGCTACGGCCGGGAGCGCCGGAAGGGCGGCACCAACCAGGCGATAACGCCCGCAACAATTACTTGAGAGCGCACACTGGCTCTCCGTCGGATCTGCATTAACCAGCGCCCTCTACTCAAACGCCCCATGAGCGCGGAAAAATGGCCGCGAGAGTGCGGCCAGCATGAGTTTAGCCACAGTTTGGACTTTCCTGCGAATTCCCTGTGAGTCTATGAGGTCGCTTCAAAAATGGCCGGGGGGGCCAGCTGCAGAAAGTCCTGCAACCGGCCCCGGTTGATTTTCGCTTGTTCCTCGCGATCGTGCGCTATGGCATCCGATACAGGAAAGCAGCCATGGCATCGCGGTTGACGGGCGACAGCGGCTTGTAAAGGCTGACATACGCGTCCCTCCAGCCGGAAGAAATACCCGATTCGTACATCCAAGCCATCTCCTTGTAGAACTGCTGACTCGCGCTTACGTCATTGAAGGGCAGCCACGGCGGGGCCACGTAGTCAGGCTTGTTTGCCAGGCGGTAGAGGAATGCTGCCATGGCGTCGCGGTTGATAGGGGTCAACGGCTTGTACAAACGCGCACCGTTCTCCGTCCACCCGGACGAAATGCCGGTCTCAGCCAACCATGCCATTTCCTTGTAGAACTGCTGGGTGGTCAGCACGTCTTTGAATGGCGACTGGGCAGGCGGTGTGTACTCAGGCGAACCAGCCATGCGGTAGAGGAATGCTGCCATGCGTCACGATTAATCTGTGCCAGGGGCCGGTACGTGACTGACTTGTCTGCCTCAACCCACCCCGTGGATATTTTGCGGTCAGCCATCCACGACATTTCCTTGTAGAACTGCTGTGTTGTCAGGACATCCTTGAAAGGTGAAACGGCTGGAGCCACGAATTCCGGGCCCTTGGTACTGAAGAATGTGATCCACTGGGCAGCTGCATCTCGTGCCAGGGCGTACCCTGCGTGCAGCATTGCTGTCACCTTCACCTGTCCCCGCGCCGAGTATGTGCCTGCAGGCACGGTCACGCCGTTAATCTGATAGTCCACGCCATCTGTGGCAGGAACGGTGTACTTGTCATCAACATGTACGGAGCCTCGGCGAAAACAACCGGCGCTGGAGAGACTGCTTTATCGGCGGTAACTACAACGGCAGTCGGCTTTGTGCTCTTGGAGACCGTACCGTAAGCCAGCTTCGTACCAGTGACCGTCGCGGTTAGCGTCTTTCCTGCATCTGGGTCGGAAGGGGGGGTGTATATGGGCTCAGTGGCGTCGGCAATCAAAGTTCCTGCCCGATACCACTGATACGAGAGTTCCACCGGTTCCGGCCCCCAGGTACCAGGGTCAACCGTCAAAGCGTTCCCGACATAAGCGGACCCACTGAGAGTGGCTCAACAGCCGACAGCAACCCGGGCTTGACCGCGGCCGTTGGGACGGACGTGGCAGAGGCCGTCGGTGTGAAATTCATCTTTGCGGTCACAGTCACAGTGATTGCCGTGCCCAGGTCCTCCGGCGCCAACGTATATGAATAGTCCGTAGCAGACGGAATATCAATGCCGTTACGTTTCCATTGGCGGGACCATTGAGCCAGGGAGTTGTACGTCCAGTTCCCGTAGTCCACGGTGACAGTCCGGCCCACAACGGGCTCACCCTTAATGCTGGGTTTACCAGCGGTGATGACTAAAGCTTCCTCTTCAACGTTACGGAGTGCACCCGTCGCATTGATAAGCCCCGCGCCGCAGACATTGCAGCTGGGTGCCGATGCTGTTGCCTTCAGTTTTTGTTCCACCGCCGCGGGCGTCAGAGCAGGCAGTTCCGATAGCATCATGGCGGCAACACCGGCTACGTGCGGGGGGGCCGCCATGGACGTTCCCGACTTGATGTAATAGTCCTCAGTTGTGGCACGATCCGTGCCGTTGTTGAGGTTGATACGATTCCGTCGAGCACGTCATATCGCATGTCCCCGCCGGGCGCGGTGACATCGATGGCCGCTCCGTAGTTTGAGTAGTACGCCTTGGTGTTAGTCCGGGTGCTCGCACCAACGGCAATGACGTCCTGGCAATTTGCTGGGCTGGCTTGCGAGGCATCGATTCCCTCGTTGCCTGCGGCCACCACAACCACGGCTCCCTTGTCACGGGCAACCTGGAGGGCATCCTGAAAGACTGCCGGGCATGTGGCTACCGTACCGATACTGATGTTGACTGTCCGGGCAGGGTTGGCGTTGGCCGGGACCCCAGGCACTGTTCCGCCAACGGCCCAAATCACGCTATCTGCAATGTCTGACGCATATCCTCCACAGGTGCCAATGGCGCGAACAGGGACAACCTTGGCTTTAGGGGGGGCTACACCCGCCACCCCTTTTCCGTTTCCGGCCACGGCGGCAATGATCCCCGCCACATGAGTACCGTGCCAGGAAGAAGAAGAAGCGGGCTCACCCGCGGCACACTGGCCGGCGGATGTCGCATCACCCTCGTCGCGCGGATTTGAGTCACGACCATTGCCGTCTCGTGCTACCCCCCCGCTGTCACTGATCATGTCGTATCCGGGCAGGACGTTGGCGTTCAGATCGCTGTGGCTCAGAATTCCGCTGTCGATGACCGCCACGACACTTCCCTGCCCCCCCTGGTTGATGTCCCAGGCGATGGGCATGAGTATGCCACCTTGGTTGTGGGCCAGACCCCCCCACTGGTAAGTGAAGTAAGTGTCAGTGAACCAAGTCTCTTGGGTGCGCATAATGACGTCCGGCTCCGCGTATTCCACGTTCGGGTCCGTCGACAAGGCGGCCACAAGCTGGTTGGCTTCCTCTGTGCCAAGCCTTCGCTCGGTCTTGATCACGTCTTCACCTGTGGCGGTGGTACGGACGGCTTGAACAGGAACGCCCGATGCCCTGGCTGCACGCCCGAAGGACGCTTGGCGGTCCGCCGACTGGATTCCGTCCCGATCCTTGAACTTAACAATGAACTGGTCTGTGGGAACAACGCCGGTCCCCCCCGTCGGCGTGGGTTCCGCCGCGGCACTCGGCAATGGAGCCGGTACCTCATCCGCTACGGCCGGGAGCGCCGGCAGGGCGGCTCCCACCATTGCGATAATGCCGGCAAAAACTATTTGAGAGCGCATGCGGGCTCTCCGTCGGATCTGCATAAGACAGCGCCCTCTGCTCAAACGCCCCCCCCAAGAGCGCGGAAAAATGGCCGCGAGACTGCGGCCAGCATGAGTTTAGCCACACTTTGGACTTTCCTGCGAATTCCCTGGGAGTCTTCCGGCGCTTGGGGGCTAATCCACCATAGGAAAGCTAATAGTTACGCCGGTGCTTCAGGCGTGGAATTGCGACGGCGAACACCACTGCCGCTGCGAAGCCCAGTACACCTGTGGCCCAGATACCCGCCGACAACGAGATTGCAGCCGTCAGCGCGGACAACAGCACGGGTCCACCCGTGGCACCGGAGTCGGCCATGAATCGCCAAATGCCCAGGAAGTGACTTCTACCGTTATCCGGCGAGAAGTCAGCTCCCAGCGTCATGATGAGCCTGAGCTGATCCCATTGCCGAAACCGATCAGCAAGGCAACGAGGAGAAGCGGGACGAACCCGGCCGACAACGGCACCAGGATTAAGGCAGTCCCCCCCATGATCACAGTGGACGGGATGGCCACCCATTGCCGCCCCCCCTTCTTATCCATGAGCTTCCCCGGCAGGGTAAAACACCAGCATGTCGATTGCCCCGGACAAGCCGAAGATCAACGAAGCGTGGGTTGCATCAAGTCCCAGATGGTCGGCCCACAGCGGGATGACCACCTGGCGAGATGCACGCAACGCGCTCAGCAGGAGGATGCCGAAGCCGACCGTCAGGAACACTCCGGCATGGGAAACCGCGACGCTCCGCAAGGTGGACGCGGGAGGTGGTGGACCGCCGTCGGCCGCTTTCGGGGGGCGACCAGATCCGGGATGGTGAGCGACAAGGCAGCGGCAGCCATCATGCCACCGAAGCCCACCCAGTACGCGCCGCTGATTCCGGCGAACTGCATCACGCCGGCGCCCACGAATGGCCCGACGAAGAGGCCGATCCTGGTGACGCCGCCCAGGGTCGAGAGGGCTCGCGCGCGGAACATGACAGGGACGGCCTCGGTGAGAAATTTTTGCCGAGCGAGGTTGAAGACGCTGGCGGACATCCCCCCACCAGGGTCATGGAGCGGCCAACAGCCAAAGTCCGTGTTCCATTTGCGGTGCAAAGGCTGCCGCTCCGAGGGCGATCGCGCCTACAGCACCGGCCCCGACGATCGACCATCGTTCGCCGAACTTTTCGGTGATGATCGACGCCGGAATGTTGAAGAACCAGGAACCCAGACCGATCAGCGTCACGATCAACGCCGAGACCGCCACCGATGCGCCGAGGTCGCGGGCGGAGAGCGCGATGACCGGCAGGACAGCCCCCCCCTCACCGAGACAGAAAAGCACAGCTGGCCCGAATGCCGGTAGCGCGACGCTGCGGAGGCTGAAGTTCTTGTCTGCTTGGGTGGTGGTCATCCCTTTCATCCTATGACCGTCCTTGGCGGGCCGAGGGGCCACATTACGTTTCGCACTCCCGGTCGGGGGCTGCTTCGCACCCATTGCCGCCCGGCGCTCCCCCCCTTCGTGGTCAGACCCGCACCACTTCACGCCAATCGCACCAGAGGCAACAAGGGGCGATCGGCGGGTACGGGTGCGATCGAGCCCGACTATCTGGCTCGAAGCGTTTTCCGCGCTGCGCACCCATTGCCGCCCGGCGCTCCCCCCCTTCGTGG
>BBFS01000039.1 GCA_001313365.1 Paenarthrobacter nitroguajacolicus JCM 14115
CGCCGCGGTGGCGGTGTCCGTCCCGTCCACATGCTGTTCCACTCCGCGGCCGCTGAGGATATAGCTGCCGCCAGCGCGGGCTCCTTGCGCCAAGCGGCGGGCGGTCTCGCGGATCAGGGTGGCAGGGACGCCGGTGATGGACTGCACGCGCTCGGGCCAGAACGCGGACAAGCTGCGCACCACCGCGGCGTAGCCGCTGGTGTTGGCCGCGATGTACTCAGCATCGGCCAGTCCTTCGTGGACCACCACATGCTAATGCCCAAAAGGAGAGCCAGATCGGTGCCGGGCGTCGGTTGCAAGTGGAGCCCGCCGCCGTCGGACGTGAACGCCGCAGTAGCCGAGCGGCGGGGGTCCACCACAATCAGCCCACCGGCGTCGCGTGCGCCCTGCAGGTGCTGGACGAACGGAGGCATGGTCTCGGCAACGTTGGAACCGAGCATGAGGATCACGGACGCGGTGTCCAGGTCCGTAACAGGGAAGGGAAGGCCGCGGTCCACGCCGAACGCCCGGTTGCCCGCAGCTGCGGCCGAAGACATGCAGAAGCGGCCGTTGTAGTCGATCCGTGAGGTGCGCAAGGCCAGCCGGGCGAACTTGCCCAACAGATATGCCTTCTCGTTGGTGAGGCCGCCGCCGCCGAATACGCCCACGGCGTCATTCCCGTACTGCTGCTGGGTGTCCTTGACGCAGCGGTGATGAACATGAGTGCTTGGTCCCACGAGATGGGCTGATGCACGCCGTCGGAACCTTTGAGCATCGGTTCGGTGACGCGGCCGTTGTGACGCAATAACGACGCCGATGTCCAGCCTTTGCGGCACAGCCCGCCCCGGTTGGTGGGGGGGAAGTCGCGCCCGGATACTTCCAAGGGCGGGGGGGCGGATGCTGCCTCCGGCGCGGGCACTGCCCCGGCTGCAGGTGCAGCCGGGGGGGTCAGCGTCATGGCGCACTGGAGCGCGCAGTACGGGCAGTGGGTATCGGCGCCGTTGGGCATCTAGATGTGTCCGATCGTGTTGCGCTTCCGGGCGGGGGCGGATGTAGCAGACCCAGCAGACGGTGAGCATGAGGACATAGCTCCAACGAATCCGTAGAACGCCGGGGTATAGGAGCCGCTGGCCGTGTTGGAAGCGTTGAGCACCTGAGGAATCACGAACCCGCCGTAGGCGCCGATCGCGGAGATCAGGCCCAGTGAGGAAGAAGCGAGTCGTGCGGTGGTGGCGCTCGGGGCGCCCGCACGGGCTGCCCGGCTGGATGTTGCGAAGATGACCGGGATCATGCGGTACGTTGCACCGTTTCCGAAGCCGCTGGCCAGGAAGAGCAGCAGGAACAAGGTGAGGAAGAGCCAGAAGTTCTTCAGGGGGCAGCGTCCAGATCATGGTCAGCGTGATGACGGCCATCGAAGCGAACGATGCGATGGTCATCCGGGCACCGCCCATGCGGTCTGCCATGCGTCCGCCGTAGGGGCGGGCCAATGAACCGACCAGCGGGCCCAGGAAGGCCAGCGAGAGTGCCACCGCGCCGACGTGGATGGAGGAGAAGTCCGGGAAGTAGTCCTTGATCAGCTTGGGGGGGAAGACGCCCGCGAAGCCGATGAACGAGCCGAACGTACCGATGTAGAGGAACGCCATGATCACAGGTGCGGTTCCTTGAGGCAGCCAGGGAACCAGCCACATCACCCTTGGCGCTGGTGAGGTTGTTCATGTATTTGTAGGCGCCGAAGGCGGCGATGATGATCAGGGGGATCCAGATGATGCCTGCCATCGGCAGGTTGACGGTCCCGGCAGCCAGCAGCGTGATGGCGATAGGGACAACAAGCTGTGCGACGGCGGCACCGAGGTTACCGCCGGCAGCGTTCAGGCCCAGTGCCCAACCTTTTCACGGGCAGGGTAGAAGAAGGTGATGTTGGCCATTGAGCTGGCAAAGTTGCCGCCACCGAAACCGGCGAGGCCGGCCATAAGGAGCATGACGCCAAAAGGTGTTTCCGGATTGGATACGCAGATGGCGAGGCCTGTGGTGGGGGATCAGCAGGAGCAGCGCCGAGACGATGGTCCAGTTCCGGCCACCGAACTTGGGAACCATGAACGTGTAGGGGATGCGGAGCGTGGCGCCTACGAGGCTGGGGGATGGAGATGAGCCAGAAGATCTGGTTGGTATCGAACTGGAAGCCGGCTGCGGGGAGCTGGACCACCACGATGGACCACAGCTGCCAGACGACGAATCCGAGGAATTCGGCGAAGATCGACCAGTAGAGATTGCGTTTGGCGATGGACCGGCCTTCGGCTTCCCACTGGCCCTTGTCCTCGGCATCCCAGTTGGCAATCCAGCGGCCGGGGCGGTGTTCAAGGGCGGGGGGGGCGGCGGTGGCAGTGGACTGGACGGGGGCCAGTTCATCTGCGGAGCGGTCAACAGTCACGGAGTGCCTCCTTGGTGGGGGACGTTGTTATTCCAAGGTAGGTTTCGCGCATTTCGTGGACGGGCGCCGTTTGTAAACGTGCTGTGACATTTCCCTATCGGCGGGGTCACCGGCGCGTGAGGCGATGGTGAGGTAATGTGGCGCGGACCACAAGATGAGATTTTTCCGTTCGTCCGCATATTGGACTTTGTTGTCCATTCAATGGACAGCGGGAACTATTATTGAACTCTCGAATAATCCTTCGCCGGGTGGCCTCCTGGAGAATCGGCCGGCGTGAAAGAAAGCTGCAAATACATGTCTTCCACTGCACCATCCAAGGAAGGCGAGTCCACTAAGCCAGTGAACTCGCGGGGGGGCAAGGTGATCTTCGCGAGCCTGATAGGCACGACGATCGAGTTCTACGACTTCTACGCCTATGCCACCGCGTCGGTACTCGTCTTCCCGAAGCTCTTCTTCCCGGACGCCACTGACATCAACGCGCTGCTCAGTGCGTTCGCCATCTTCGGTGTTGCCTTCTTCGCACGTCCCGTCGGCGCCGTGGTCTTCGGCCACTTTGGTGACAAGATCGGCCGAAAGGGCACCCTGGTTGCATCGCTGCTGACCATGGGTATTGCAACGTTCCTCATCGGCCTCCTGCCACGGCCTCCATGGCGGGATGGGCCATCCTGGCGCCGATCATGCTGGTCATCCTGCGCTTCTTCCAAGGCCTGGCCCTGGGTGGAGAATGGTCCGGCGCGGCGTTGCTCGCCACGGAGAACGCACCCGAGGGCAAGCGCGCCATCTACGGAACCTTCCCTCAGCTGGGCGCGCCCATCGGCTTCATCATCGCCAACGTCATCTTCATCTGGATGAACGTGTCCCTAAGTGCCGAGGAATTCCTCGCCTGGGGGCTGGAGGGTTCCGTTCCTGCTCAGCGCGGTCCTGGTCATCGTGGGCCTCTACGTCCGTTTGAAGCTGGTGGAGAGCGTGTCCTTCACCAAGGTGATTCAGCAGGAAAAGGTGCAGAAGCTGCCCCTCGCGGCTACCCTCAAGAGCCACTGGCGCCCCCGTGGTGGCCGGTACGTTCATCATGTTCGCCACCTACGTGCTCTTCTACATCATGACTACGTTCACGCTGTCCTACGGCACCAAGCCCACGCTGGCCGGCGCCCAGGCAGCAGCGGAGAAGGCCGGTACGCCCATGACGCCGGAGCAGGTCGCAGCATTCGTCCCCCGGCCTGGGAATCACCAGGTCCGACTTCCTCTGGATGCTGATCATCGGCGTCGTCTTCTTCGGTATCTTCACGATGGTCTCCGGGCCGCTCGCCGAGAAGTGGGGGGGCCGACGCAAGTTCCTGCTGGGCGTCACCGTCGGCATCTTCGTCTTCGGTGCGCTCTGGTTCACCATGTTTGGCCCCCGGCCAGGCAGCGGCCATGGTTGGCCTCATTGTGGGGGGGTTCACCCTCATGGGCCTGACCTTCGGCCCCATGGCGGCCATTCTTCCCGAGCTGTTCCCGGCCAACGTCCGTTACACGGGTTCAGCAGTGCGTACAACCTGTCCTCCATGATCGGAGCGGCACCGGCCTCCTTCGTAGCCATTGCCCTCTGGTCTGTAGCCGACGGCAGCACCTGGCTGGTGGGCGCTACATGGCAGCCGCCGCTGTGGTCACCTTCGTCGCGCTGTGGCTCACGCGTGAAACCAAGGACACGGACTACGAGAACAACGTTGCCTAAGTAGCCAAATAACGACGTCGGCCCCGCACCAAACGGTGCGGGGCCGACGTCGTTAAGAGGTTCTTGGCGTTAGTCCTCGATGGTGGCGATGACTGCACCTGCGGCGACGGTCTCGCCTGCGGTGGCAGCGAGGCCGCGCACGGTACCGGCCTTGTGGGCGGTCAGTGGCTGTTCCATCTTCATGGCTTCGAGAACCACGATCAGGTCGCCCTCAGCCACAACGTCGCCTTCCGAAGCTGCCACCTTGACGATGGTGCCCTGCATGGGGGGGACGTCAGTGCGTCGCCGCCCGCAGCCGCAGCCGTTGCACCAGCTGAACGGGAGCGCTTCTTGGACTTGCCGGACTTGGTGCCCGTACCGCCGGAAACCGCGGCGATGCTACCGCCCAGGCCGGACGGCAGGACGACCTCAAGCCGCTTGCCGCCGACCTCGACGACGACGCGCTGGCGCTCACCGGCGTCGGACGTTTCAGCGCCCGCGCGTTGGCAGACCATGCCGGGATGCTGTTGACGAACTCGGTCTCGATCCAGCGGGTGTGAACCTTGAAGGGTCCTTCCGCCGGAGCAAAGTCGGGATCGGTGACTACTGCGAGGTCGAAGGGGATGACAGTGGGGATGCCCTCAACCACCATCTCCTCCACGCCCGGCGTGAACGCTGGAGGGCTTGCTCGCGGGTGGCGCCCGTGATGATCAGCTTGGAGAGCATGGAGTCGAAGTTGCCGCTGATGACGTCGCCCTGCTCAATGCCGGAATCGATCCGGACGCCGGGGGGGCCTGTCGGGTTCTTCAGTGTGGTGATGGTGCCGGGGGGGGCGGGCATGAAGTTGCGGCCCGGGTCCTCGCCGGTGATGCGGAACTCGAAGGAGTGGCCACGGACTTCGGGGGGGTCGTCGTAGCCCAAGGCTTCACCACGGGCTATGCGGAACTGCTCACGGACGAGGTCGATTCCCGTGACTTCTTCAGACACGCAGTGCTCCACCTGGAGGCGGGTGTTCACCTCGAGGAAGGAAATGGTGCCGTCCTGACCCACCAGGAACTCGCAGGTGCCGGCGCCGAGGTAGTTGGCTTCCTTCAGGATTGCTTTGGAGGACTCGTACAGGCGCTTGTTCTGCTCGTCGCTGAGGTACGGAGCCGGGGGCTTCCTCAACGAGTTTCTGGTTACGGCGCTGCAGGGAGCAGTCGCGGGTGGAAACCACCACAACGTTGCCGAAAGCATCGGCCAGGCACTGGGTTTCGACGTGCCGCGGAGCATCGAGGAAACGCTCAATGAAGCATTCGGCCGCGACCGAAAGCGGCCACTGCTTCACGGACGGCTGATTCGTAGAGCTCGGGAATCTCGTCCATGGTGCGGGCGACCTTGATGCCGCGTCCACCGCCGCCGAAGGCAGCCTTAATCGCGATGGGAAGGCCGAATTCCTCGGCGAACTTCAGGATTTCGTCGGCGGACTCCACAGGGTCGGCCGTGCCGGGGGACGAGGGGGGGTGCGCCTACTTTTTCGGCGATGTGGCGGGCCTGGACCTTGTCGCCCAGGGCCGAGATGGCCTCTGGGGGAGGGACCGATCCACGTGATGCCGGCGTCGATGACCTTGGCCGCGAACTCGGCGTTCTCGCGAGGAAGCCATAGCCGGGGTGGATACCGTCGGCACCTGACTGCTTGGCGACGTCGATGATCTTGTCCATCACCAGGTACGACTCGGCTGCGGTGTTGCCGCCCAAAGCGTAGGCTTCGTCGGCGAGGCGGACATGGAGGGCGTCACGGTCGGGGGTCGGCGTAAACGGCTACGGAGGCGATGCCTTCGTCCCGGGCGGCTCGGATGATGCGGACCGCGATTTCGCCGCGGTTGGCAATCAAGACCTTGGTGAGAGGGCTGGAAATGGCTGCGCCGGGTTAGCTGACAAGTTGTTGACTCCTTCTGTCCTTGAGGAGCCTAGCGCGATTGTGAGGGTTCCGCCATATTGATGGGGGGATTCCGTGTGTGATGCGATGTTCCTTTGTAGGTTTGCTACAAACTACTTCTATTGGTTATCCGTGTCCCACAGCTCCGTGATGCCCACGTTCGCATGGACCAGCAGGTCCCGAAGGGTGGAGATGGAAAGCCCGACGACGGCGTGCGGGTCGCCGTCGACCTTGCGGATGAAGGCCCCCCCGCCCAAGCCATCGATGGTGAAGGAGCCGGCACAGTGAAGGGGTTCTCCGGTGGCGATGTAGGCATCGATGTCGTTCGTGCTCATCCGGGCGAAGTGGACCTCAGCGCTCGATACCGCGCCAACGGTGGCGCCCGTGCCTTCGGGAGTTTCATCTGCGCCTGCTTCTTCGTCCGCGTCAGCGGCGGTGTCCCGGCAGTCAACCAGCCAGTGGCCCGTGTGGAGCACTCCCTGCGACCCGCTCATCCGCAGCATTCGTTCCCGCGCCACCTCCGCGGTGTAGGGCTTGCCGTGGGACTCGCCGTCGAACTCGAACACCGAATCGCAACCGATCACTAAGGCACCCTCGGCTTCGGGCAGGGCGGCAACGGCCTCGGCCTTGGCGCGGGCCAGCAAGAGCGCGGTGTCGTGGGCGTCAGTCACACCGTACTTTGCCTGCACCGCATCCTCGTCGACGTCGGAGACCAGGACGTGATGCCGGATCCCGGCTTCCGTGAGGAGCTTGGTGCGGGCGGGGGACTGGGAGGCAAGGATCAATCGGGTCACGGTCCCAGCCTAATACGGCCCTCGATCACATCCCGCGCGCTTCCCCCTGACGCTCGATCACATCCCGCGCGCTTCCCCCTGACGCTCGATCACATCCCGCGTGCTTAAACCGAACGCTCTCTCACTTGCGTCACGCAAGTGGGAGAGCGTTCGAGAATATTGGCTGTTACGTGAGAGAGGGTTAGTGGACGAGTTCCTCGGCATGGGCGTTCCGGCGATCACTGCGGTCCAGCTTGGCGCCTTCCACATCCACATCCGGGAGGACCCGTTCCAGCCACTTGGGCAGCCACCAGGCCTTCTCGCCCAGGAGGTACATCACGGCGGGAACAATCGTCATGCGGACCACGAAGGCATCAATCAGCACACCGAATGCCATCGCGAAGCCGAGTGGTCGGACCATGGTGAGGTGGCTGAAGATGAAGCCGGAGAACACGCTGACCATGATGATCGCGGCCGCGGTGACCACTGCTGCAGCGTGGCTGAACCCGGAGCGGACAGCATGTTTGGCGGACTCACCGTGCATGAAGGACTCCCTCATGCCGGAGGTAATGAACACCTGGTAGTCCATCGCCAGGCCGAACAGCACGCCGATCAGGATGATGGGCAGGAAGCTGAGCACAGCACCCGGATTGCGACGTCGAAGATGCCTCCCAGCCAGCCCCCCCACTGGTACACGGCAACCACGGCGCCGAAAGCAGCGGCCAGCGAGAGCAGGAATCCGCCGGTTGCAGCAGGGGCACAACGATGGAGCGGAATACCAGCAGCAACAGCAGGAGGGAGAGTCCCACGACAATCGCCAAGTAGGGCGGCAGAGCCGCGCCGAGCTTGTTGGACACATCGATGTTGCCTGCGGTTTGGCCCGTCAGGCCGATGGTCGCATCCAAGTCGTCATGAATTGCTGAGCCCTTGGCGCGGAGATCGGACACCACCTGCACGGTGCCGGCGCTGGCGGGACCCTCCTTCGGGATGACCTGGAAGACGGCGGTGCGGCGGTCTTCGCTCAAGCAACCGGCACAGCGGCGATGACGTTCTCAACGCTGCGAAGCTGGTCCGCGACGTCGAACTGCTTGTTCTTGGCATCGTTCTCGCTGAGGCCTTCGGGGGGGAATTCGCCCACAACGACGATCGGCCCGGTTACGCCTTCGCCGAAGCTGCTGCGCGTGAGGTCGTACGCTTGAAGGCTTGCGAATCCACCGGCTCGGAGCCGCCGTCGGGAAGTGCCAGCCGCAGCTGCGATGCCGGCAACGCCAAGGCACCCAGCAGGGCGACGCTTGCCACGAGGGCAACCCACGGGTGACGCGTGACCATACCGCCCCCCCAGCCACCGCTGCTGCGCTTCTCCTCGCGTTCCCGGTCCGCAGCTTCGTGGCCGGGCTCGGCGTTGTGCTTTGCAGCCTTGGCCCAAGCGCGCTTGGAAATGAGTCGGCGGCCAATCAAGGCCAGGACGGCGGGCGTCAGGGTCAAAGCTACGACGACGGCTACACCGACTGTCGCTGCGGCCGCAACACCCATCACTGCGAGGAACGGCAACCCGGGAACCACCAGTGCGGCGAGGGCGATGATGACCGTGAGGCCGGCAAATAGCACGGCGTTACCGGAGGTACCGGTGGCCAAGGCCGCAGATTCCTCGGCGTCCATACCGGACAGGAGCTGCGTGCGGTGGCGGTTGACGATGAAGAGGGAGTAGTCGATGCCAACCGCGAGGCCGAGCATCAGGCAAGCATGGGCGAGATGGAGCTCATGTCGATCACACTGGTGAGCGCGAACGTTCCGCCTACGCCCACGGCAACGCCGATCAACGCCATCAAAAGTGGCAGGCCAGCGCGATAAGCGTGCCGAGCATCAGAATCAGGACAAGGGCAGCCACTGCGACGCCCACGATTTCTGCAATGCCGAAGATCTCAGAGACGTCCTCGGTGATTTCCTTGCTGGCGTAGGCAGTGACACCGGCGGAAGAGACTCCGTGGACGATCTCCTGGACTTCCTCGCGGACGGCGGGGTCAACGGCGTTGATGGAGGTCTTGAACTGGACCTGCGCGATTGCAGCTCTGTTGTCGCTGGAGACAAATCGCATGCCCTCAGAGGCCTCAAGCTGTCGCTTGCCGAGGGCCAGCGTGGCGGCGCCGTCGGCTGCTTCCTTGGTTCCGGCGTCGAGCTTTTCCTTCCCTGCGGCGAGTTCGGCGCGCTGCGGAGCCAGCTGCGCTTCAATCTGTGCCGGAGTGAGGCCAGCTGCGGCCAGTTGCTGCTCAGCCCCCTGCGAGTTGGGCTTCGCCTGCAGTCAGCTGGGCGCGCGCGGCGTCCAACTGGGTTTGGCCCTCGGCAGCTTGGCTTCGCCGGCGGCGATGTCCGCGGCGGCTTATCCAGTTGCTCCTGCGTGGTGAAGGGGTTTACCGTGCCCTGCACGTCCGGCATGGCTTCCAGCTTGGTAAGCGCAGCCGCAACTGCATCCTTTTTGGCTTGGTCGAAGCCGGCATCTCCGGCGTCGAAAACTACGCTGGCCGAGCCGCCTGACGAATCGGGCAGGGCCTCCTTCAGCTTGTCCGCCATCTGCTGGGTTTCGGTGCCCGGGATGGTGAAGTTGTTGGACATGGTGCCGTGGAACGCTGCGGCCGAGCCGCCCACTGCCACCATGACGGCCAGCCAAATGGAGATGACCAGCCAGCGGCGGCGATACGAAAATTTTCCGAGACGGTAGAGGAACGAGGCCATGTCAGAACCGATCTTTGGTGGTTGAAACGGAAGTTGAGGCTGCTGAGGCGCGTAGGGAAGCGTCCGACGGCGGCGCGAAGCCGGTGCCGAGAAGGCCCATCGCATCGATGAGGTGCTGGCGGAGGACGGCGAGGGATTTGGGGGGAAAGGTCCGGTCCGTGTTCGGCGAACCAGACGGTCATTGCCGCTTTGCCGCAGGAGATGACGGAGCCTGCGAGGGCATGGAGGTAGAGCTCGCTGATGCCGGCGCCGAGCCGGCCGCGGGCAGCGTCAATGATCTGCTCGGTGCAGTGCTCCCAGGCTTCGAGCTCGGAGCGGGCCAGCTGGCGGTTGTCCTGCGTCAGACTGAACAGCTCGGCCATGGGAGCCACGGACATGGGATCGGCCAGCGCCATGAGGGCGGCCTGCGCGGATTCGAGGATGGACTCATCTGCGGGACGCAGCCGGAACTGCTCCAGCGCGTGGTCCATAAAGCCGTCGGCAACGGAGGCCAGGGCAGCTTCGAGGCTGGGGAAGTAGTTGAAAAAGGTTCGCCGTGAGACACCCGCGCTGGCCGCGATGTCTTCTACGGTGAAATTTCCGGGCCCGTTGCTGCGCAAAAGGTCCAGGGCTGCGGAGGCGATGGAGCTGCGGGTGGCCGCCTTGTTGAGTTCGCGCCGTGAAGGGGTAGCGGGCTCAGCAGTGGTGGACGACTCCGCAGTGGCTTCCTGGCTACTGGTTTGGGTCACATACTTACACTAAGTGCAAGTTTGCACTCTGCGCAATTTGGCGGTCACGCGAAAAGTCCCGCCCTGGTTCGTCAAGCCCACCGTTGAACGGGGTGGCGGACGAACCAGAGCGGGACTCGGAAGCGTGGGGCTAGAACTGTGTTGGGGGCGCCGGGGGGGAGTGGGTGGAGTCGGCTGACCCTGCTGGGATGACTGTTGGGCTGCGGTTTTGGTCAGGTAGATGGACTGGCCCGTTGCTCCGGGCTCACCCTCACCCAGCGGCAGCACGTAGACCGCGGTTCCGTAGGCACACACTTCGGTCCAGTTGGTGCCCATTTCCGAGGTGTCGAAGCGCATGGCCACAATGGCGTTGGCTCCACGCTGCTGCGCTTCGTTGACCATGCGTGCCATGACTTCCTGGCGGCTTTCGTAGAGGGCTTTGGTCATTTCGGGCAGCTCGCCTCCGCCAAGGGAGCGGAAGCCTGCAAGCATTTGCGACCCGATATCGCGTGAACGGACAGTGAGGCCCATGACTTCGCCGAAGACGGCATCGATGCGGTGGCCTGGGATTTCGTTGGAGGTGACGATCAACATGGTCCGAGCCTATCCAGACTCGACCCCTTAAACGGGGAAATCCCCCCCGGGGGAGAACTCCCCCCCGGGGGGGATTTGTGCCCTTGCGAAGCGGCTGAGTCTTAGGCCTTTGAATCGGCCAGTTCGCGCTCGCTGACTTCTGCCGCTGCCTTGTCGGCTGCGAACTCATCCGCGAACGCTGCACCGTTGCGGGGGTGCGTTGTACAGCGACTCATCCAGGATGCCTGGCGCTTGGCCACGATGGCGGGGGGGACCAGTGCCTGGCCCGCGACGTTGACGGCGGTGCGGCCCATGTCCAGGATCGGGTCGATTGCCAAGAGGAGGCCGACGCCGGCAAGCGGGAGTCCCAGCGTGGACAGGGTCAGCGTGAGCATGACGACGGCGCCGGTGGTGCCTGCCGTAGCGGCGGAACCGAGGACGGAGACCAGAACGATCAGCAAATACTGGCTGAAGTCGAGGTTGATGCCGAAGAACTGTGCCACGAAAATCGCAGCGATGGCCGGGTAAATCGCTGCGCAGCCGTCCATCTTTGTGGTGGCGCCCAGCGGCACGGCGAAGGAAGCATAGCCGGAGGGGACGCCCAGGTTCCGCTCGGTGACGCGCTGCGTGAGCGGAAGCGTGCCGATCGAGGAACGGGAGACGAACGCCAGCTGGACCGCCGGCCAAACACCGGAGAAGTACTGCTTGACGGACAGGCCGTGGACGCGGACCAAAATGGGGTAGAGGACGAAGAGCACCAGTGCCAGACCAATGTAGATAGCGGCAGTGAACTTGCCCAATGAGCCGATGGTGTCCCAGCCGTAGATGGCCACAGCGTTACCGATCAGGCCGATGGTGCCCAGCGGGGGCGATGCGGATGATCCACCACAGGACCTTCTGGATGACTGCCAGTGCGGATGCGTTGAAGGTCAGGAAGGCCTCGGCCTGCTTGCCCACCTTGAGGGCGGCAACGCCGATTGCGATGGCGATCACCAGGATCTGGAGCACGTTGAAGTTCACGGCGGTGCTGACGGTGGTGGCGGCGTTGGCGCTCTCGGTGACGGTGGAGCTGGCGCCGAGTCCAAGGAAGTTCTTGGGGAACAGGCCGATCAGGAACGCCCACCAGTCACCGGTCTTGCCGGCGTACTTGGCTTCTTCGGTGATGCCGGTTGCTGCACCAGGCTGCAGAAGTACACCCAGGCCGATGCCGATCAGTACCGATACCAGCGAGGTAATGGCAAACCACAGCAGAGTGTTCCACGCCAGCCGCGCGGCGTTGGAGACCTGGCGCAGGTTCGCAATGGAGCTCACTACGGCGGTGAAAATCAGAGGAACGACGGCGGTCTGCAGCAACGATACGTAGCTGGAGCCAATCGTCTGGAGAGTAGCGCCGAGGCCGTTGGAGCAGTCTTGGTGCTGCCCGTGTACTTGGCGATGAGGCCAAGGACGAGACCGATGATAAGGGCTGCGATGATCTGGACGCCGAAGGAACCGGCCCACTTGGGGGAGCCGGAAGCCGGTCTTGCCAGCTGCTGGGGGGGAAGTGTTGGTTGAGGTGCTCACCGGAACACGTTAGGTGCATCGCAAATAACATAGCGAACGGACGTTGAGAAATGTTACGTGCCCTCGGAACGGCGGTGCAGGCTGATCCCTGAATTTCCGGCCCTGAGCGGGGGGTGTATGTGAAGTTATTCCCGCTCGACGTGTGGCGATGATCTCGAATGCCGTAGGGAAATGGAGCCGAGATCTGATCCGGCAGCGCTTGTCGTTTCAGGACATGCGCTGGCGCATGGAACTGGTGTCCATCTCGGAGTGGCGGATTCCCGGGCTTCTCGACTCGCTGGGCCTTGGGCAAAGACTTCCTAGGATATACGTGGTAGCAACACGCGAATCGTGACGCCAAAACTTCAGTATTTCCTATTTATGAAGCGCAAAAAAACTTATTTTCCTGTGATTCATGTGATTTATATACAAAGTTGGGAACTAACAGTAGGTTCAGAATGAGCATCGACTCCCACCTCTTGCTGCATTTTTGAGTGAGTGATGTAGTCCATGTTCAACTAGTAGTTTCTAACTGATAATCTTTGGGGGATTTTCATGGAAAATCGTTTGACACCTCTTACAATTCATAAAGCAGGTAGGGGGGGCAGGCTGGTCATTCTTCTCATGGCAGCATTCCTTGCGCTTGTATTCGTCATCCTTGCTTCCACTGCAGCGCAAGCATATATCCGCCGATATCACTCGGATTATAACTATGCGAATCAGATTCGCGGTAGCGGTTTTATTGACTATCTGACAGGCGGACGGACCAATGTCGGGTACACGCCTCCGCTAGGATTTCAAGCCTGGTCATATGGGGGGGGTACCTACAACTATTACAGCGGCGATGCTGTAAGCACAGGTGGGGGCCACCGGGGGGGAAGCATGGTCGCATTACTCTCATGGTCCAGCCTACCGTTACGGTGAGAGTAAATGCTGGTGGAATACCAGTTACCCAGAGGCGTTTCATAATCCGCAACTTCTTTGCGAACAGTACGTCGGCTAAGTGGACTCGATTTAGGGGGGGGAAATGAAATTTTCTAAAACATCTTCAATACTCTTTGTCGGAGGAGCTGTCATTGTTTCCGCACTTGCTATCGGGGGGGTCTCTCCTGCACTGGCTGGTGAGCAGCGAAGCGTCCGTGGAGACGACCTAGTCCCGGTTCTCACGGCAAGTCAGGAACAAACTGATTCCGCATCTGCTGACAAAATGGACAAGTCTACGGCAGGACATGTGGATCGGTCCTCACTTAGGATTATCGCGATCGATGAAAAGGCAACCTACTCGGCTGGTCGAGACCACTCCGGTCGCGAGATATGCCTGATAGTACAGACGACAAGCAAAGAACAAGCAAGCACAGCTGCCTGTATTGCAGTTGAGAAGTTTGTGCACAGTGGCCTTAGTGCCATGGCCTCAGGTTCCGACCCGGGAACAAAAGTTGTTGCTCACCTCCTGCCTGCGGATGTGGACACCAGCAGCCTCGCTTCTGTGGCTGCACGCACAAAGTCCGGGTCACTGCATCAAGTAAGGCCGGAAGGAATGAAGCAACTTGTTATCCAACACCAGGAGGATGACCTTCCCGATGTAAGTAGGCTGCCCATTCGAGGTGGATCCAATACGTTTCATCTCGTCAGATTTCCTGAGTAGGAAGTAGATGGTAGTCAGAACGATACTGTCTAGCCTGATTTGCCTCGGTGCTCTCGCCGGCGTTGGATATGTGGGCGTTTTCATTGAAGCCAGCGCTGGTGGCTACACAGCTGACCTTCTTGGTAGACCCATCGCCGGAGTTGCACCGCGATTTCCCTGGGAATTGCAGTTCGCCATAGTGGTTATCTCTTTTGCCGCCGTCCTGCTGCTACGTCAGGTATTGGATGGCTTAGGGGGAAGGGCTAGATTCTCCGCCTGCATGGTTCCCACCTTGCTTTTGGCAGTCGCGTACGTCATAGGTGCGAATCTCCAAGGTGAGGTCCTCGTTGGTAACGTTCTTCTCCGGAGTTTCGCCATCGGGGGGGCACAGTCGCAGATGGTACTGCTCGGGGGGGTGGGAGCTTTCCTGGTTCTGGTTTTGTCTTCAACACGTCAGGTACAAGTGCCTGATGGGACCTCCACGAATAGCCCTGTGGGTTAATAGAACAAGGAGCCCGCACCCCCCCGGAAAGGGCTGCGGGCTCCTTATTCTTACGCCGTCAGGGCCTTACCCCAGCAACGCCCGGCGCAGCACGTCCAAACCTACGGAACCGATGTTCAACGCCTTGCTGTGGAAGGACTTGAGGTCGAAGCCTTCGCGGGATTCAAGCTCTGTACGGATTTGCTCCCACAAACGCTGCCCCCACTTTGTAGGACGGGGGGCCTGGCCCGGCCATCCAAGGTAGCGGGTGAATTCGAACTGGAGCTGGCCTTCGCTGATGTCGAGGTTGGCTTTGAGGAAGTCGAAGCCTTTGTCGGGTGTCCAGGTGCCGGTGCCCCAGCGTTCGGGGGGGACGGGCAGTTCCAAGTGGACGCCGATGTCGAACACCACGCGCGCAGCACGCATGCGCTGGCCGTCCAACATACCCATGTGGTCGCCCGGGTCCTTGAGGTAGCCGAGTTCAAGCATGAGCTGCTCGGCGTAGAGCGCCCAGCCTTCGCCGTGTCCGGACACCCAGCAGACATTGCGGCGCCAGTTGTTGAGGAGTTCGCGGCGGTACGTGGCCGTAGCTACCTGGAGGTGGTGCCCGGGAACGCCTTCGTGGAACACCGTGGTGGTTTCGGACCATGTGGTGAAAGTGTCTTCGCCTGCCGGCACTGACCACCACATGCGGCCGGGCCTGGAAAAGTCGTCGGAAGGGCCGGTGTAGTAGATGCCGCCTTCATCGGTGGGGGGGCGATCATGCATTCGAGGGTTTTCATGACGTCGGGGGGGATGTCGAAGTGGACGTCGGCGAGCTCAGAGACTGCACGGTCGGAGAGTTCCTGCATCCAGGCCTTGAGGGCGTCCGTGCCCTTGATCTGGCGTGCCGGATCGCTATTGAGAATGTTCTTGGCTTCTTCAATGGAGGCGCCCGGTTTAATCTGGCCGGCAACCTTCTCCTGCTCGCTGATGAGCCGCTCGAGCTCTTGGACGCCCCCCCAGGCGTAGGTTTCTTCCAGGTCGACTTCGGCGCCAATAAACGAACGAGACGCCAGGGCATACCGTTGACGGCCCACGCGTCCTTCTCCGGGGCTACGGGGGAGGAGCTCGTCCCGAAGGAAGTCGCCCAAGGCACTGTACGCAGAACGCGCGGCCGCTGTTCCGGCGTCGAGCTTTGACTGAACGTCCGCAGGCAGCGGCTGATCACCAACGGCGGCCGTTGACGCCATCTTGGCGAAGAAGCCATCCTCTGCCGCGTACCTGCCGGTCTGCTCAATGACGATCCGCACTTGGCGGGCGGCGGATATTTTTCCGGCGGCAGCAGCCGAGCGAAGTGATGCAATATAGCCTCAATCGCACCAGGAACGTTCGCAGCACGGCCGGCGATGTGTTCCCACTGTTCCACCGTGTCCGTGGGCATGAGGTCGAAGATGGCGCGAATGTCCTGGGCGGGGGGGAGGCGATGTTGTTGAGGTCGGCCTCATCCCAGCCGGACTCGTGGATCTCCAGGTCCAAGCCGAGCCGCTCGCGCATGGCGTCCAGGGTGACGGCGTCCACATCATCGGACGGTTCAAGGCCTGCCAGGCATCCAAGGCCAATCTTGTGGCCTCCGCATGCGCCTCAGCCCCCCCGGCAGGCGAGTAGTCCTGGTATTCCGTTTCGTGTCCCGGCAAGCCCAGCGTGGTGGCGAAGCTGGGATTGAGTTCGATCAGCTTTTCTGTGTACGCGTCAGCCACGGCATCGATGGCGGACTTAGGCGTACGGGAGTGTTTGCAGTAGTCACCCACAGAGCCTAGCCGCGACAACGCTTACGTGAAAGGGTTGTTGAACTTTCTACAGAGGAGGGAATTAACCCCCCCGGCTGCGCTTCCAAGCACCTGGACCCGGCGTGGGGTCCAGGCGGAGTTGTTGGCGACGCACCCAGTGCCGGACGTTCGGCTTGGACGAGGCCTCTTCCTGCCGGACTCCCAGCGAAACCACGACGGCGGCAAGCGCCGCGAGCTCTTCGGCCGTCGGTTCGCCCTTGACCACCGAGAACATCGGTTCGGCAGGCGATGCGGCGGCTGCTCCGTCAGGCGCCAAATCGGCGCGATGCTTGGGCGCCATCACAGCGGGATGTTTCCGTGCTTCTTGGTGGGCAGGCTCGCGCGCTTGTCCCGGAGGGCCCGGAGTCCGCGGATGATCTGCAGGCGGGTATCCGAGGGAGCGATGACTGCGTCAACATAGCCCAGCTGCGCCGCCTGGTACGGGTTGAGCAGCTCTTCCTCGTAGCCCTGGATGATTTCGGCGCGCTTGGCCTCCACGTCGCCGCCGGCTTCGGCAACGGCAGCTAGATCGCGGCGGTAAAGGATGTTCACTGCCCCCCCCTGGCGCCCATGACGCCGATCTGGGCCGTCGGCCAAGCGAGGTTCAGGTCAGCGCCCAACTTTTTGGAGCCCATCACGATGTACGCGCCACCGTAGGCCTTGCGGGTGATGACGGTGAGCTTGGGAACGGTTGCTTCAGCGTAGGCGTAGAGGAGCTTGGCGCCGCGGCGGATGATGCCTTGGAACTCCTGGTCCTTGCCGGGCAGGAAGCCGGGGGGGACGTCAACCAGCGTGATGATGGGGGGGATGTTGAAGGCGTCGCAGTGACGGACGAAGCGGGCAGCCTTCTCCGAGGCAGAGATGTCCAGCGTTCCCGCGAACTGCATGGGCTGGTTGGCCACGATGCCCACGGTGTGTCCCTCAACGCGGCCGTAGCCGATCATCACGTTGGGAGCGTAGAGCGACTGCATTTCCAGGAAGTGGGCGTCGTCCACGATCTGCTCAATGACCTTGCGCATGTCGTAGGGCTGGTTGGCGGAATCGGGGGATCAGCGAGTCCAGCGCGTGGTCGTCGTCGTTCAGTTCCAGTTCCTGGTCGTGCTCCACCACGGGGCTCGGACAGGTTGTTGGAGGGCAGGAAGTCCAGGAGTTCGCGGACGAATTCGATCGCGTCGCTTCGTCGGAAGCCAGGTAGGTGGAGGTGCCGGTGGTGGCATTGTGCTGCCGCGCGCCACCGAGGGTTTCCATGTCCACGTCCTCGCCGGTGACTGTCTTGATGACGTCAGGTCCGGTGATGAACATGTGGGATGTCTTGTCCACCATGACCACGTAATCAGTCAACGCGGGGGGAGTAGGCAGCGCCGCCGGCGCACGGCCCATGATGAGGGAGATCTGGGGGGGGACCACGCCGGAAGCGTGCACGTTGTTGCGGAAGATGTCCGCGAACATCGCCAGCGAAGCAACGCCTTCCTGGATGCGTGCGCCGCCGCCGTCGTTGATCCCGACAACCGGGCAACCGTTCCGGAGGGCGAATTCCTGGACCTTGACGATCTTCTCACCGTTGACTTGGCTCAGCGAGCCGCCGTAGACGCTGAAGTCCTGGCTGTAGATGGCGATGAGGCGGCCATCCACGGTTCCGTACCCGGAGACCACGCCGTCGCCGAGCGGCTTCTTCTTTTCCATGCCGAAAGCGGTGGAGCGGTGGACTGCGAGGGCGTCGAACTCGACGAACGATCCGGGATCGACCAGGAGGTCGATGCGTTCGCGGGCGGTATTCTTGCCGCGCGCGTGCTGCTTTTCGATTGCTTCCGGGCCGGAAGGCTGTTCTGCACGGGCCTGGCGGTCGCGGAAGTCGGCAATCTTTCCCGCTGTCGTTGTCAGATCGTGGCTCATCAAGTGTCTCCGGCTCTGTAGCTGATATTCGCTGGCGCAATCCCCCCCGGCACGGACAAGTAGCTGACTTAAGTAGCTTCCGTACAAAGAACAGGCCCCCCCGCAGGCCAGTCTAGTGACGCCTTTGCCGCGAACCGCTGTAGAAACCCTACAATTTTCCGTGCCCAAGCCAAAGCCAACACTATGTTACCCGCCAGTAACATAGTTGGGTTAGAGTGTCCCCCCCATGACTTCAAGCAACGGCGCTTCCTCCGCCTCAACAGAGGGTCACACGCAACGCACCAGCCTACGTTGCCTCCGCTTCGCTCAAGGGCAAGACCATCCTTATGTCCGGCGGCAGCGTGGCATCGGCCTGGCCATCGCCACCCGTGCGGCCCGCGACGGCGCCAACATCGTGCTCATGGCCAAGACCGGCGACCCCCCACCCCAAACTCGAGGGGGGGACCGTCTTTACCGCCGCGGAACAGTTAGTCGAAGCGGGCGGCCAGGCGCTGCCGCTCGTCGGGGACGTCCGCAATGATGACGACGTCGCCGCAGCAGTCGCCGCCGCCGTCGAGCGTTTCGGGGGCATCGACGTCGTGGTTAACAACGCCTCGGCGATCGACCTTTCCCGCACCGACGCGTGGACATGAAGCGCTACGACCTCATGCAGGACATCAACGTCCGCGGCACGTTCCTGTTGTCCAAGCTGGCCCTGCCCGCCTTGCGCGAATCCAGCCACGGCCACATCCTCACCCTGTCTCCTCCCCTTAACCTGGACCCGAAATGGGCCGGTATGCACTTGGCCTACACCATGGCCAAGTACGGGATGAGCCTCACCACGCTGGGACTCGCCGAAGAGCTGAAGAACGACGGCGTCTCGGTCAATTCACTCTGGCCATGCACCTTGATTGACACGGCCGCGATCCGGAACATGCCCGGTGGGCAGCAGATCGTGCAGGCGGCCCGCGGACCGGAGATCATGGCCGATGCCGCGCACGCCGTGCTGACGGGTTCGGGTGCTACCGGGAATTTCTATACAGACGAAGAGGTGCTGCGCGCCGCCGGCGTTTCGGACTTCACTCCGTACAGTCTCGGCGCGCCCGAAGATCGCTTGGTGCCGGACATCTTCCTTTAGGGAGATTCATAGCCGTTTTTCAGCGCAGCCATCATCCGGGGGGGACGTCGCAACTGGATAGGATTCAGCTATGGATGCCGAACAGCCAGAGAGCAGCGAACCCCAGGTCTTGTCCGGAGAGGTCACGTCCGGGCACTCCCGTTCCTCTGTGGATCGTAGGGCGTTGGACCGTGATGCTCTGCTCCAGTCGGATTTCTTGTCGGCTACCGGCATCTCCCAGCTGAAGATTGTCGATTCCACAGGATCCACCAACCAGGACCTCGTAAGGGCTGTGACGGTGGAACCGAAAAAGTGGGCCGACCTTTCCGTGTTGACCGCCGAACACCAGACGGCGGCGCGCGGCCGGCTGGACCGCCACTGGGAATCACCCGAGCGGTCGGCGGTGTCCGTTTCCATGGTGCTGCGCCCCCCCGTAACGGCAGAAGGAATGCCGGTCCCGACGCAGAGCTACTCCTGGCTGTCGCTCCTTGCTGCGGTTGCCCTGCGTGAGGCCCTGCAGGAAACCGCCGGAATCACCGCGGAGATCAAATGGCCCAATGACGTGCTGGTCAACGGGCGGAAGGTGGCTGGCATCCTGGCCAGATGACTCCGCTGGGCGATGGCTCCGTTCCGGCCGTCATCTTGGGTGTTGGCCTCAACGTGTCCTTGGCCGAGGAGGAACTTCCGGTTCCCACAGCGACCTCGCTTGCCCTCGAAGGGGGGGCCACGACGACGGACCGCACCGCGCTGCTGAAAAGCTACCTTTCCCGCTTTGCCAGGTTGTACCGCAGTTTCTGCAACTCCGAGGGAGATCCTGCGGCCGGTTTGGTAGGTGGCCCGTCCCTGCACAAGCGCGTCGAGTCGGCCATGGTGACGTTGGGCCGGGAAGTGCGCGCTCACTTGCCTGGGGGACCACGAACTCGTGGGCCACGCCTCGCGCTTGGACGAGCATGGCTCGTTGTTGGTGGTGGACCACGGCGGCAGGGAGCACGTAGTGACAGCCGGAGATGTGGTGCACTTGCGCGCCACAGAAAGCGGTTATGCGTAAAGAGTTACTTCCGGGGGAGCAGGTCATCACGATTACGCGCCAACAGGGCCGTTCGCTCTTCTTTCCGGTGCTGGCCTTCATCGTGGTACCCGCCCTGACAGGTTTTGCCTGTGCCTGGATCGTCAGGGAAAACCCCCCCCAGCGTCTGGCGCCGTTCATCACTGCCGAATGGACGCCTTGGCTAGTGGGGGGGACCGTTGTTGTGCTCGCGGGGGGGTGGTTCCTCGCCGCGTACAGCCTCAAGCGTGTGTTGCGGTGGCGGTCGATCAAGTACGTCCTGACGAGCAGGCGTGTACTTGCCAGGAACGGAATGTTTCGGCGGAGTGATTGGCAGGTATCGCTGATGGCCGTCCGCAACGTTGGTGTCCAGCAGAGCATGCTCCAACGGGTATTGCACTCAGGGAATATATCCTTGGATACCGGGCACTCCGGAATAGCCGTCCTGGCCGATGTTCCGAAGTGGGGGAAGTTCCGGGGATTCATTCTTGACGCGATGGACGAACTCCCGCAAGGTGAGGTTTTTGAGGGTGAAGTACTGAGGGATTTTGAAGAATTGCCATGGGAGTTGAGAGAAGGTGGAAGAGATGAGCGTTGAGGATCAGCAGTCCGGCGAGGACCTGGACCAGGAGTTCGACGCCGTACCGGAACCTTCCGTCGACGAGGAGACTGAGGTCGGGCCTGCTCCGGCGTCGGTGCAAACAAGTCCGCCCACTGGTGTGATGTCCGCGGAGCGCCTGGCTATTAAAGCCCTTGAGGCGAAGCTCCTGGGCGGAGAACGCAAGCTGCGGCGTCGTGAAGTTGCTGCTGGCGCGGGCGTGTCCATCCTGTCGGCACGCAAAATCTGGCGCGCCTGGGATTCCCTAACTTTGGGGGACGAGGACGTGGCGTTTACTGAACGCGACCAAGCTGCCCTATCCAGCATCCTGGACTTGGTGCGTGCAGGGCTCCTGACAGAGGAAGCCGCGATCTCAGTTACCCGTTCCATCGGCCAAATGACGGACCGCATGGTGGTGTGGCAAATCGAAGCCTTGGTGGAGGACATGGTTTCCGAACAGGGAATCCCTGATGCCGTGGCCCGAAAACAGTTGGTCGGGCAACTCCCCGCCCTGGTGGATTCCCTCGAAGAGATCCTGGTGTACTCCTACCGCCGCCAGCTCAACGCCGGCGTTCAGCGGCTTGCCGTTCGGGCGGAAGCGGGGGGGCTGCAGGCCAGCGAGGAGGGTCGGGAGGGTGACGAAGACGATTCACCGTTGCCCTTGGCCCGTGCCGTGGGATTCGCTGACCTGGTCTCTTACACCAGCCTGTCGCGCCGCATGAACGAGAAAACGCTCGCCCAGCTGGTGCAGCGTTTTGAGAACAAATGCGCCGAGATCATTTCCGTGGGTGGCGGACGACTGGTCAAGACCGTGGGCGACGAAGTCCTCTACATCGCTGAAACCCCCCCCGCTGCCGGAGCGGAGATTTCCTTGGCATTGGCGCAGGCCTTCACTGAGGATGAGATCCTGCCACAGTGCCGTGTATCCATGGTGTGGGGCCGCATCCTTTCCAGGCTTGGCGATATCTACGGGCCCACCGTCAACCTTGCCGCACGGCTGACCACCCTGGCGCAGCCCGGGACGGTTCTCGTAGACGCCATGACTGCGGCCGCCCTTGGACAGGATGACCGCTTCGTCCTGGTTCCCCCCCAGAAGTCGGAGAACGTCCGTGGCTTCGGTGAGATCCATCCCGTGATGCTCGCACGCGGACGCGGCAAGGGTCTGGTGCTGGACTAGGCAGGCTGCTGACAGCCTGTCTGGGCCGCACGCTCTCTCACGTCCCTCGGGCTTCAGCCGTTCGCTCTCTCACTTTCTTCAGGAAAGTAAGAGAGCGATCGGGCTTAAGGGCGGTTATATGAGAGAGCGTTGGAAAAATCTGCGGTTGCTGAGAACTGCGTCACGACTTAGCAAAACGATGGATTAACCCGGTAGTCTTAGCGTTGTTTGTGTCGTATTTTGCCGTGGGGGTCGGCGGCGGCTGCCTCGGGCTGCCTAATTTGTGGGGGGAATGTGGATGGCTCTGCCTGACGGGTCCGGGAACCGCCGTGCCAAGAATCGCCGGCGGAAGGCCATCGCGGCAACCGCATTTTCCCTTGCTGCCGCAGTCCTGGTGACCGGCGCGATCCTCTACCCGGGGGGGTTCAAGACCACTGAGGTGGACCTCAATGATGGCGGCGTCTGGGTGGTCAGCAAGTCCAAGAATGCCGCCGGCCGGCTCAACTACCCTTCCAAGTCCTTGGACGGTGCGGTGACACCGGCAAGCAAGGATTTCGACATCCTCCAGCAGGCCGGTGACATCTTCATTGATGACCCTGAAGGTGCCACCATCAACCCGGTCAGCGCCGCAAATATGCGCCTGGGCGGAGACCAGAAACTGCCAGGCTCCGCGGATGTAAGTTTCGGCCACAAAGTGCTGGCAGTCACCGACCCGTCCAAAGGCAAGGTCTGGGCACTGTCGCCCGGCTCAGTGGGCGGCTTCAGCGACGAATCAGAGCCATTGTTCGAGCAATCGCCCGGAATTGTTTCGGTGGTGGGCGCAGACGACACCATCCACACTGTGATCCGGAGTCCGGCAGCGTGACCGCAACCAAAGTGGACGCCAACGGCAGGTCAGTGGATTCGCAGGTCCGCAAGGATGATGCCCTCAAGGGCGCCGGAGACCTGCAGCTCACCGCCGTGGGTGACAAGGCCGTTGTGCTCAATGAAGTTACCGGAAACATCGTTCTCCCTGGCGGCGCAACCGTTCACCTGGATGACGCCCGGGACGCGAAGCTCCAACAAAGAGGACCCGCCGCGGATTTCGTGGCCATCGCCACCACCAACGCCCTTCTGCTTCAGCCGTTGGATGGGGGTACAGCCAAAACCGTCCGGCCCGACGGCGAAGGCATTCCCGCGGCGCCCGTGCAGCTGGGCACCTGCACTTACGGAGCATGGTCCGGTGCCAACAAGTACATTCGCGAATGCAGCAATGAGGCTGACAACCGCCGCGCCGACGTTCCCAAGGCGAGTGCGTCGCCGTCGTACGTTTTCCGCGTAAACCGCGACCTTGTGGTTCTGAACGACGTCAATTCCGGCAACGTCTGGATGGTCAACCAGAACATGCAGTTGGTCAACAACTGGGACGACGTTATCCCGCCCCAGCAGACATCGGACGACGCCGACAAGGACTCCGCGGATGAAGTCCAGCAGACGGTCCTGCCGGACCGCAGCAAACCCAACACCCCGCCTGTGGCCAAGCCGGACGCCTTTGGCGTGCGCGCCGGGAAGACGACCCTCCTGCCGGTTTTGGACAACGACGCCGATTCCGACGGCGATGTCCTGACGGTCTCCGCTGACCAAGCCGTGAAGTCGGGGGCGTTGGCGCCTGTCTACGGCGGGACGGGTTTTCAGATCTCCGTCCCTGCGGAGCAATCCGGGGGCCGAGACTTTCAAGTACTCCGTGACGATGGCCGTGGCGGAACCGGCGCAGCGAACGTTGACCTCCGGATCGTGCCGTCCGGTGAGAACAACGCACCGCAGCAGAAGCCAAACAGGAACAACGCCTTGGTGGTGCAATCCGGGAAGATCGCAAACCAGTACATCCTCAGTGACTGGATAGATCCCGACGGCGATGACATCTTCGCGGTTGCTGCCAGCAGCAGCGATCCCGCCGACCAAGTACGCATCAGGCCGGACGGGCTACTGACGTTCCAGGACTCCGGGGGGGCAGGGCCGGGCAAGAAGACCATTTCCGTGACGGTCTCGGATGGCGCATTGAGCACTGAGGGGGGGCGCATCGGTGTGGACGTTCGTGCCCCCCCTGGTGCCCTGCCGCCCATCGCCAACGCCGATCACGTGGTGGCGGTGGCAGGCCAGGACACGGTGATCGCCCCCCGCTCAAAAACGATACTGATCCGCAAGGCGGCACTCTGCGGCTGGCACAGGCCCAGCCGGATGAACAAGCCACGGCTGTCATCGGTCCGGACCAGCAGACGTTTACCTTTAACTCCACGACTGCCGGCCCTCACTACGTCACCTATATGGTCACCAACGGCCCCCGCGAGTGCGCAGCAGCTTGTGCGCGTGGATGTAGTGTCCGGAAATAACGACGGCGCTCCCGTTGCGGTTCGCGACATCGCGCTTCTGCCCAGCGGCGGCAGCACCGTGGTGGACGTGCTGGGCAATGATTCGGATCCGGCCGGCGGCGTGCTGGTTGTCCAGTCGGTCACTGCGGAGGACGGCCTGCCGGTTACGGTAGCGGTTCTGGACCATTCAGTGGTCAAGGTCACCGACATCCATGCGACCGGACAATTGTCCTTGAAGTACACGATTTCGAACGGCAAAGCGTCGGCCACGGGAGACATCTCGGTGCAGGTGGTGCCGGCGCCGAGCAAGCTGCAGGCCCCCCCGCAGGCCAAGCCCGACGAAGTATCGGTACGCGTCGGCGACGTTGTGACCATCCCGGTCCTGGAGAACGATTCGGACCCCAACGGCGGAGAGCTCACCCTTGATCCCGCACTGGCGCAACAGCCCGACGCCGCGGACGGCAGGACGTTCATCGCTGGCAATTCCCTGCGCTTCATCGCAGGCGAGGTTCCCAAGACCGTCTATGCCATTTACAAGGTCAGCAACGCCTCGGGCCAAACCGATTCGCAGCAAGTCACTATCCGTATCCGCGCCAGGGACGACGCCACGAACACCCGCCCCCCCGAGCCGCGAAACCTGACCGCACGTGTGGTGGCGGGCATGACCGTCAAGATCCCCCGTACCGTTGGACGGCATCGATGCGACGGCGACTCGGTGCAGCTCATTGGCGTCGACAAAGCGCCCGCACTTGGCACAGCCGTAGTGCGGGATGGATACATGGAGTTCACTGCTGCCGCCAATTCTGCCGGGACTGACACGTTCAGCTATCGCGTTCGGGACCGAATCGGAGCCGAAAACACCGGCACCGTGATTGTGGGCATCGCACCGGCAGAAGCGAACAATCAGAAGCCGATTGCCGTGGACGATGCAATTGACGTCCGGCCAGGTCGTCGGATTGCAGTAGATGCGTTGAAAAACGACTCGGATCCCGACGGCGATCCCCTTGGCCTGGTGAATTCCTTCGAAGCCAATCCGGAACTGCAGGTTGAGGCTGCCACCGGCAAGATCCTGTTGACGGCGCCCGGCGTTGCCGGAAACGAGAGCATCAGCTACAGGATCCAGGACGACAAAAAGGCTGAAGCAAGCGCCGTTGTCAGGGTTCAAACAAGCCCGACGGCGGCCCTCCACATTCCGATTGCGGTAGACGATCGCATCACCCTGGCTGAGACGCTGGGCAAGACCGCCGTGGACGTCCCGGTACTGAAGAATGACTCTGATCCGGACGGCGTTGCGGAAGACCTGACCATCACGTTGCCGGATGCGAATCCGAACGCCAGGGTAGGGACCGCCGGCAACGTTGTGGTGACTCTTACTCCCCCCCAGGACCAGCTGATTCCGTACACCGTGACGGACATGGATGGGCAGTCAGCAACAGCAGTGATGTGGATCCCCGGACAAGGCCTGCAGTATCCAACGCTTGCCAAGACCGAGCCCGTTGAGGTCATGTCCGGCAAGGAAATCACGCTATCGCTCCAGGAATACGTCCGCGTGCGGGACGGGCGCCAACCCCCCCGGCTTACGGTGGCGGACAAGATCCGTGTACAAGGAGCCGACCCCCCAACAACGTTATTTCGGGCGATGGAAATGCTCTGCGGTATGCGGCACAGACGGACTACGTTGGCCCGGGGTCCATCACCTTCGAGGTGACTGACGGATCAGGCCCGGACGACTCGCAGGGGCTGAAGTCCACGTTGACCATCATCACCAAGGTGATCCCGGACCCCCCCAACGCGAACCACATCCCCCCCACTTTCAGCGGCGCTTCGATCGAGGCACCCAAGGGGGGAAACCACGGACTTGGAATTGGCAAACCTCGCCAAGGACGTGGACGAGCGGGATCAGGGAAACCTCAAGTTTGAGCTCGATGGACAGCAACCCGCGGGCTTCCAAACCAAGGTGGAGGGAACCGTCCTCAAAGTCACCCCCGGACCTTTCTGCTAATCCGGGCGTGGTGGGCACCTTCCCGCTAAAGGTCACGGACGGCCGCTCTGACGCTGTTCGTGCCACGGTGACGGCCACGGTTGTCTCGTCCAACAGGCCGCGTCCTGCAGCCAACGACGACGCTGTTGAGAAAGCCAACGCCGGGCGGTCCGAGACCATCAACGTGCTGGCCAACGACTTCAACCCCTTCAATGACTCACCGCTGACCATCGAGAGCGCCGCCGTGGAAACAGGCTCTGCGGCTGGTCAACCGACGGTCTCGGGTGATTCAGTCACAGTGACTCCTGCTGACAGCTTCAAAGGCGTCATGGTGGTGCGGTACACCGTGCTGGACAAGACCAAGGACCCATCCAGGCAGGCCGTGGGGGGGCGTGTCCGGATCACAGTCCGGGACAAGCCCGACGCTCCGTCGGCGCCCGTAGCAACCGATGTGCGTAGCCGCACCGCAGTGCTCAAGTGGGCACCGCCGTCGGACAATGGCGCAGCCATCACCAAGTACACGGTGAAGGCGGCCGGCTTTGAGCAGGCGTGTCCCACCACTACCTGCACGCTCTCGGGACTGACCAACAACGTGAAGTACGTGTTCACGGTATTCGCCACCAATGAGGTGGGAGACTCGCCTGCGTCAATCGCGTCCAATGAGATCCGCCCGGACGAGAAACCGTCGCCGCCGGACGCCCCCCCACGGTCAAAGCCGGGGGACAAGAACATGGCTATTGCGTGGACCCCCTGCGAAGACCGAGGGCTCTCCTGTGAAGCATTACAACCTGGAGATCTCGCCGCCTCCGGCCAACGGCATAGCCGTCAAGAACGAGGTCACCGGCCTGAGCTACACATGGCCCGGGCTCAGCAATGGCGTGAAGTACAAGGTTCGTGCCCAGGCCGTCAATGAGCTCGGACCGTCGGACTGGGGCATGTACTCCCTCGAGGACAACCCCGCTGGCCTTCCGGCGGCCCCCCCGGCTGCCCCCCCACCACCGCTGTGGTGGAGTCCGTGGGAACAAGTAACCAGATCCGCGCGGATTGGGCCGAACCGGACATCAATGGTGATCCCATCAAGACGTATTACGTCACCATGAGCGGTGGAAACGGCGTGCCCCCCCAGACCCAAACAATCCCGGGGAACGTCCGGTCAGCCACCTTTACCGCCCAGAACGCCGAAGCCGGCTACACGTTCACAGTGCAAGCTGAGAACAAGGCCGGGAAGGGCGGCGTTAGTGCCGCCTCAGCCCCTCGCCGTGCCACAGGCAAGCTCGGCACCGTTAACAACGTCACAGCGACGCCGGCAAATACCGGGGGGAGCGGGCCGGGCAGTCACCATCAACTTTGCGGTCCTTGACGACAAGCAACGAAACGGATCCACGCAGAGCGAAGTCAGCTACCGCTACCTGGCGAGTACCGGCCAGTCAGGTCCCATCACGCCCGGGCAAACGGTGGGTGGTTTCGCCAATGGGCAGGCTACCTCCATCACGGTCACGGCCGTGTCCTCCGTGGCGCCAAGTTCCAATGCCAGCGCACCGGCAACAACCACGCCGTACGGGTCGCCTGGTACGCCTTCTGCTTCAGGTGCAAACGGCGGCCAGAACCAGACCACACTGACGCTGAACTGGTCCTCCCCGTCAACGGGCAGCAACGACGTAGCTGTAACCAAGATCAGGATCACCGGCGGTGGAACGGATACCGGATGGATCAACGAATCCGCCTCCGGCAGCCGGGTAGTCAACACCGGTGGCTACAACCAGACCCGCACCATTGAGGTCCAGACGTTCAACTCCATAGGCCAAGGCGGAGGCGTGGCTTCCGCGAGTGCTCAGAGCGGGCCGCAGAAGACGTCGTGGGAAACCACGGTAAAGCCCGGCAGTTACAGGACGTGTACCGATACTGCTCCCTCGGGGCAGACATCGTGGGATCAACGTCCCTGGTCACACCTGTGGTGGGAAGGACTACGGGGCACCTTGGCATTACGAGTTCAATGGCACGTTCACGGTCGACTGCTATATCGACCGCAGCACCCCCGTACATCAACCTCGGTCCTTGGTACCACATGACGAGTGGTCCCAATGCCGGCCGGTACATTGCCAACGGCAACACCGCGCTGGGTGGCCCCGGACCACACCAGATCCCACGATGCTGACTCAACCGATGCCGGGGGGCGCCGGGCAGTTGTCCCCCCCATCGCGCCCCGGGGGGGCAGGGAGACAGTACGCTGTCAAAGCCAATGGATAGCCCGGTCTCGGGTTTCCTTGGCCGGTCGTGGGGCGCGTGGGATAGTCTTAGGGACTGAAATTTCCGCCGCCGCACGGGGGGGTACTGCGAAATGTACGGCCGCCGGCGTCTGCCGGTTGGCTTGGAAGCCACTGGGGGGGGCGGCTGAACACAAAGGGAATTCTGGGGGGGCTGTGACAACTTTCTTCGGCAAGCTGGGGCTGAAAAAGCGTCAAAACAAGAAATTCATAGCGGGAACTGCCGCTACCGCGGCGGGCGCTTTGCTGATCACCGGGGCAATTCTGTACCCGGGGTTCAAGACCACCGAGGTGGACTTGAACGACGGCGGCGTGTGGGTCGTGAGCAAAACCAAGAACGCTGTGGGCCGGTTGAACTATCCGTCCCGCGTGCTGGATGGCGCCGTCACACCCGCTACCACTACCTTTGATGTGCTGCAGCATGATGGCAACGTCTTCGTGGACGACGAATCCGGCTCAACCATCAACCAGGTATCGGCAGCAAACCTGAAGCTGGGTGGCGACAAGCAGTTGCCGTCGTCGTCGCAAGTCAGCTACGGCTCCACCGTTCTCTCGGTGACCGACCCGGCCCGGGGGAAAGTGTGGGCACTGTCTCCCTCCACCGTCAACGGCTTCGACGAAGAAGGAACCGAACCCGTACTGACAGGTTCCCCCCCGGGCATGGTCTCTGCCGTGGGATCCGACAACCGGATCTACACAGCAGACCCGGGTAAGGGCGAAATCATAGTCACCACGGTGGACCCTAACGGGGAACGCACTGACTCACAGGTCAGCAAGGTGGACGAGCTCAAGGGCGCCGGCGACCTTCAACTGGCCGTGGTGGGCGATAAGCCCGTGGTCCTTGACGCCGCTTCCGGCAACCTCTTCCTGCCTGGCGGCCGCAAGCTGCAACTTCAGGATGCCCGCGAAGCCAAGCTCCAGCAGAGCAGTGAAGACAGCAGCTACGTCGCCATTGCCACACGAAAGGCCCTGCTGAAGCAGCCCTTGGACGGGTCCACAGCCGCAACCGTGAATGCTGACGGTGAAGCGTCCCCCGCAGCTCCGGTTCAGGTCAGCAAGTGTGTCCACTCAGCGTGGTCCGGCGCCAACAAGTATGTCCGCGACTGCGACAACGACGCCGACGACAAGAAAAACGACGTTCCCAAAGCCAGTGCCTCCCCAAGCTACGTTTTCCGCGTCAACAGGGACCTGGTTGTCCTTAACGACGTGAACTCGGGCAGCGTGTGGCTGGTCAACCAGAACATGCAGCTGGTGAACAACTGGGACGACGTTGTCCCGCCCAAAAACCAGTCTGATGACCAGGACCAGGAGTCCGCGGACAACAACACCATCAACGTCCTCCCTGACCGCACCAAGCCCAACCGTCCGCCGGAGACCAAACCGGACGAGTTCGGTGTCCGACCGGGCCGGACTTCCATCCTGAGCGTGCTGGACAACGATTCAGATCCCGACGGCGATGTCCTCACCGCGTCGGTAGGCGCCAACGGCCCCCCCAAGATGGGTGCCCTGGAAAACATCTACGGAGGATCCGCCTTCCAGATCAAGGTCCCGGCAGATGCGAAACCGGGCACGGAATCTTCGACTATAACGCCGCCGATGGCCGCGACTTGTCCGCCGGCGGCAAGGTCACACTTCGGGTAGTGGCTCCGGAAGAGAACAAACCCCCGTCCTTCAAGCGAGGCGAGCCCACCACCATGCTGGTGGAGCAGGGCAAGTCCGTCAGCCAGAACATCCTGACCGATTGGATGGACCCCGACGGCGATGATCTCGTCCTGCTGGATGCAAAGTCTGACAACGACCAGGACCAGGTGAAGGTACGCCGCGACGGCTCCTGACGTACCAGGATTCCGGCGCAGCACCGGGCAAGAAGAACGTCACCATCACAGTGTGGGACGGCCGGGCCACCACCACCGGCCGCATCGTGGTCAACGTGCAGCCGCCGGGTGCCCTCGCACCCGTGGTCAACGCTGACCACGTCACCGCAGTGGTGGGCCAGGACCTGGTCATCGCACCGTTGAAGAACGATGTGGACCCCCCCAACGGCGGCGCCCTACGTGTTGCTCATGTTGAGGCCGCGGGCCCCCCGCTGAGCTCGGCCCCCCCGTAACCGACGGCGGCACGTTCACGTTCCGGAGCACCACCCTGGCCCGATCTACTTGACCTACATCGCCAGCAATGGCCCCCCCCAGAGCAGCCAAGGGCTGATCCGTGTGGACGTCGAGTCCGGCAAGGATGCCGGAGCTCCCGTCGCAGTCCACGACGTCGCACTGCTCCCGGTGGGTGGCAGCGTGCTGGTTGATCCGCTGGCCAACGACTCCGATCCTTCGGGCGGCGTGTTGGTCCTCCAATCCGTCACCGTCCCCCCCGACGGCTCCTCGGCATCCGTGAGCGTGATCGACCACAGCGTCCTTCGCGTTACGGACGTCCTCGGAGCCAAGGAACCATTCGTCTTCAGCTACACGATGTCGAACGGCCGCGCGTCTGCCACCGGCACAGTGGGCGTTGTCCCGGTGCCGGCTCCCGCCGTCGTCGAGGCTCCCCCCCAGCCAAAACCCGACGAAGTCAACGTCCGCGTGAACGACGTCGTGACCATTCCGGTCCTGGACAACGACACCCACCCGCAGGGTGAGGAACTGTCCGTGGATCCGGTGCTGGCGCAGAGCATCCCGGAAGAGGACGGCAAAGCGTTCATCTCCGAGAAGACCTGCGCTTTATTGCCGGGCCCACGCCCAAAACCGTGCGGGCCATTTACAACGCGGTGGATCCTCAGGGGCAGAAGAGCGCCGCGGCAGTCACCATCCACGTCCTTCCGCTGGAAGTACCCAGAATTCGCGTCCGCAGCCGCAAAACCTGACGGCACGAGTTGTGGCGGGCGGCAGCGTCCGGATTCCGGTTCCGCTGGACGGCATAGACCCCCGACGGCGACTCGGTACAGCTCACCGGCATCGACAGCACACCCACCATGGGAACCGCGACGGCGGGCAGCAGCTTCATTGATTTCGTCGCCGCCGGTGACGGCGCCGGTACCGACACGTTCCGGTACAAGGTGATCGACCGCCAAGGTGCGGTCAACACCGGAACGGTGACGGTGGGCGTCGCGCCACGTGGCGAGGACAACCAGAAACCAGCTCCCGTCGATGACGAAGTCAAGGTCCGCCCTGGCCGCCAGATCGCTGTGGACGCGACCGCCAACGATACCGATCCCGATGGTGACATCATCCGGATCCTGACAGACAGCCTGGAGCTGACGCAGGCCTCGACGCCAAGGTCAGCCAGACCAGTGGCCGGATTCTGGTAACCGCTCCCGCTGCGGAGGGCACCGTCAACGTTCGTTATTCCGTTGCCGACGACCGCGATGCCGTAGGTCAGGCCAGTATCCGTGTGGTAGTCCAGAACGACCTGCCGTTGCAGGCGCCGATTGCCCGCGACGACCGCGTGACCTCGGCACAAACGCTCGGCAAAACGGCCGTGGATGTTCCCGTCCTGAAGAACGACGAAGATCCGGACGGCGTGGGGGGAGAACCTCAAGGTCGCTACCGGTTTGGAAACCGCGCGTCCCGGTCCCGAGGGCAACGTCATTGTTGACCTCACCGAGCAGCCGCAACTGGTGCCCTACACCGTGGAGGACGTGGATGGACAGAAGTCCACGGCCATCATTTGGGTTCCCGGTATTGGCCAGCAGGTTCCCACGCTCGCCAAGGACGAGGTAGTGGAACTCGTCTCAGGCCAGTCCGTCACGGTGAACCTCTCGGAATGGGTCAAAGTCCGTGAGGGACGCTCACCACGCCTGACCCAGACCGACCGCATCAAGCTCATCGGTGCCGACGGCAGCGACCCCCGTGGCCAACGGTGGCACTGCCCTGAAATACACGGCCGGCGCGGAGTACGTTGGCCCCGGCTCCATCAGTTTCGAAGTCACTGATGGAACAGGTCCGGACGACCCCCAACGGTCTGAAGTCGACGCTCAGCATCCGAACCAAAGTGCTGCCGGACCCCAACAAGAACAACCCGCCGGTTCTGCTGGGCAGCGACGTGGAAGTTCCCAAGGGCGACTCTGCAAGCCTCGACCTGGAGAAGCTGACGTCGGATCCGGACTCGGATGACGTACAGAACATGAGCTACGAGCTGGTGGGCGCAGCCCAGGGCGGCTTCAAGGTGAACGTGGACGGCAAGACGCTCAAGGTCTCCGCGGATGACTCCGTGCAGATCGGGCAGTCGGGCACCGTCCAGGTGAAAGCAAAGGACCGCCGCGGGCTCGAGGCTGTCGCAACGTACAAGCTGTCCCTGTCGGCCTCCAACCGGCCAAAACCGGTGGCAAACGACGACGCTGAACCCGAGGCGCAATCCGGGAAGCCTGTGACGGTCAACGTGTTGGCAAATGATTCCAACCCATTCCCGGAGACACCACTGAAAATCGTCTCAGCCGTCACCGAAACGGGCCAGGGAACGGCTGAAGCCGGCGGGGACAGCGTGACCGTCACACCCGCAAGCGGATTCACCGGAACCATGGTGGTTGCATACACGGTGGAGGATAAGACCGGCGAGATCTCCCGGTATGCCACTGCCCGCATCCGTTTGACCGTCAAGGACAAGCCGGCAGCACCAACCACGCCGCTTGCACAGTCCGTGGGCGACCAAACCGCCCTGCTCACATGGAACGCGCCGGCTGATCGTGGCTCGCCGATCACCAAGTACACGGTGTACGGAGAGAACGGCTTTAAGCAGGACTGCCCCCGCGAATACCTGTACGCTGACCGGCCTGACCAACAATGTGAAGTACCACTTTGCCGTCACTGCCACGAATGCGATCAATGAATCCGAGCGGTCTCCGGTGTCGGCCGAGGTCCGTCCGGACGTCAAGCCCGACACCCCGGTTGCGCCCACGCTGAAGTTTGGCGACAAGCAGCTGTCCGTGGCTTGGGTTCCTCCTGCAAGCAAGGGCTCGCCCATCAAGTCCTACGACCTCGAGATCTCGCCTGCTCCTGCCGGCCAGAACCCGCAGATCCAGAACCTGACGGCCAACAGCCATGTTTGGACCGGTCTGACCAACGGGGGGGTGGCTACAAGGTCCGGTCCTGGCCAGGAATGACGCCAAGGAGCCTTCGGAATGGAGTACGTACTCTGCTGCCGAAACTCCTGCTGGAGTGCCGGCGACCCCTGCGGCTCCTTCAGTTGCGGGTGCCGGATCCGTAGGTACGCAGAGCCAGTTGCAGGTCAGCTGGGCAGCACCGAACAACAACGGTGACGCTGTGTCCGCCTACACGTTGACCACCTACATGGGCGGCGCCGTCGTAGCTACCCAATCCGTGGCAGCGACCTCGCAGAATGTCACCGTGGCGAACTCCGAAGCGGACTACACGTTCACGGTCTCGGCTACCAACAAGGCCGGGGTCAGTGGTGCCAGCCAACAGTCGGCCCCCCCGATCCGTGCGGCAGGTAAGCCCGGCATGGTGGGCACCCCCCCATCGGCTGCCTTGGTGGAAACCAACGCTGATGGCGGCAAGATCCAAGTGACGTTCAATCCCTTGACGGCAGCGGACCGAAACGGAGCCAACGTCAACGAGATCAGCTACCGGTATGCACTGACGTCCGGAGGCGGCAGTGGCGCGATTCCATCCGGGGGGGAGCCGTAGTGCCGGCCGCCAATGGAACCGACACAGCAGTAGTGGTGTGGGCAGTGTCTTCACGGAACCCCCACACCCGGGGACAGAAGCCCGGCATCAAACACCGTCAATCCCTATGGGCTTGCCGCTGCGCCGGTGGTGACCGGAAGTAAGAGCAGCGGTGTTGGCGACAAGACGGTGTCGTGGACCTGGAGCGCTCCCAGTGGCAATGGACGTCCCGTGACGGGCTACCAATACAGCCTCGAGGGTGGCGCGTGGACTGACACCGGCCAGAGGAGTTTCTCCACCACGGTGGGCTTCGACGAGACAAAAACTTTGCGAGTCCGCGCCATCAGTGGCGGCCAGGCTGGCCGGGTGGGCAGTGACACGTCACGGAGCGGGTCTGCACCTCCGCCGCCGCCTCCGCCCCACTCCACCCCAGATCCAGGCACACAACAGCACGTGCCCTGGCCAGCCGGGAAGGCCGGACACGTACAACCCGAGCGGCCCCCCCACGTGTGGCGTTGGCTGGGTGGAACGGTCTTGGGGATGGATTGACGTCACCTGCAGGCAGGATATCTACAACAACGGGACGCCATGGTACAAGCTCAACGGCTCGCCGAAGAGCGGCTGGTTCGTGAAGTCCACCACCGTGGACCTTCGCAATGGCATGCCCCCCCTGTCTGCTGACTCCTCGCCTGGCTCTTAGCAACAACTTCAACCCAACACTCCGAACACACCCAAGGAACAGGATCAACCGATGACCATGACAAACGAGCAGGCCGCGTGGTTTGCAGAAACGTTCGAGAAGCTCGTTGCCAACGTGGGCAAGGCCGTGTTGGGCAAGGAACACGTCATCCGGCTGACGTTCACGGCGATGATGGCCGAAGGCCATGTCCTGTTTGAAGACGCGCCGGGTACGGGTAAGACCTCCCTCGCCCGTGCCTTGGCCGCGACAGTCCAGGGTTCGCATAACCGCATCCAGTTCACGCCTGACCTCCTGCCGTCTGACGTGACCGGTGTGACCATCTACGATCAAAAGACCCAGAAGTTCGAATTCCACAAGGGCCGGTGTTCAACAACATCGTCCTGGCTGACGAAATCAACCGTGCTTCTCCTAAGACGCAGTCCGCGTTGTTGGAAGTCATGGAGGAATCCCGCGTAACCGTGGACGGCACTACGTACGAGGCCGGCCGCCCGTTCATGGTCCTGGCAACCCAGAACCCCCATCGAACAGGCCGGCACCTACCGCCTGCCCGAGGCCCAGCTTGACCGCTTCCTGATCAAGACCTCCATTGGCTACCCGGATCACGCTTCCACCGTCCGGCTGCTGGGCGGGGGCCAACCTGAAGGACCGTTCGAAGGACCTCAGCGCGCTGATCACCACTCAGGCCGTAGCGGACATGGCAGACCTGGCAGCCACCACCCACGTGGACACCGCGGTGCTCGAGTACATTTCCCGCCTCTGCGAAGAGACCCGCAATGCCTCTGAAACGCGGCTTGGTGTTTCTGTTCGTGGCGCTTTGGCCATGGTCCGTGCTGCGAAGGTGTGGGCCGCCAGCCAGAGCCGCAACTTCGTTCTGCCGGATGACATCAAGGAGCTCGCCCCAGTGGTGTGGACGCACCGTTTGGTGATGGACCCCGAAGCCGAATTCTCCGGCGCAACACCCGAGGTGGTGCTCAACCGCGTCCTCGCTGACGTCGCGGCCCCCGCAGCAACGCGCGAGCGCCTAAACACTACTCCCCCACCGCACCCAGCTCGAACAAAGGCCCAGACATGTCCTCCAGCACACCCCTGAACAGCTGCTGACTCGTTGAAACGCGCTACGTCCGCTCTTGGCGGCAAGATGCGTTCCCTGCGCGGCCCTGGCAACGAGCCGGGCAAGCGCCCCCCCGGCCGGTCAAGCCAACGCGGCAAAACCAGCAAGCTCCACCCCCCCGCAGCCGTATGGTCGGAAGCAGTCGGAACTGCAGGCGACTTCCTTGCGCCAGGGTGGAGCAAGGTCAGGGCTGTCTGGCTGAAGTACGTGTGGCCCGTCTCGCGGTAGTGAGCCTGCTCGGGTGGGTAGTGTTGGCTGCCTCGATCGGGCTCTGGTGGGCGGGACAGGCGTGGGGTTGGCAGGAAGCCAAGTCAGCGGCCATGGTGGCGTTCCTGCTGTTCCTCCTTGCCATCGGCTTCATCGTGGGCCGCTCGGCCTACGGCGTGGTTCTGGACCTCGCCCGCACACGGGTGGCTGTGGGGGGGATGACGCTGTGGGCAGCATTGCCGTGTCCAACGTGTCCACGAGGCCGTTGTTGCCTGCAGCGTTGGAGCTGCCGGTGGGTTCCAACACGGCCGTTTTCCATTTGCCCCCGCATGAAGCCGGCACAGGTGCACGAGGATCTCTTCACCATCCCTACGGCCCGGCGTGCAGTGATTGTCGTGGGTCCGGTCCGCTCTGTTCGCGCCGACCCACTCCACTTGCTGCGGCGCCGCGTGATGTGGACCGATCCGGTGGACCTGTTCGTACACCCTCGGACCGTATCGCTGGGGAGCTCGGCCGCAGGTTTCATCCGCGACCTTGAGGCATGCCCACCACGGAGTTGTCCAGCGCGGATGTCTCCTTCCATGCTTTGCGCGATTACGTTCCCGGGGACGATCGGCGACACATCCACTGGAAGACCACGGCCCGCACCAATAAGCTCATGGTTCGCCAGTTTGAGGAGACCCGGCGCGCACACCTGGCCATCTCGCTCTCTATCAACACGGACGAGTATGACTCCGGGCCCGAGTTCGAAATGGCCATTTCTGTGGCCGCTTCCATTGGCAGGCAGGCCATCCGCGAGCAGCGTGAGTTGGATGTCCTGACCCAGAAGGGGGGCCGCTCCGCTGCGAAACCGGCCGGAACTTGCTGGACGACATGACCCGCATTGTCGGGGGGGCACCCATGCGGAAGACCGCCGTCGACCTCGCCCGCACCCTTTCGGACACTGTCCCCAACGCCTCCGTGGTGTTCTTCGTAGTGGGCAGCCACGTGACAGCCACGCAACTGCGCTCCGCGGCCTCGTCCGTTCCCCCCCCGGGCGTGCGGAGCCTGGCGGTCCGTGTCCAACCCGGAGCGGCGCCGTCGAGGGCCAACATCGCGGACCTGACGGTCCTCACGGTCGGCGACCTGGACGATCTCGCCATAGTTCTTCGAAAGGCGGCAGCATGAGCACCGCTCCCCCATCTCAGGGTGCGTCCCCGCGCAGCTAAGGCAACCCGGTCCGCCGCCCGCGCGCCGGAGGATCGATATTCGACGACGGCAGGCCAGCCTGGCATTTCGCCGTCGACTGTGGGGGGGCGCTCCTGGTGCTGCTGTTCCTTGGCGTCCTCGGTTTCACCCTAAGCTTCGGGGGGGAGACGCCCACTACCTCATCGCCGGTCTGGGTGGTGTGCTGCTGGGGGGGCTGGGCATCGCTGTCCTCAACGTGCGCTTCCGCCTGGGACTGCTCATCACTGCTGCCGTGACCTTAGGCGCCTACATGGTGTTTGGCTCGGCGTTGGCCGTGCCGGATTCGGCTGTCTTCGGATTCCTGCCCAGCCTCGACTCCTTGCGTACGCTCCTGCTGGGCATCGTGTTTGCCTGGAAGGACATGCTCACCGTTGGCGTTCCTGTGGGCACAGCGAATGGCATGCTCATTGTGCCGTTCCTCAGTTCACTGGTGACCGCTCTGGCCGCTGGTCTGCTGACGTGGCGTTTGAAGAGCCCGTACTGGCCGTTGCTGCCGGTGCTGGTCCTCTTTGTCACGGGCATCGCTTTCAGTACCAGCGCGGGCTTCCTCAATGTGGAGCGCGGCGTCTCGCTGACCATTGTGTCCATCGTGTGGGCGACGTTCCGCCGTGATGTGCTCCGGCGGAACAGCACCAAGGCCGTTTCGGCCAATAGGCCGGGTTCCGACGCCGCCACAGCCCGCCGCGGCCAGCTCCGCCGCCTGGGGGGGACTGCTGCAGCCGTGATCGTTGTTGCGGTGGGCGTCACCGCCATCGCCTCGCCGTTGGTGACCGCCAGCGATGACCGGAAGGTGCTTCGCAACACGATTGTCCCGCCGTTCGATCCGCGGGAGTACGTGACACCCCCCCTTGCAAGCTTCCGTAACTTCGTCAAGGACGAGAAGGACAGCACGCTGTTCACGGTCAAGGGGCTGCCCAAAGACGCCCGCGTCCGGTTGGCGGCACTGGACGCCTTCAACGGTGTGAACTACAGCATGGATCCCAACAGCTCCGGCAACTTCAGCAAGGTGGGTGATGCCCGGTCGCTGAACACCCTGGCCGATTCCGGGAGCCCGGTGGAGGGCACCAACTACACACTGGACATCACCGTAGAGGATTACCAAGGCTACTTCGTGCCTGGTGGCCGGCACACCACGGGTATGAGTTTCGCGGACACTTCGGGGGGGCCGCTTCCGGGCTCTACTTCAACGCCGGCACGGACACAGCCGTGACCACCAAGGGCCTGTCCAAGGGCGAGAACTACACCGTGCAGGTCTCGGACCCCGGGACGCTGGAGCACGGCCAGCTCACGCAGTACGACTTCGCGAAGCTCACGTTGCCGGAAGCGGAGGAAGTGCCACCGATCGTGGCTTCCCAGGCGAACCAGATTTCCGCGGATGCACCGACTGCCATTGACCGTGTCCGGCAGATTGAGGCACATTTCCAGAAGAGCGGTGCTTTCAGCAATGGCCTTGTGCCGAAGGGCAGCTCCCGAGCCTTCCCGGCCACAGTGCTGCGCGCGTCCGCAACATGCTCTCGGCCAAGCAGATGCTGGGGGGGGACGACGAGCAATACGCCGTGTCCATGTCCCTCATGCTCCGCCACCTTGGTATTCCTTCCCGCGTGGTCATGGGGGGGTTCTATCCTGACCCCAAGAGCCCTGAGAACGGCGCCGGGGGATATCAAGATCACGGGCAAGGACGTCCACGCCTGGGTTGAGGTGGCGTTTGACCGCGTGGGATGGGTTGCCTTCGATCCCACCCCGCCCAAGGACAACGTGCCCATCCCGCCGGACCCGGAAAACAAGTCCAAACCCAAGCCGCAGGTACTCCAGCCGCCGCCCCCCCCGCCGCAGGAGCCCGCTGACCTGCCGCCGGATTCCACCCCGGATGCCTGGATGCAGACGAGAAGAAAAACAACCCGTGGCTTTTCTGGGGTCCGCTGCTCGCGGCTATTGGCGTGGCACTGATTCCGTTGGGGGGGATCCTCGCCTTGCCGCTGCTGCTGATTCTCCTGCTGAAATCACGACGCCGGAAGGCCCGTTTCCGTGATGGCCACCCGGCCCAGCGGGTTGGCGCCGGATGGAACGAAGTGCTGAGCCTGGTCACCGATATGGGTGCCTCGATTGACACCAAGTCCACCAGACGCGAGTCGGCCTCGGTCATTGCTGACGCGTTCCCCACTACCGGAACTACCACCACCCTGCTTGCCCACCGGGCCGACGCCGCTGTGTTCGGCGCGGGCCAACCCAGTGAGGACCAGGTCAAGGAGTACTGGGAGATCGTTGATACATCGCTGACGGACATTACGGGAAGCGTCGGATTCTGGAAACGGCAGCAGGCACGGTTCTCGCCGCGCTCGTTGCTGTCCGATGGCCGCGCGGCCCTTCGTCGCCGTCAACAGGGCACCACCGATCCTGCGAAGCGCCGCTTCACGTTGCCGTTCAAGAAGGACACCACTGATGAGCAATGAGACAGAACTTTGTCCGGCTTGCCGGCATCCGGTTCGCCCGGGCGCGACGTTCTGCACGCAGTGCGGTTCACCCCTGAATAACCGTGGTGCCCGCAAGGAAGGCAACATCAACCATGCTCAGAAGGCGGCGTTGGAGTTCGCCAACCGGCATGGTTTCTCCGATCCCGGTAGTATCTCGGTAGTGTCGGCTCCGGCGTCGCCGATGCAGCACGGAGCAAAAACCATGCCGGACCGTATGCCTGGGCCAGGGGGGAGGGACCACAATGACCACCAAGCTCGAATTGGCGCCCGCCTCTGCCGGGAAACGCCTGGGCGCAGCTGTGCTGGATTGGCTGGGACTTTGCCGTGCTTGCCACCACGTTCGCTCTGGGAATTGCCGGCATCACGCAGACCCGCCGGAACGGCTTCATTGTCTATGACACGGGCCTGTTGGTTCTCCTGGGGGAGCATCGGTTTAGGCGTGACCGTGGTGTATACCTTCGTCCTCCTTGGTCTGGAGGCGAAGTCTGGAAATACCATCGGCAACCAGCTCATGGGCATCCGCAGTGCGGATTCTGATGGCTATGCTCCGGGCGCAGGTGTTGTTTTTGTTCGGGGGGGGATCCTTACTGGCGGCCTCTTGCTGCTGGGGGTCCATTGTTGCGGTCATCTTGTCGGCGCTTGGACAGATCGGACTGGTGTTGTGGATCGCCCTGCCGCTGATGTTCCTCGGTGCAGTTTGGGCTTTCCTTGTAGTCGTATCCAACGCCTGGGACACCAATGGCAAGCTGCGTGGCTGGCAGGACAAGGTGGCAAAGTCCTTGGTGTTCGATGTGAACGCCGGTCGCAATCCGGTAACCACGGGTGGCATCCAAGGTCCCTACAGTTTCGCGCCTATGGATCTCCCACCGGTTCAGCCCGTCGCTTCCCC